>JACZQV010000131.1 GCA_022545545.1 Pseudomonadota bacterium
GTTCTTTTTCAAGCAGTGGGGCGGAGTAAACAAAAAGCGGACAGGCCGAAAACTACACGGCCGGACGTGGGATAACTACCCCTCTACGCCTTCCCCAGAATATGCTCGGCTACTCGCATAGAAAGTCCAATAGCTGGGGGTTCACGGTTCGAAACTGCAAAGAATAGAGAAAATTTCTGTGGACCTCCCGTTTTGGGTAGAGGAAGAGGATCAGCCACGGAGGCGAAAATGTCCTCCAGTCTCTTCTTTACAAATCCCTCCATGGCCTTAACGTCCGCTACCCTTTCAGCCTCCGGCCCCGTATCAAAAAGGTCGCTCTGCGAGGGTTTTTCATAAAGCGCGCTTACCCACTCCTGAGTACCGAGAATTCGATCCACGGCAGCGGCCTTAGCTTGATCAACTTTGGCTAAATCTCTCGCGGCTTGTCGATAGAGGCCTTCCATCGGAAAACGATACCAGAGGTCTATTGCTTCGGTTCGCGCAACTGATTTCAAGGTGTTCCAATGTACATCCATCCCGAAGGGATCAAGAAAAAGAACAGCGCGCCTGCCGTGACCGGGGCTTCCTGGTCCACGCCAAACTGTTTCATTGCAAATTCGGGACACCTCTTTGTTGGCATCTCCTTTGATTACCTCTATTTTCCTATTGGGATATTCATCGCATAAAGAAATCAGCGCAGCATAGCGGTGGGATGTATTTTCGATGAAAATGTATTTATCGAAAGGGGGATCGGTATTCAGAGCTTTCTTAGCGGAGCCCTCCAATGTCATTTCATCAGCATGGTCGATAAGGCCGCCATCGGAAATATCGACGCTCCGCTCGCCACTGCCGGCGAACCCGTCGATGTATAGGAGTTCAAACTTCTGGTCCTTTAGGGCGCTCGTGTAAAATCTCAGATAATCAGCAAGGACGTTGACCTTAATCTGAGTCCACGGCCCGCCATATTTAAAAGCGTTCATCGTATGAAGGCCCAAGTTTTAGATAATTAATTCAATATTATTTTTACTCGGCACAGTTGTCAATGATTAGTCGGTACCCGGTACGGGCAACCAGTGCCCGTGATCACGCGATGCTTCACCCCCGCCCCATCCCCATTATGCCGGTGGCAAGGCGGTGAGGATCGGGTAGATTGGCCGGGGCGCGCGCGAGCGAAGGGCGATCAGGATGTATCACGACC
Source organism: Pseudomonadota bacterium (assembly GCA_022545545.1). Taxonomy (GTDB): domain Bacteria; phylum Pseudomonadota; class Alphaproteobacteria; order SMXQ01; family SMXQ01; genus JACZQV01. The sequence continues at coordinate 1,178 of JACZQV010000131.1, forward strand.
ATTCCGCCGAGGCGATCCGGGACCGGCTGGAAGAGGGGCCGAGCGCGAACTATATCCGCGACTGGGTCTATGGCGGCATCGACGGCGCCATCACCACCTTCGCCATCGTCGCCGGCGTCGTCGGCGCCGATTTCTCGACCCGGGTGATGATGATCCTCGGCGTCGCCAATCTCGTCGCCGACGGTTTCTCCATGGCGGCGAGCAATTACAGCGGCACCAAGACCGAGCAGGAGGAATTCGAGCGCCTGCACGCCTGGGAGGACGGGCAAATCACGGAGGATCCCGAGGGCGAAACGGCGGAGATCCGCGAGATCTTCCGCCTCAAGGGCTTCGAGGGCGCCGATTTGGAGCGCGCCGTCGAGATCGTCACCTCGGACCGCGAAAGGTGGATCCAGACCATGCTGGCGGAGGAGTACGGCCTGCCCAAGGCCACCCGCGCGCCGGCGATCTCGGCGATGTGCACCTTTGCCGCCTTCATCCTCTGCGGCGCCATCCCGTTGCTGCCCTTCATCATTGGTGTCCCGGCCGCCTTCGAGACCGCGATCGCCCTGACGGCGCTGGTGTTCTTCGCCATCGGCACGGTCAAGAGCAAATGGTCGATGATGCGCTGGTGGCGCTCGGGCCTCGAGATCACGGCGATCGGGCTCGCCGCCGCCTCCATCGCCTACCTGATCGGCTATGTGCTGAAGAACCTGATCTGACGGCACGAAAACCTGAATTTCGGGGAGAAGAAATTTGAGCAAGGTCCGGCTTTCACTGGCGATCAGCGATTACGACCACGTGCGCGATTTCGCCGATGGCAAGGTCCAGGCCGAGGGCATCGAGATCACCCATATCGACCTGCCGGTGGAGGAGATCTTCTCCCGTTTCACCCGTTTTCGCGAATGGGACATCTCCGAGATGTCGCTGGCGCGCTATACCGCCCTGGTCTCGCGCAACGTCCCCGACATCACGGCGATACCGGTGTTCCCGTCCCGCTTCTTCCGTCTCGGCGCCTTCTATGTCGCCGCCGAGCGGCCGATCGAGGAGCCGCGAGCGCTGGCCGGCAAGCGCATCGGCATCCCCGCGTGGATCCAGACGGCGCTGGTTTACGCCCGCGCCTATCTCGTGCACCAGGTCGGCGTTCCGCTTACCGACGTCGAGTGGTTCCAGGCCGGCGTCAACGTCGCCGGGCTTCGCGACGAGGTAAAGCCTGTGCTGCCAGAAGGGGTCAGCTATACCCCGGTGGCGGACAAGTCGCTGACCGATCTTCTGATCGGGGGCGATGTCGACGCCATCATCTCGGCCCGCCCGCCGAGGGCCTTCGAGCAGGGCGATACGCGCATCCGCCGGCTGTTCGCCGATCCCCAGGCGGCGGAGGAGGCCTACTGGTCCGAGACCGGCATCTTTCCCATCATGCACACCGTGGCGATGCGTCCCGACGTGATCGAGAATTATCCCTGGGCGCCGAGGAACCTGTTCGCCGCCTTCGAGGAAGCGAAACGGCGCGGCATGGAACGCGCGCTTGACGGAAACATCTGCCGTTTTCCCATGGCCTGGAGCGTCGATAACGCCGAACGGGCCCGCGCCATGTTCGGCGACGACTTCTGGCCCTATGGCATCGAAGCCAACCGGCGGACCCTGGAGGCCTTCCTCGGTTTCGCCCACGAGCAGCGCGTGACCGAACGCCCGGTGACCCCCGAGGAGCTGTTCCCCCACGAGGTCCGGAGCCTTTTCAAGATCTGAGCGTTAGGGGACGAGCGCCTCCGCCGCCGCCCGGAAACCGTGCCGGGGCGCGGTCGGGGCTTCAACCGCGGTCGAACTTGTCCGGCGGTCCGGCGGCGGGCGGCGGGTCCGCCGGCTCTTCCACGTGGTGTTCGGCGACTTCCTCGAACACGCGGTCGGCCGCCGCCTCGGCGGCTTCGACCTCGGCCATGGCCTCCTCGGGCACGCGTTCCCGCAGCCGGGCCGCCTCACGCTGCAAGGCGCGGAAGGAGCGGACCGAGAACGGCAGCGAGACGGTATAGGCGATGCCGATGACCGTCACCGTCGCCCACGGCGAGGTGACGAGGAAGGCCGCCATCAGCCCCACCAGCAGGAGCACCGGCAACACCAGCTTGTGGGGGACGCCAAACTGCTTGAAGGAATAGGTCGGGATACGGCTGATCATCAGGAAGGCGACGGTGACGATGACGGCGGCGTTCAACACCGGACTGACCAGGAAAGCGCCGGGGAACTGGAAACTCAGGATCATCGGCAACAGCACCAGTCCGGCGGCGCCGGGCGCCGGCACGCCGGTGAAATAGTTGTAGGCCCAGGCCGGCATGTCGGAGACGCCGAGCTTGGTGTTGAAACGGGCGAGCCTCAGCGCCGCGCAAACGGCGAAGAGAAGGGCGAGCGCCCAGCCGACGCCCGGCGCGTGTTGCAGGGTCCAGAAATACAGCAGCACCGCCGGCGCGACGCCGAAACTTACGAAGTCGGAAAGGGAGTCGAGCTCGGCGCCGAATTTGGTCGAGCCGCCGACGAGGCGCGCCAGCCGCCCGTCCAGCGCATCGAATATTCCCGCCAGCACGATCGCCAAGACCGCCAGCTCCCACCTCGCCTGATAGCCGAAACGGATCGCCGTCAGCCCGGCGCAGAGCGCCAGCACGGTGACGATGTTGGGCAACAGCCGGTTGAACGGCAGGGTCTTGATCCGGGGACGGCGGCGGGGCCGGTTCATCCCATCCCCCCTTCGTCGTCCGGCGCCGGAGCGTTGGCGAGCGTGTCGGCGATGACGGTCTCGCCGGCGACCGCCTTCTCCCCGGCCTTGACCAGCACCCGCACATGATCGGGAAAATAGACATCGACGCGGCTTCCGAAGCGGATGATGCCGAAGCGCTCGCCCGCCTTCACCTCTTGACCGGGAACCAGCGTGCATTTGATCCGCCTGGCGATGAGGCCGGCGATCTGGACCACCGCCACGTCGAGGCCTTCCGCCGTCTCGATACGGACGGCCTGGCGCTCGTTATGCTCGGAAGCCTTATCGAAGGAGGCGTTGAAGAACCGGCCCGGCCGGTAATGAACCCGGCTGACGGTGCCGTCCGCGGGGACGCGGTTCACATGGACGTCGAAGACGTTCATGAAGATGCTGACCCTTGTTAACGGCGCGTCCGCGAGGCCGAGCTCGTCGGGTGCAACCGCCGGACCGACCGTCATGATCTTGCCATCGGCGGGGCTGAGGATGGCACCGCGCCTCGCCGGCGGGTTGCGCTCGGGATCGCGGAAGAACCAGGCGCACCAGGCGGTAAGCACCAAGCCGGCCCAGCCCAAGGGCGGGGCGAGGAACCCCAACAGCAGCGAGGCGCCGCCAAAGAGCGCGATAAACGGCAGACCCTCGCGGTTGATGCGAATGGGGAAGGATTTGGGCAATCCCAGGCTCCCGAGCTCATGACCCTATCCACGACCGGTTCATTCTATCGCCTGACGCGCCCAAGGTTAAGCGAATAGCGTCGGGCCTTCGATCCTTGCCGCCAAGCGGCCCGGCCCAAATCCGGCGACTCCTAGGCCACGCGGGCGTTTCGGGCCGCCAGTTTACCGATTTTAAAGGAAGAGCCGATTACAATGTCGGGCTCAGAGGAGGCGAATCTTTGACCGATATCTTTCCACAACCCACTGATCCAAAGGTAAATTTAGCCGCCTTGGGCGGGCGGCAACGCCCGGTCGAGATCAGCACGATCACCTTCTCCGAGGATGGGACGGTCGAACATCGCCCGCCGCCGAGCCCGCTCGATTTTCGATTCGTCTACCGCGAAATCCCCTTCCTCGCGGCGATCGGGCGCGAAGAGGAAAAAACCACCCTCGTCATCCAGGCAGACCTCGGCATTCTGCCCTACTCCCTCGAATTCCGCGAGAAGCGGGACCGCCTGCTCGACTGCCTGGCGCTGCTGGATCAGGCGACACCGGGCGCCATCGTCCTTAACAGGCACAAGCGGATCGCGTATCGGGATGAAGTCGAGATTCCCCGGGCGTTGAGCCCGGTGAACATCCTGGCCTATCTCACCAGGTTGTTGCTCAACGCCGGACCTTATCTCGAATTGCTGAGCGAACCCCTGGCGCTCGGCCCCCAATCGCCCGGGGAAGACGAAACCCTGCCCACGGAAGCGCCCGAAACTCCGTGAAAACGGCGCCCCCGGCGAGGCGTCGGTCCATCAGTTGATCTTCGGTTCCGGTGGAACGGCGAAGACCTGGCCGGGATAGATGAGGTCGGGATCCCTGATCTGGTCGCGGTTGGCCTCGTAGATCACGGTGTACTGGATGCCACGGCCGTAACTCCGCCGGGCGATACGCCACAGGCTGTTGCCCGGTTGAACGACGATCACCGATTCGCCGGGCAGGGAGGCCAGCGCCGCCGCCCGCGTGAACGGGATTTCGACCCGGGCGATGACCCTTCCGCCGGTCTCCACCTGATCCACCCGCAAGGCATAGGTGCCTGGCGTTAGAGGGCCTTTCGGCGTGAACCGCCACCTGCCCTTGGCGTCGGCCTCGGCCGTCCCCGCCGGCTGATTGTCGAGATAGATCCTCAGCCGGGCGCCGGGCCGGGCCCTGCCACTGATGATCACGCGGCCTTGCGTGTCGTAATCGATGACGTCGATGGAAAGCGTGTCCGCGCCTTGCCGCGAGCGGGCGCCCCCCGCCGGCGCCACGGCGAGGCGCGGCGCCTGGAAAATCGTCGGGGCGCCGGTCTCCCCGCCCACACCCGGCGCCACTCCGGCAACGGCCATTCCCGGCCTATCGCCTGAAGGCGGCGCCTGCAGGACCAGGCTCGGACCCTGGCCGGCGCCCTTGCTCGGCACCTTGAGGACGAGCGGTTGCGACGGCGCCGTCACCGGCCTGCCGGCGATGTCCTTGCCCTTCTCGGGCACGACCATCACCACCTCGGTATCGGAAAGCACCGGCTCCTTGCCGGGAAGCTTGGCCGACAGTCCCAACCGGCGGCTGCCGGGGGGAAGGGGCTTGTCGGGCACCAGCACCCATTCGCCCCGCTTGTCGGCGGTCACCTTGCCGATCGCCTTGTCGTTGGAGAGGATCGTCACCTCGGCGCCGGCGGCGGCGCGCCCGGCGATCACCGCGTCGCCCCTGGGGTTGACGCGCACGACGTCGAAGCTCGGCGCCACCGACCCCTTGGCGCCTTCCCGCTCGCCAGCCGATTTCTCGGGCTGGCCAGGCGCCGGCCCAACGCCGGTGGGTGCCGGCGCCGTTTCCGTCGTCTTATTCTCGCCCGTGTCCTTGTCGAGGACGTAATTCAGCGCTATCGCGCCGGCGAGGACCACGGCACCGATGATGGCTATCAAAACAGGCCGGTTCACGCCCTTCCCTCCCCGAAGATCAACGCCAATAGCCTTACTAATACGACGCCGGGCCGGGTGCAAGGCTTGCATCGGGGCGGGCTCCGGAAACCGGACGCCGGGGCTTAGGGTCTGGACTCAATAACGTGTAACTCATTGATTCGACTCAGTCCCACCCATGCGACACACAAAATCAGAATGGCTAAGTTTCAATGGGTTAGCTCTAATTGAGTACAGACCTTAGAGCGGTTCTTGGTCGATAGGAATCAATTCGATGGGCAAATCGGCTCAGTCGGCCAGGCGCGGCGCGCCGCGCGATGTGGCGCATCCACCCTCCGCAGCGGCAGCGCCGCTGCTGCGGAGGACGGGTCGGGCAAGCGCCGCAACGCCACCGAGGGGCCGAGTTGCCGCGCCTTCGGCCGGGTGCTTTTGCGCCGTGGCGTCGTTGCGCCGCTTGACGATGTCCAGACATCGCCGGCGCGACGCCTCCACCCCGGGGGCCGCGAAAAACGATCATATGTATCCCCGCATTTCTCAGATGACCTTGTGATTTGACGACAGCCCCCCGGGGAATCTGGTATAAGAATCATTACGTTATAGGCGGATTTGGGGTGTCATCTGGGGAATGTCGGTTTATAAGGAACGCAACCACATCGAACGCTTCTTCAACAGGATCAAACACTTCCGCCGCGTCGCAACGCGCTTCGAAAAACACGCCGCCAATTACCTCGCCATGATAAAGTTGGCTTCTATACGCATATGGCTACGCGTTAATGAGTCCATGACCTAGTAAGGCACCGATTGTGACCGCTATTCTCGGTGCTTCTCTCTTAGAATACACAATCGAAGAAATGCTTAGGCCGAGATTTCACCGACAGGACGATGTCACTTGGAAGGAACTAACCAGCGATAAAGGCCCTTTAGGTACCTTCTATATGAAGATAATGGCTGGCCATGCCTTCGGGATATACGACGACACCATCAAAGACGGATTAAACACAGTCCGTTCCATTAGGAATGTGTTTGCCCACACCAAAATGTTACTCGATTTCAGCGATGAACTAATCATCAATGAGTTGAAAAAAAC
>JACZQV010000031.1 GCA_022545545.1 Pseudomonadota bacterium
AAGTTCTTCTCGCGCCCGTCCCGGAACTTGATCTTCCAGGAAATGGTACCCTTCTCCTCTTCCCTGAGCACCCGGACACTGTGGCCCAGGGGGGCGAAGTCGGCGTAGCCGCGGACGTCTATCGCATTCTGCGGACACGCCTTCACACACGCGTAGCACTCCCAGCAAAAATTGGGCTCGATGTTATAAGCACGGCGGTAGGTGGTATCGATGTGCATGATGTCGGACGGGCAGATATCGACGCAATGTCCGCAGCCGTCGCAACGAGTCATGTAAACAAATGTCGGCATGGTATTCCGTTATCTCCTGTATCGAAGACCAATGATGGGCTGATTAATAATGTCGGGGCTGTCGGCGGGCGCTGCCAAAGATTTTGGGTTTGTCGGCGGGGCCCGGCAGGTTGCTCCTCGAACCGTTCGCTTCTTCCACCCGTTTCTGGAAGGCCGCTGCGGGCTTGAAGAACATATGTGAGAATTTGGACCACGGAACGGATCCGAAGAGCACCGTCGTGGCGATGAGGTACAAACCGACGAACACGGTTGTCCACGAGTTGCCCGTCGCCTGCAGATAGGCCCAGACCAGGCCCAGTGTCACGCTCGCGAGAAGCGAGAGAATGAACAGGTCAGCGCGCACAATGCGGAACGGTGAATTGCCCTCGGCGACGACGTCGACCCGAATGAAGAACCAGAACCAGTAACCGCCGAGGCAAACCATCAGGGCCCCGATGGTCCACAGTTGCGGCAGGATGGTGGGCGTGGGGGTGGCGGGCGTTGGGTACCAGAACACCATGATGACTGTTGTAACGACGTAAGCAAGGAAACCGTACATTGTTAGGAGGTGGGAAATCCTGCGCTGCACGTTGCAGAATTCACCAGAAGTCAGGCCCTCCACCACAGCGGTCTGGATCGCCAGGGACACCATTTCTCCGCCACTGACTTGCTGCGTCCCTTTTTTCTTTGCCTGCCGCCAATTGTTGAAGAAGTACTTGGCGCTCTTCTTATGAATGATGTCGAACAGCGTGCCACCCACGACCAGGATTATCACGACGACGATGTACGTCTGCATGACGATGGGTGGTATGGACGCCGAAAGCTCGGCGAAGGGATTGCTGGTGAACATTAAATTACCCCAATGTTAGCCAGTTATTATCAACGCAAGGACCGATGGCATGGCGGCCCCGAAAAACCCTGCCCTCGCCGACCGCGTGCGGGCGCCAGACGTTGGTCGCCCCGCCGCTGGCGCAGATCACCGCGCGCGCCTTGAAGACGTAGATCTCGGGGTCGCGCACGCCGAAACCGACCGCGCCGTCAAGACTCAAAGTCCGGATGAGATTATTGGTAGGGACACCCGATTATGACACCCAAATGATAGAAATTTCAAATGGTCTCGTAAACATCATACTGTATGAATAGGCCCCTCTGTCGGGAATGTCGAACGGGCGAAGGGACAAAATGGTAGAGGGTGTGCACTTCATGTCGAAGCTGGTTTCTCCGCATGGAGGCGGCGGGCTCGAACCTAGGCTGCTTGGCTCTGGGCTGAATGGTGAGGACGAACGCTCGGAGGCGTTGAAACGGGCGGCCGAGCTGAAGGCCGTGCCCATGACCAGCCGCGAGACGTCGGATCTGGTGATGCTGGCCATGGGCGCCTATACGCCGCTGGACGGCTTCATGGGACACGACGACTGGCGCCGGACCTGCGTGGACATGAAGTTGAGCAACGGCACGTTCTGGCCGATTCCCATCACCTTATCCTGCGATCGGGACTTGGCCGAGGCGATCGCGCCTGGCCAGGAGGTGGCCCTGGTCGAGGGAGAGTCGGACCAGATCATGGCGGTCATGGAGGTCGCGGAAAAATACGCCATCGACCGGGAGCTGGAATGTTCCCGGGTCTTTCGAACCACCGACCCCGCGCATCCCGGGGTCGCCAAGGTGATGGCCCAGGGCGAGGTCAACCTGGCCGGACCGGTGCGGGTGCTGAGCGAGGGCGCCTATCCGCAAGACTTCAAGGGCCTGTACCTGCGCCCGGCCGAGACCCGCGCCCTTTTCGCGGAACGGGGTTGGTCGCGGGTGGCGGCCTTCCAAACCAGGAACCCCATGCACCGCAGCCACGAGTATCTGGCCAAGGTCGCCATCGAGGTTTGCGACGGCCTGCTGATCCACCAGGTCCTGGGCAAGCTCAAGCCCGGCGATATCCCGGCCGAGGTTCGGGCCGCCGCGATCGATGCCCTGGTGAAGAACTACTTCGCGCCCGATACCGTCATCCAGGCCGGCTATCCCATCGAGATGCGCTATGCCGGTCCGCGCGAGGCCCTGCTGCACGCCCTGTTCCGGCAGAACTTCGGCTGTTCCCACTTGGTGGTCGGCCGCGATCATGCCGGCGTCGGGGACTATTACGGGCCCCTCGATGCCCACCACATCTTCGATACCCTGGACCCCGGCAGCCTCGAGATCGAACCCTTGAAGATGGACGTGACCTTCTATTGCAACATCTGCCAAGGCACCGCCACCAACCGGACCTGTCCCCACGACGAGGCGCAGCGGCTGGCGATCTCGGGGACCCGGCTGCGCGAGATGTTCGCCAATCACGAGTCCATCCCGGCCACCTTCAGCCGCCCTGAAGTCCTCGAGGTGCTTCGAGCCCACTACGACGGTTTGAGCTGACCGAAATCACCACGGGCCGGGCTCATTAGGAATTCCAACAGCTTTCTCTTGGAGTTTGGCCCCGACAGTGTGAACCGCTCGACAGGATTTTACCCGGAGTATACTGTCCGATCTCCTCCTCATGGGACAGGACGAGGGAAAAGACTTCAACAGATTTCCCAAAGGTGCCGATCCGGCGCATCTCTGGGGGGCCGGATCGGAGAAAGATTGGATGGTCATCGCCCAGATCAGCGACACCCACATCCTGGCAAGGTCGTCGGAGCAGGCAGTGGGCGCGGCTCGCGCCGAGAACTTGCGGCGGTGCATCGCCGATATCAACCGAGGGGGGGTGGACGTGGTGGTCCACACGGGAGACAGCGTGCACCACGGCATGGCGGAAGAGTATGCGCACCTACGCGAGATCTTGGCTGACTTGGAAGCGCCGTTGTTCCTGATTCCCGGCAATCGCGACCGGCATGGCGCGCTGCGTGTCGCGTTTGACCACCTCTCTTATCTGCCCAGGAACGGTGATTTTCTTCATTACGCGGTCGAAGACCAGCCGATTCGCCTGGTCGCACTCGATTCGGTTGCCGCGGGAGAACGGAAAGGCGTGTTCTGCGCGCGGCGGCTCGCCTGGCTGGAGGAGACGCTCGCCCGGGAACCCGACAGGCCGACGATTCTTTTCATCCACCACCCGCCTTTCGATATCGGCCGGCATTATGTGGGCGGATACCGGCGCCCCGAGGACGCCCGGAAACTGGCGGCGGTGGTCAGCCGCCATCCACAGGTCGAGCGGCTCCTCTGCGGGCATGTCCATCGTTTGCACCGTGAGTCATGGGGCGGCACGGTCGCCACCACCATGCCCAGCGTCGCGGTGGACCTGCGCAAGGGGGTCGATAAGGCGATCGAAGCGGCGCCCTTGTACCTCCTGCACGTCGCCTCGGGTGAGGACGGCCTGGTCAGTCACACGCGGGTCGTGACCCACTGATCGCCCTCCCCAACGCGGCGCTGACAGGCCGCAATCTGGCGAAAGCCCAGGAACATGGACCCCAGGAGGTGGTTTCCGGTCTCGCCTTCGGCCTTTACCCCGGTTTGCGCAACAGGTTGACCCGGGTCGGCTGGTCGAGGACGAATTCGCCGGCCTCCTGGCGGGCGTTGGCCAGGAAATTGGCGCGGATTTCATCATTGTGGGCATCGAAGACGGCGCGTCTGTCCTCGGCTATGGCCTGTTGGCGCTGGCGGAAGACCTCGTAACTCTCGAAACGGCGGGGCTCGTCGTATCTCAACTCGGTTTCGTGCTCGAGGCCGAGTGCTGGCGCCTTCGAAAGCGCCTCATAGGCCTTGGCGCGGACGTCGGTCTCATCCTTGACCAGGCGCATGGCCTCGAAGTAGCTCCCTTCGGCCAAGGGCTCGATGACGCAAAGCTTCCCCTCCGGCTTGAGCACCCGCGCGGCTTCGCCAAGGGCCTGGGCCATATTGTCGGCGTCGATATGATGGAGGCTGTTCGAGTACACGACGACATCGATCGATGCGTCCTCGAAGGGAAGGTCTTCCGCCCTGCCCAGCAGGTAGGTGACGTTCTCGCCTCCCGGCGCGGCGCTGGCGGCGGCGAGGGCGGCATCGTTGATGTCTATGCCGAACACTTCAGCGCCCTGGGTGGCGAGCGCGCGGGTGAACCTGCCCTCGCCGCAGCCGACATCGACGACGCGCCGCCCGTCAAGCTCGAGGAGCTCCTTGACGATATCGGTGCCGTTGGCCACGCGAACTTGCCGTGTCCCGGTCATTGGTTTAGCCTTTCGCCTCTTTTTGCGCTCCGATCCACCCGGTCTCTCCGGGGCCGGGGTGCGTAAGTTTGGTCGGTTCTTTCGGTCCCGGTCCTTTATCGTCGAAAATGTGCCGGGAAGGGAACCGGAATTTTTCAGTGGCGGAGCGCCAAGGAATTCCACCGGAGGCAAGTTTACGGACCGTGGCATGGCCGCTCACATCCATGCTCGCGATCCAGGCGCTGGTTTCGGCGGCGGCGTTGACCGTGCCTGTATTCGCCGTCGTCGCCGCGGCGGACTTGGGCGTGCCGGCCCGTTGGGTGGGGGCATATGTCGGGCTGATCTACGCCGGCGCCATGTTCTCTTCGGTGCTGGGCGGGGTCCTCGTGCTGCGTTTCGGGGCCGTGCGCGTCAGCCAGGTTTGCCTGTTGCTTGCCGCGGCAAGCCTGTCGCTGACGGCGACGGCGTGGCTGCCGGCGGTCGTCTTCGGCGCCCTGGTCATGGGCATCGGTTACGGCCCGCCGACGCCCGCTAGCTCCCACATTCTCGCCCGCCTTACACCGGGTCGCTTGATGCCGCTGGTGTTTTCCATCAAGCAGACCGGCGTGCCGCTCGGCGGCGCCTTGGCGGGTGTGATCGTGCCGCCGCTGGTCCTGGCTTACGGCTGGCGCGGCGCCTCGATCGCCGTCGCCGCGCTTTGCGTGTTGACGGCCATCCTGCTGGCGCCCTTGAGGGCGGGGCTCGATGCCGATCGGGAGCCGGGGCGAAGGCTCGGCGGCAATCCGATGTCGCCCCTGCGCCGGGTGCTGGCCGATCGGGTGCTGCGCCGCTTGGCCTTCCTGTCGTTCCTCTATTCCTCGGTCCAGATGAGCCTCACCGCCTATCTGGTCACTTACCTGGTGGAGGCCGTGAAGCTCGACCTGATCGTCGCCGGCATGATTTTCGCCACCGCCCAGTTAGCCGGCGTCTTCGGCCGCGTGATCTGGGGCGCCTTGACGAGCGTCGCCATCAGCGCGCGGAACATGTTGGTGATCATCGGCTTTCTGTCGGCGGTGGGGGCGTTGGTGACGGCCTCATTCGCGCCGGGCTGGCCGCTTGGCGCCATCTTCGCCGTCGCCGTCCTGTTCGGGGCGACGGCGATCGGCTGGAACGGGGTCTACCTCGCCGAATTCGCCCGTCTCTGCCCGCCCGGTCAGGCCGGTCTCTTGACCGGCGGATCGGGTTTTATCACCTTTGGCGGGGTGGTGGTGACGCCGCCGCTGTTCGGCGCCTGGGTGGGCTTCAGCGGAAGTTACTCATCCGCCTTCATCATTCTCGGCGTCCTCGCGGTCCTCGGCGCCGTGCTGATGATACGCACGCCGGTGACGGGCGATCGCGGCATGAGCGGCGCCTAAAGTTCCTCGGCGTCGAGCAAACCCGCCAGTCCGGTGAATGCCGGGGTCTTGTGGGTGATCAAGTAGGTCGGAATGGCCCCGAGGTAGGTGCAAAACCGCCCCTTGTCCTCGAAGCGGCGGCGGAAGGCGGCCGCGGCGAAGCCCTTGCCCAGCCGGGGCACGATGCCGCCGGCGATGTAAACGCCGCCTCTGGCGCCGAGCGTCAGCGCCAGGTTGCCGGCGACGGTCCCCAGCATTTCCGAGAACATCGCAAGCGCCCCGGCGGCGGCCGGATCGCGGCGCGTAAGCGCCTGGCGTGTCACCTTGGCGGGCGTCATGGGGGCGGGTGTCATGGATTTGCCCGCCGCCGTCGCGTTTCCTATTCCGTCCAGCAGGGAAATCGCCTCGTAGAGTTCCACCAGCCCCTGGCCCGAGAGCGCCCGTTCGGCGGAGACGTGGGAGACCTTCCGGCGCAGGATGTCGAGCACCTCCCATTCGCGCGCGTTCACCGGCGCCAGGGTTACATGCCCGCCCTCCGTCGCCAGCGCCCGCCATCCCCTGTCCGAAGGCACCAGGGCCGAGACCCCGAGACCGGTGCCGGGGCCGATGACAGCGATGGGGGAGTCGGGTCGCGCCCTGCCGCGGCCGATCTTGCGCACATCACCGGCGCCGAGCCTGGGCACGCTCCAGGCTATGGCCTCGAAATCGTTGATAACGTGAAGGGAATCGAGACCGAGCCGGCGGCGCACGGCCTTGGCCGAGAACGACCAGGGACTGTTGGTCAAGCGGATCTCATCGCCGGTGACCGGGCAGGCGACGGCGAACGCGGCCACCCGCGGCGGCCGGGCGGGAGAGGTGGCCGCGAGATAGGCCTTGGCGGCCGACGTCAGGTCGGGGAAATCCGCCGTCTTGATTTTCTTCAACGCCTTGGGGCGCGCGCCCGCGGTCTGCAGGGCGAAGCGGGCGTTGGTGCCGCCGATATCGCCAAGCAGGCGGACGGGCGCCGACGCGCGCGGTTTTGCCGTCATGCCCGGGCAGGCCCGATGCGGCTCTTGCGCAGCGCCTCGACGAAATTTTCACGCCACACCGTCACATCGTTCCGCCGAAGGACGTCCATGGCCGATCGCCACCGTTCCCGGCGCTCCCCGATGGGCATTTTCAGGGCCTTCTGAAGGGCGTCGGCGACGTCCTCGATGTCGAAGGGGTTGACGATCAGGGCACTGTCGAGCTCCTGCGCCGCGCCGGCGAAACGCGAGAGCACGAGCACCCCGGGGTTCCTCGGCGACTGGGCGGCGATATATTCCTTGGCGACGAGGTTCATCCCATCCCGCAATGGCGTCACCAGGCCGACGCGGGCGGTCCTGAAGAACCCCATCAGCGCCCGGTGGGAGAAACTCTTGTTGAGGTAGCGCACCGGCACCCAGTCGAATTCGGCGAAGCGGCCGTTGATATGGCCGGCCGCGGTTTCAAGCGTTCGGCGGATTTCCATATATTCGGCGACGTCGGCGCGCGACGGCGGCGCGATCTGCATCAGGACCACGCGGTTGCGCAGGTCGTTGTAACGCTGCAAGAGGTGCTCGAAGGCGTGGAACCTTTCCACCAGTCCCTTGCTGTAGTCCAGCCGGTCCACCCCGACGATGAGGTCCCGGCCGGCAAGGCTTTCCTTGAGACGCGTGGTGCGGCTCGACCTTTGCGACTGTTGGGCGAGGGTGGCGACGTGGTCGGTGTCGATGCTGATGGGGAATGCCTGGGCCCGGGCCGTCCTGCCAAAGGCCCTGACCCGGTTGTCGTCGAGCAGCTCGCCGTCGCCCTCGTGAAGTATGTAGTCGCGAAACTCGACCAAATCGCCTTCGGTCTGGAAGCCGATCAGGTCATAGGCCAGGAGCGCGCGGATCAGTGTTTGGTCGCGGGGAAGGGCGGTCAGGATCTGATGGGCGGGAAACGGGGTGTGGAGGAAGAACCCGATGGGCTGTTTGACGCCGGCGCGGCGCAGCGCGTCGGCCATCATCATGAGGTGATAGTCGTGGATCCAGATGATGTCGCCCGGCTTGAGAAGCGGCACCAGGGCGGCGGCAAAACGGGCATTGACCCGCTGGTAGGTGTCGAAATACTGGCGCGAGAATACGGCGAGATCGAGGCGGTAATGGAACAGCGGCCACAGGGAGCTGTTGGCGAAGCCGTTGTAATAGTCGGTATATTCCTTCTGGCTCAGATCGAGGGTGGCGTAGGTGATCCGGCCGGCGTGAACCATCTTCGGGGCCTGGGCGGGGGCCGCGGTGACCTCGCCGCTCCAGCCCAGCCAAATGCCGCCGCTTTCCTTGAGTGCCGCCAGCAGCGCGACCGCGAGTCCTCCCGCGCTCGTCCGCCCCCGTTGGGCCGGTGCCACGCGATTGGAAACCACGATCAAACGACTCACAAGATTTTCCCGACTGGTTGCTTCGAGGCAATCGCCGCGCAGCCCAACCCTACCACGGATCGGGCTAGTACTTACTTTCATGGAAGGGTGCTACATATGATCGTTTTTCGCGGCCACCGGGGTGGAAGCGTCGCGCCGGCGACCCTGGCTCCGCCGGAGGCTTCGCCGAGGCGAGTGTCCGGACATCCACCCTCCGCAGCGGCAGCGCCGCTGCTGCGGAGGACGGGTCGTCAAGCGGCGCCGACGCCCTCCGGCGGCCGCGAAAGGCGACCCTGCGGGCGGCCTTGCGGGTTCTTCGGACGTCGTCGCGCGGCCCTTGTGATGGACCGGCATCACGGCGGACCACGCTCCTAGCCGAAAAACCCGCAAGGCCGTCAGATGTGCCATCCTTCTATGAAAGTAAGTAATAGCGCCGCCGAAAGAGTGGACCATTGCCGAGTGTCGCGGATAAAGTGTTGCCGGCGTACCCATCGGGGGCGCAAGCTAACATGAAAGCGTGAGCGAGGAACCCATTAAGAAACGGACCTACAAGGACGCCGGCGTGGACATCGATGCCGGCGCCCGGCTGGTGGAAGCCATCAAACCGCTCGCCAAATCGACGGCCCGGCCGGGGGCGGATGCCGAGCTTGGAGGCTTCGGCGCGCTTTTCGATATCAAGGCCGCCGGGTTCGATGATCCCGTCCTCGTCGCCGCGACCGACGGCGTCGGCACCAAGCTGAAAATCGCCATCGACACCGGCCGCCATGGGAGTATCGGCATCGACCTGGTCGCCATGTGCGTCAACGACCTCGTCGTCCAGGGCGCGGAGCCGCTGTTCTTCCTCGATTACTTCGCCACCGGGGCGCTTGACCTCGAGGCGGCGGAGGCGATCGTCGGCGGCATCGCCGAAGGCTGCCGGATGGCGGGCTGCGCCCTCATCGGCGGGGAGAGCGCGGAAATGCCGGGCCTCTACCGCACCGGTGAGTACGATCTCGCCGGCTTCGCCGTCGGCGCGGTGGAGCGCGGCGCGGTGCTGCCCCGAGCCGATATCGGCGCCGGGGACATCGTCCTCGGACTGGCGTCGTCGGGCCTTCACGCCAACGGCTTTTCCCTGGTGCGCCAGGTGATCTCCGAGAACGGCCTCGCATACGACGCCGAGGCCCCTTTCGCGGCGGAGACGACCTTGGGTGAGGCCTTGCTGACGCCGACGCGCATTTACGTCAAAAGCTGCCTCGCCGCGGTCCGAGCGGGCGGCGTCAAGGGGCTCGCCCATATCACCGGCGGCGGCTTGGTCGAAAACATCCCGCGCGCCATTTCGCCCGGCCTTTGCGCCGAGCTCGACGCCAAGGCCTGGCCGGTGCCCGGCGTGTTCACCTGGCTGGCCGAGCAGGCGCTGAGGAGCGGTGCGCCGATCGGCGCGGGGGAAATGGCGCGGAGCTTCAATTGCGGCATCGGCATGGCCGTGATCGCGGCGCCGGCGGATGCCGGCAAGGTGGTGGATGCGCTGGAGCGCGGCGGCGAAACGGTGTGGCGGATCGGCGTCATCGGCGAGCGCGGCGCCGATGGTAAGGCCGTGGTCATAAAGGAGTGGGAGGCGGCGTGGCGCGACTGAAGGTCGGCGTCCTGATTTCCGGGCGCGGCACCAATCTCCAGAGCCTGCTCGATGCCTGCGCCGAGCCTGCCTTCCCAGCCGAGATCGTGCTCGTGATCTCGAACCAGCCCGGCGCGGCGGGTCTCGGGCGGGCCGAAAGGGCCGGCTGCGCGACACGCACCATCAACCACCGGGAATATCCGGACCGGCCGGCATTCGACGCCGCCCTCGATCAGGCGCTTAACGAGGCCGGAGTGGACTTCGTCTGCCTCGCCGGTTTCATGCGTGTCCTGTCGGCGGGCATGGTCGAACGCTGGCGCGACAGGATGATCAACATCCACCCCTCGCTTCTGCCCTCCTTCAAGGGGTTGCACGCCCAGGACCAGGCCCTGGCGGCGGGGGTCAGACTCGCCGGATGCACCGTCCATTTCGTGCGCCCGGCGACCGACTCCGGCCCCATCATCGCGCAGGCGGCGGTACCCGTCAGCGGCGATGACGACGCCGGTTCCCTTGCCGCCCGCGTGCTCGAGGCCGAGCACAGGATCTATCCCCTGGCCCTCGGCCTCATCGCCGAGGGCCGGGTGAGTGTGGTCGACGAGAAGGTGGTGATCGCCGGAATGGAGACGGCGGCCGGCACGCTGATCAATCCGGCCGAGGCGTAAACCACCCCCCAATCCGGCCGAGGCGTAAACCACGCCTTGGCCCGCCCCGTCCACGGCGCGGTTTGCAAGCGATCCGGCCTCGGCTATATGTCATGGGCGGCCCTCGGCGCCTGGCCGCAGCCGGCTTGGGCGCGCCAAGGAAAGCGTTAGGGACCGTTCGAGGAGTAGGGACCGATGGCGGACGATTTCGACCTCGAAAGCCGCGTTGCGATGTGGCGCCACTTCACCACGCTGTTGAGATACTCGATCGCCGGCGTCGTCGTGGTCCTGGTGCTGATGGCCATATTCCTCACCTGAGACCGAGCCTCGCGGCATGGCCTTGGAGCACTATCCGGCCAGATGGAAGCGATTCGATGGCGGGGCATATTCTCCCGCCCCGCTTTCATCCTCCCATGCCCGGATGAGGCCGCCGTCTCAGCCGACGATTTCGATATCGGAGAAGAAAAAGGCGATCTCACGCGCCGCGGTCTCGGCCGAATCGGAGCCGTGCACCGAATTGGCCTCGACCGTTTCGCCGAAATCCTTGCGTATGGTGCCGTCCTTGGCGTTGGCGGGATTGGTGGCGCCCATGATCTCCCGGTTCTTGACGATGGCGTTCTCGCCTTCCAGCACCTGCGCCACCACCGGGCCGGAGATCATGAAGTCACACAAATCATCGAAGAACGACCGCTCGGCGTGAACGGCGTAAAACGTCTCGGCCTGCTCGCGGGTAAGCCTCAGGCGCTTCTGGGCGAGGATGCGCAGCCCGGCGGCCTCCAGCCGGGCGTTGATCTGCCCGGTAAGATTCCGACGGGTGGCGTCGGGCTTGACGATCGAAAGCGTTCGTTCGATGGTCATGAATCACACGCTCCTAGTCTCCTGGTGGCGAATCCGCGCCTTATAAACACATCCGGCCCCAACGGCAACTCCCTCATCACCCCACCCCGCCCCGGGGCCACGGGTCGGCATATCATCCCTATGGCCGCGGGCCTTCCAGGGGGGCCTCAATCACCCTTTTCCCAGCCGCCATTGTCGCTCTGGCGCCAGTAGGTCACACTGTAGCCGGCCTCGCCATAGGCCTTCCAGCGCCCGCGCGCCGCCGCCACCGCATCCGCGTCCGATCCGTCGAACATCTCGAGGCAGCGTTCGAATCCATCGATGCTCGCCGATTGGGCGCCGTCGGTAAGGATAAGGACGGTGGCGCCATTGGGGTTTTCATCCTCGATGGTCAGCCAGATCGGCTGGTCGGCGGCGAAACCGTCGCGGGCGCTGCCGTGGGGCAGGAAGGCGTTGGGATGGTAAAGCCAGAGCGCGGCATCGAGTGCCTCCACGCGTTCCTCCGATCCGGCCTTCACCACCGCCCTGGCGCCGCTACCGAGCACCTTTTCCAGGAGCTTGGGCAAGGCCCTCTCCAGAGGCGTATTCAGCAAATGATAGAAGCCGATGTCCGTCATCGGTGCCCCTTCCCCCCATCACGCCCCCAATCACGCCCGATGCGGCAAATCATAAAGTCCTCGATTCCGGGGCCGGCCCAAAGCGCGCCGCCCGCGGGCGCGGCCGGTCCTAGGTCTGCTCGAAATTGTCGGCCACGAAACGGTCGAGAAGGCGGACCCCGAAACCGGTGCCGCCCTTGGGCACGCACGCGGCATCCTTCTTCGACCAAGCCACCCCGGCGATATCGAGATGGGCCCAGGGGGTGTCGTCGACGAAGCGCCGCAGGAACTGGGCGGCGGTGATACTGCCTCCGCCCCGGCCCGAGCCGACGTTCTTCATGTCGGCGATGGCCGAATTTATCTGCTTGTCATAGGCCTCGCCCAAGGGCAGACGCCAAACGGTCTCGCCGACTTTTTTTCCCGCCGCCCCGATCTGCTCCGCCAGTGTGTCGTCGTTGGAGAACAGACCGGCGTGCTCGTGGCCAAGGGCGACGATGATGGCGCCGGTAAGCGTCGCGAGATCGATCATGAGACTGGGTTTGAAGCGCTTCTGGCAATAGCACAGCATATCGGCCAGCACGAGACGGCCCTCGGCGTCGGTGTTGATCACCTCTATGGTCTGACCCGACATCGACTTCACCACGTCGCCGGGACGCTGGGCGGTCGCCGATGGCATGTTCTCGACCAGCCCGACGACGCCGACGGCGTTGACCTTGGCCTTGCGCCGGGCGAGCGTCCGCATCAATCCGATAACCGTCGCGGCGCCGGCCATGTCGTATTTCATATCCTCCATGCCGCCCGAAGGCTTGATCGAAATGCCGCCGGTATCGAAGGTGACGCCCTTGCCGATGAAGGCGATGGGGCGCTTGCCGCGGGCGCCCTTGGCGGCCCCGTTCCACCGCATCGTCACGACCCGGGGCTTCCTAGCGCTTCCCTGGGCGACGCCGAGCAGCGCACCCATGCCCAGTTGTTTCATCCTGTTGGCGTCGAGCACCTCGACCCTGACGCCGTAGCGCCCCAGGCGCCGCGCCTCGCGGGCCAAGGTCTCGGGATAGATGACGTTGGCCGGTTCCGAGACCAGGTCGCGGGTGAAAAAGATTCCCTCGGCAATGTGGTCGAGCTTGGCGAACGCCTTTCGCGCCGCCGCCGGTTCCTTGACCATGAAGGTCAGAGTCTCGAGGGTGGGCTTGTCCTCCTCCTTTTCCTTGGTGCGGTATTTATCGAACCGGTAACTGCGCAGGCGCGCGCCGTAGGCAAGATTGGCGGCGCAATCGGCCAATTTGAGCTTGCTTTTCGGCGGCCTCTCGGCCAGCACATTCGCCACCTTGTCGCCGGCGGTGGCGAGGTTCGCGACGATGCCCCCACCCGCTGCCTGTAGCACCAGATCATCGGCCTCGTCGGCCTTGCCAAGGCCGAACACCAACAGGCGGGAGGCCTTGAGTCCCTCCGGCGCCAACAGCGAAAGCACCTGACCTTTGCCGCCCTTGAACCGGCTGGCGGCGATGGCACGGCCGAGCGCGCCGCCGGTCTTCTTGTCGAGCGCCTTGCCAGCCGCGGTCAAACTCGGGCCGTCAAACACGCCAACGGCAAGCGCGCCCGTCCGCGCATAGGAGGGATCGGAAAATGCTATTTTCATTGAGGGTCTCCCCAGTGGCTGGACAAGGATCTCGATATGTGGCCGGACATTAGCCTGCTGACGGGAAAAATCCAGATGATATAAGCAAGGCCGTAAACGTAGGCGCCCGGAATTCGCCGGCGCCAAGCCGCGGCCACGTATCCAGCCCAACGAATCGGCGCCAAAGGGTTCCCTCGGATGGTCCGTGCATATCCCGCTTGGTCCCCTCCGGCGGCCGGCGCGTTATCCGATTGGCTTGACCCACCCCGCCGGCGCCGGCGAGTGAATCATGCGCTAGGGATGCGGCAGGCCAGGGCCCGTGTTTCATAGCGGTAGCCTAAGAATCACGAATGGATATAATGGCCGCGATGCCTTGTGCGTTCCGTTATCTACTGAGTCAAACCTTCTGGCCGCTGGTGTTCGTTACCATCGCCATCGGCGGCGTGATTTGGCTGACCCAGTCGCTCAGGTTCCTCGACCTCGTCATCAACAAGAATCTGCCATTCTCCACTTTCCTCTACCTCGTGGCCCTGGTGCAACCGATGATGATGTCGGTGCTGCTGCCGATCGCCGTTTTCGCGGCGGTGATGTTCACCTACAACAAATTGACCATGGACAGCGAACTGGTGATCCTGCGCGCCAGCGGGCTCAGCCCCACGGCGCTCGCCCGACCGGCGATCGTCCTCGGATTAGCTGTCATGGCGCTGTGTTACTTCCTGACCCTATACCTCATGCCCCTGGCCTATCGTGAGTTCAAGGACCTGCAATTTGCCCTCCGCTACGAACGATCGGATATCCTTTTGCAGGAAGGGGTCTTCAACACGGTATCCGAAAACCTGACAGTCTATGTGCGTGAGCGCAAGCCGGACGGAAAGTTGCTTGGCATCCTGGTTCACGATAGCCGTAACCCCGGCAGGCCGGTCACGCTGATGTCGGAGAGCGGCGTTCTGGTGCAAACCAAGGACGGCCCGAGGGTCATCATGGCCAACGGCAACCGCCAGGTCGTCAAGCGCCAACGCGGGGAGCTTTCGCTGTTGAATTTCGACAGCTACACCTTCGACTTCGGCGTCACGACCAAAACGCCTCATTCGCGCCGGCGCGAGGCCACCGAACTCTATTTGCTCGAATTACTCGGTTACACCGGCAAACCAGGGAGGACCCGAAAGTTCAGGGCCGAGGCACATCAACGGCTGACCTCCCCGTTACTCGCCCTGGCCTTCGTCCTTATCGGCCTCGCCACCCTGCTGTCGGGCGAGTTCAACCGCCGCGGCCAGGTGAAGCGAACCTTGCTGGCGGTCGGCCTCGTCGTGATCATCGAATCCGCGAGCCAAGGCCTGCACACCTTGGCCGGCAAGGCGGAGGCGGTGATACCCTTGATGTATCTCAATCCCATCGCGGTTATCGCCATCGCGTTCTATGTCCTGGTCTACGACCCGCGCCGACGCAAGCCTGCCGTCAAACCGGGACATCCCCACGAGGCCTGACGATGTCCACCTCAGCCCATCTCTCCGCGACCTTTTCGCTTTACGTCGGCCGGCGATTCCTGCTGAGCTGCGGCGTCATTCTGTTCGCGCTCGCGGGCGTCATCCTTCTGGTCGAGTTTGTCGAGCTCGTTCGCCGCTTCAACCTGAAGCACGGCGTTGCGATCACGGTACTGCTGCAAATGGCATTGCTGAAGCTGCCTCACCTTATCCAGAAGGTGGTTCCCCTCGGTGTCCTGTTCGGTGGCATGCACACCTTCTGGCGGCTGACCCGTTCCCACGAACTGGTGGTAGCGCGCGCCGCCGGCATTTCCGTGTGGCAGTTCCTGCTCCCGGCAATCGTCATCGCGGCACTCATCGGCGGGTTCCTGATCACCGTATTCAACCCGGTCGCGTCGGTGATGCTGTCCCGTCAAATCCAGATAAAAGAGAAGGTGATCAACCGTCCGAGCTCCCTGCTGTCGGTCTCCAAGTCAGGCTTGTGGCTGCGCCAGTCCGACGACCAGGGGCAGTCCGTGATCCATGCCTCGCGCGTGACCCAGGACGACATGCATCTCAAGGATGTCATCATTTTTCGGTTCCAAAAGGACTCCGTTTTCGTCGGGCGGGTGGATGCCGCCGAGGCCCGGCTCGAGGATGGCTATTGGTACTTGAGCGACGCGGTACTCACGGCGCCGGGAAAGCCCGCCCAGTTCAAGGCCGAACACAGGGTTAAAACCGATTGGACGCTTAGCAAGATACAGGACAGCTTCGCCAACCCCGCCGCCATGTCGTTCTGGGACCTTCCCGGGTTCATCGCCGTTTTGGAAAACGCCGGATTTTCCGCCACCCGCCACCGGCTCTATTGGCATTCATTACTGGCCATGCCGATCCTGCTCTGCGCCATGGTGCTGATCGCGTCGAGTTTTTCGCTGCGTCTGGCGCGGCGCGGCGGTGTTGCCATTTACATTGGTTCCGGCGTGTTGTTCGGCTTCTTGCTTTTCTCGCTGTCCGACGTGGTCTTCACCCTTGGCATGTCCGCCAGTCTTCCCGTGCCGCTCGCCGCCTGGACGCCGGCCGGGTTCTCGATGTTGCTCGGCCTTGCGATCATCCTCCATCTCGAAGATGGTTAGGCGGTCATGGCGCGACCAATCCCGGGATTATTGATCGCAGTTTGCACCGCCCTTCTCGCACTGCCCGCTTGGGCGCAAGTGAAGCCCCCCCCCGAAATCCCCTTCCTGTTGAAGGCGGACCAATTGACCGTCGACGAAAACCGGGGAATCGTCGTCGCCACGGGGAATGTCGAGATTTCCAGGGGTAATCAGGTGCTGCTTGCCGACAGGGTCACCTATGATCAGAAGACCGAAATGCTGACGGCTTCGGGCAACGTCGCCCTCTTGCATCCCACCGGCGAAGTGACGTTCGCCGAGCAAGCCGAATTCACCGATGATTTCAAGGACGGCATCGTCAAGGGCATCCGCATGCTGCTCACCGACAATTCGCGCCTCGCGGCAGTGAGCGGCAGGCGCAGCGAGGGCCTCATCACCGAGATGAAGAAAGGAGTCTTCTCTCCTTGCAAACTTTGCAAGAAGCATCCCCAGCATCCGCCCCTGTGGCAGATCAAGGCGGCCCGCATCATCCACGACGCCAAGAACAAGAATATCGAATACCGCGACGCCACACTCGAAATGTTTGGCATTCCCGTGATGTACACGCCCTACCTGACCCACCCTGATCCCACCGTCAAACGGCGCTCGGGCTTCCTCGCCCCCGACTACGGCAGCTCCTCGGATCTGGGTGTCATGATCAGGGTGCCCTATTACATCAATATCGCCGAGGACAAGGACGCCACCGTCATGCCGGTCTTCACCACGAACGAAGGGCCGGTGTTATTTGGCGAGTACCGCCAGCGCCTGAGAAACGGCGAGTTCGAGATCCAGGGCAGCATCACCAGATCGAATAAGGACGTCGGCACCGGCGCCAACGCCGATGACGACGACGATACGCGCGGGCACATACGGGGGCAAGGGCGGTTCGACCTCAATGACGTGTGGCGGGCCGGCTTCGAGATCGACCGTTCGAGCGACGATACCTATCTCAGACGCTACGACTTCGGCCGCGGCGGCGAGGACACCCTGACTTCACTCGGATTTGTCGAAGGGTTTCATGGGCGCAACTACGCCAAGCTCAGCGCGATGGCGTTTCAGGGATTGCGGGAACGGGACGATGCCGATGAAACGCCCCTGGTCGTACCGTTCGGCGAATACAATTATGTCGGCCGGCCAGACAGATGGGGCGGCCGGTTCAACTTCGATGCCAGCATCCTCGCTCTCACCCGGTCGGAAGGGACGGACAGCAGGCGGTTCTCCCTGAAATCCGGATGGCGGTTGCCTTACACCTCGCCGGGCGGGCATGTCTATTCCCTGTCGGCGAGCCTGCAGACCGACATCTATCACGTCGAGAACCTGATCGATCCCAAAAATCCTACCGCTTCCAAGCAAAGCGGCGTGACCGGACGGGTATTCCCGCAACTTGCCATGGATTGGCGCTATCCACTTGTCCGCCGGGACCGGAAAGCGACCCACCTGATCGAGCCGATGGCGGCGATTGTCGTCAGTCCGAACGGCCACAACCCGGGGAAAATTCCCAACGATGATAGCCAGGATGTGGAGTTCGACGAAACCAACCTGTTCAGCCCCAACCGTTTCACCGGCGTCGACCGGGTCGACGGCGGCCAACGCATCACCTACGGCCTCAACTGGGGCATGTTCGGCCACAAGAACAGCCTGATTACCGGCTTTATCGGCCAGAGTTTCCGCCTGAGGGAGAACAATGACTTCCCCGCCGGCTCGGGACTCAACGACAAGCTCTCGGACCTCGTCGCCAGGGTGCGCTACTCACCCCGCAACGATCTCAATATCTTGTACCGGGCTCGCATCGACCCCGAGGATTTCACCGCCAATCGCAGCGAGGTCCATCTCGGCATCGGATTCCTGAAGAGGAGGGGGTGGATCAACCTCGACTACCTGTTCGTCAGCGAAGAAGCCGGCACCGGCGAGTTCGGCGACCGCGAGGAGATTTCCGGCGGCCTCTCCTATCGGATCAGCAATTATTGGCGCCTGAACGCCAACGCCCGGCGCGACTTGACCGCTGACGGCGGCTTTATTTCCTACGGCGGCGGGCTCACCTATGAGGATGAATGTTTCATCCTCGACACCACGCTCAACCGCAGCTTCACCCGCGACCGCGACCTCGAGCCGACCGACTCCATTTTCTTCAAATTCACCTTCAAGCACCTCGGCGAAGTGACCCTTTAGCGCCGCCCGGCGGACCACGCTCCTAGCCGAAGAGCCTGCAAGGCCGTCGGATGTATCACCCTCCTAGGAAAGTAAGTACTGGACCACGGCACAAAATAATCCCGGTCAAATGGTTCCTATCTACCAAGGACCGCTCTAGACCCCCCACTTGGCTCTTTTCCACCTGCATCTTGCCGGCTGCAGGGATATATTAGATGGTGTATTACGGCACATTAGGAAGCCGCGTGGAAATATGCCCCAGTTCGCCTTCGGCGTGATCAGAAGTGCGCCCGCCCTCTGCCTGGCGGTAATGCTGCTCGTTGGCGGCGCCGAGAAGGCATACGCGCAGACGCTCCAACGCATCATCGCGGTGGTGAATGAGGACGCGGTATCGCTCTTCGATCTCCGGGAGCGGATCAAGATGGTCATTTTTTCGTCGAACATGCAGGATTCGCCGAAGATGCGCGAGCGCCTGGAACCCCAGGTGTTGCGCGCCCTGATCGACGAGAAGCTCCAGAAACAGGCGGCGAAGCGTTACAACATCAAGGTCGACAGGAAGGAAGTCGACAAGGCCCTGCGCATGATCGAAAAGCAGAACGGACTTCCTCCCGGGGGCCTGAAAATTCGCTTGGAAGAGGCGGGAGTCAGGATGTCGACCCTTGTGGACCAGATCGAAACCACCATCGCCTGGTCGAAGCTCGTTAACCGCCGCATGACCCGGAACATCGTTATCGGCGACAATCAGATCGACGAAGCCCTTGCCCGGATCAGGGCGAATCTCAACAAACCCAGCCATCTGGTGTCACAGATATTTCTCGCCTTCGATGGCCCCGATAACGCGGCTAAAACCTTGGCCGACGCCAACCAGCTTGTGACGCAGATCCGAAATGGGGCGGCATTCACCAGTCTCGCCCGGCAGTTCTCGCAAGATGCGGCGGCCAGGAACGGTGGGGATTTGGGGTGGGTGCAGCAGGGAGAGTTGGACCAAGAGCTCGACCGGGCGCTCATCGATATGCGGCCGGGCCAAATCTCGGAGCCGATCAGGACCTCCAGCGGGTATCACATTCTGCTGCTCAGGAAACGGCGGACCAGTCAGAAACCACGGGCCGATGACACCGTGGTCTCCCTCAAGCAAGTGTTCCTGCCTATCGAAGCCGGCGCGACGCCGGAAGAGGCGGCCAACCAGAGGAATCTTGCGACGACCATCGCCGAAACCCTGTCAGGCTGCGACGATCTGGAAAGAGCCGGGAAAGAGTTGGGCTCTACCCTGTCCGGCGATCTCGGGAAGCTCAAGATCGGTGAATTGCCATCCGAGTTGCGCGCGCTCGTAACTGGGCTCGCCGTCGGACGCGCCAGCAAACCCCTGCCGACCGAAGGCGGTCTGCGCATACTCATGGTCTGCGACCGAAAGGAAGTGAAGTCCAAGATTCCGAGCCGCGACCAAATCCGCCGCAACCTCATCCGGCGGCAGGCGGATCGCAAGGCCCGGCGCTACCTTCGCGAACTGCACCAAACCGCCTTCCTGGACATTCGCGGATGATGGCCATGGAGGGAGCCCTTCCCCTGGCGCTGACGATGGGCGAACCCGCCGGAATCGGGGGCGAGATCACCCTCAAAGCTTGGCTCGGCCGCACGCCGGCGCCGATTTTTTTCGCCATCGATGACCCGGAACGCTTGGCGCGCCTGGCGGCGGCGCTCGGCCTTGACGTCCCCATAGAAGTCATTTCCGATCCGGTGGAGTGCCCGGCGGTCTTTCACCGGGCGTTGCCGGTGCTTGCCCGGCCGCTGACGGCGCATGTAACGCCCGGGCGCCCCGACGCGGCCAACGTCCCGGTGGTTTTGGCTGCCATCGAGACCGCGGTCGAACTGGCGCTGGCCGGGCGTGCCGGCGGCGTGGTCACCAATCCGGTCCACAAGACGACCTTGTATGAGGCCGGTTTCGGATATCCCGGCCACACCGAATACCTTGCCGCGTTGACGGGACCCGGCGTGACGCCGGAGATGATGCTGGTTTGCCCCGGGCTCAAGGTGGTGCCGGTCACCACCCATCTCCCGTTGCGTGACGCCATCGCCGCCCTTACCACCGAGCGGATCGTCGCCTGCGCCCGGACCACGGCAGCGGCGCTCATCGACGACTTCGGTATCGAGGCGCCCCGTCTTGCGGTCGCCGCGCTCAATCCCCATGGCGGGGAAGACGGCAGCCTGGGCAGCGAGGAGATCGAGATCATCGCCCCGGCTGTCAGGAAGCTCAAGAAGCGGGGAAGGGATGTTTCAGGACCGTTCCCAGCGGATACTCTGTTTCACCGACGCGCCCGCGAAACCTACGACGCCGTGATCTGCATGCATCACGATCAGGCCCTGATACCGCTCAAGACCATCCATTTCCAAGCCGGAATCGACATCACGCTCGGCCTTCCCATCGTGCGCACCTCTCCCGGCCACGGCACGGCCCTGGGGATCGCCGGAACCGGTGCGGCCAATGAGACCGGCCTGACCGCCGCCCTCGAATGTGCGTGGGAATTGGCGGCACGCCGGCGCCAGGCCGGGCGGCGAAGGTCGGTTGCCTGACGCCCGCAAAGGTCCGGAAGAGCTTCCCCCACTGCGCGAGGTCATCGCCCGCCACGGCCTTTCGGCCCGCCGCGGCTTCGGCCAGCATTTCCTGCTCGACCTCAACCTCACCGCGCGTATCGCCCGCGCCGCGGGGAATCTCGAGGGGATTTGCGTCATCGAGATCGGTCCGGGGCCGGGCGGACTCACCCGGGCGCTGCTGGCATCGGACGCCAGCGCCGTCGTTGCCATAGAGCGAGACCGGCGCTGTACCGAAGCGCTTGAGGCGCTTGCCGACGCTTATCCCGGGCGCCTTCACCTCGTTCCAGCGGACGCGCTCGAGGTCGATCCCGTGGCGCTTGCCGCCGATAAGGGGTTAACCGGGCCGTTCAAGATCGTCGCCAATCTCCCCTACAACATCGCGACGGCACTGCTCATCAGGTGGCTGAGACAGGTTGAGGCCTACCAAGGCCTGACGCTTACCTTCCAGAAGGAGGTGGCGGAACGGTTGACCGCGACTCCGGGCACCAAGCATTACGGGCGCCTTTCGGTGATGACCGGCTGGTTGTGCGAGGCGCGCATCATGTTCGAAATTCCGCCACGCGCGTTCGTCCCACCGCCCAAGGTGACGTCGTCCGTCGTCACCCTGACACCGTTGGCCAGCCCCTTGGCGGCGGCCGCGTGGGAGGATATGGAACGGGTCGTCAAGGCCGCCTTCGGCCAGCGGCGCAAGATGCTTCGCGCCGGGCTCAAAACGCTCGTTCCCGATCCGTTGCCCCTCCTGGAGGCGGCCGGCATTTCCCCCACCTCCCGGGCGGAGGAACTGCACATCCCGGCTTTTTGCGCCCTTGCCCGGGCCTACCGGGCGGCACAATCGGCATGACCCCGGCCGCGCCAGCGCCGGAACTTACTGTCCCTCGCGCAGGGCCTTGACGAATTCGGGGAGCTCGACCTGGCGTTCGCGGCGCAGCCTTTCGGCGGCAAGGATCGCGCATACCGCATCGACGCTTTCATCGACATCACGGTTGACGAGGACATAGTCGTACTCGGCCCAGTGGCTCATCTCGTCGGCCGCCCGCGCCATGCGTTTGGCGACGACTTCGTCACTGTCCTGGGCGCGGGAGCGAAGCCGGCGCTCGAGCTCGGCGGTCGAGGGCGGAAGGATGAAGATACTGACGAGATCGTTGCGGGCGTTCTGGGCGAGTTGCTGGGTGCCCTGCCAGTCTATGTCGAACAGCGTATCCTTGCCCGCCGCCAGTGTCTTCTCCACCGGGGCGCGCAAGGTGCCGTAGTAGTTGCCGAAAACCTGGGCATATTCGAGAAGTTCCTGGCGGTTGACCATCAGGTTGAACTCGGTGAGATCGACGAAGTGGTAGTCCTCGCCGGCGACCTCTCCGGGACGCTTGGGGCGGGTCGTGGCCGACACCGACATCGTCAGGTTGACCTCCCGCTCGAGAAGACTGCGGGAAATCGTCGTCTTGCCCGCCCCCGATGGCGAGGAAAGCACCAGCATCAGCCCCCGGCGATGTATCTCGAAAATTTCCATGGTCATGAAAGCTACTCGATATTCTGGACCTGCTCGCGGAACTGTTCGATCACGCTCTTGAGTTCGAGACCGACCCGCGTCAGTTCGAGATTGTCGGATTTCGAGCACAGCGTGTTGGCTTCACGGTTGAACTCCTGGGCCAGGAAATCGAGGCGCCGGCCGACCGGCCCGCCCGCGCCGATCAGCTCTCCCGCCGCCGCGTGATGGGATTTCAACCGGTCGATCTCCTCACGCACATCGGCCTTGACGATCAGCAAAGCCACCTCCTGGGCAAGCCTTTCCTCGGACAGGGCCGGCACCTCCTCGAGAACGGCGGCGATCTTTTCCACCAGCCGCGCCTTGATCGCCACCGGCTGCGCCGCCGCCAGCCCGTCCGCCTGGGTAGCGAGCGCGGCGATCTGGGAGAGCCGGGTCCCCAGCACCTCGGCCAAGCGCGAGCCCTCGGCCGAACGCATGGCGGCGAGATCCGCCAGCGCCTGGTTCAGACTTGCGGTCATGGCGTCATCGTGACGTTTGCGCTCTTCTTCGTCCTCCTCCTCCTCGATCGCCTCGAGCACGCCGCGCACCCGCAGCAGGCCATCGAGTTGCGGCGGCGCCGCGTCGATCTCGCCCTCGATCTCCTTAACGATGCCAAGCAGTTGCCCGAGTATTTCCCGGTTGAGCGCCAGTGTCACATTGCCTGAAGAGTGCGTGATAAAGAGTGAGATATTGAAATTGCCGCGCTTGAAACGTTCGGTGACGGCGGCGCGGGCGGCGACCTCCAGCCCTTCCCGGCCGGGCGGCACCCGGCACCGCACATCGAGGCCGCGGGCGTTGACGCTCTTGACCTCCCACCTCCAACCGAACCCGCCATCCTGTCCCTCGGCGCGGGAAAAGCCCGTCATGCTGGCAATAGACACCGTGTCCTCTACATCTTGTAGCGTTTGATCGTTTCTCTACTATATCGCGCGCGGCGAGACGCAACAACCCGCCATCTGCGTCCTTGTGGCGCGTCCCTCGAATGTGCCGTGTCCGTGGAAATTGCCGGTGCCGATGTGAAAGCCGAAGTCACCGCCGGACATTCGCGGCCGGCGACGCCGCCGACGGGCGGCGCGGGCGGTGCACCGGGAGGACATCCGCCTTGGCAAAGTGATGCCCGAATGGTTAGCTAGCCGGCATGGAAAACCCACGCTCGATCCTGATTACCGGCGCCAGCAGCGGCTTGGGCGAAGCGCTGGCGCTGGTCTACGCGGCGCCCGGCGTGACCCTGGCCCTTTCAGGCCGCGACCGCGGGCGGCTCGATCGCGTCGCCCAGGCCTGCCGCGCGGCCGGCGCGGCGGTGAGCGCCGAAATCCTCGATGTCACCGGCGCCGAAGAGGTGGCGCGCTGGATCGAAGAGATGCACGCCAAGGCGCCGCTCGACCTCGTCATCGCCAACGCCGGCATCTCCGGGGGCACCGGCGGCGGTGTCGGCGCCACCGGTGAGAGCGACGAACAGGTCCGGCGCATCTTCGCCGTCAATCTCGATGGCGTGGTGAACACCGTCCTGCCGGCGGCCGCCCTGATGCGGGCGCGCGAACCGAGAGACGGCGTCAAGGGCCAGATCGCGATCATGAGCTCGCTGGCATCCTTCCGCGGCATTCCCGGCGTGCCGACCTATTGCGCCAGCAAGGCGGCGGTCAGGATCTATGGCGAAGCCCTCAGGGGCGCGCTTGCCGGGGACGGCATCGAGGTCTCGGTCATCTGTCCCGGCTATGTGAAGACCCCAATGACGGCGGGAAACCCTTACCGGATGCCGTTTCTGATGGAACGCAGCCGCGCCGCGAGGATCATGAAGAGGGGTCTGGCCAAGGGCCGAGCGCGCATCGCCTTCCCCTTGCGGCTTTACGCTCTGGTCTGGCTGATGGCGGCGCTGCCGCCCGCCCTTACCGACCCTCTCATGCGCCTTGGGCCGAAAAAGCCGGCGTCGGAGTGACCGGGTAAGGCTTATCTCTTTCTCCGACGCTTGAGCCGGCGCCACTTGGCGACGTTGCGGTTGTGCGCAGCCAGGGTGCGGGCAAAGGCATGCCCGCCGCTGCCGTCGGCGACGAAATAGAGCACGCCGCTCATCGCCGGCCTGGTGACGGCGCCGAGCGACGCCCGGCCCGGATTGGCGATGGGCGCCGGCGGCAGGCCGGCGATGAGATAGGTGTTGAAAGGTGTCGGCTTGGCGAGGTCGGCGCGGCTCAAGGGCCGCGGCAGTCCGCCATCCGCGCGCCCGGCCTCGAGCGCCAGCCCGTAGGCCACCGTCGGATCCGACTGCAGCCGCATGCCCCTTTTGAGCCGATTGATGAACACCGCGGCGATCAACGCCCGCTCTTCGGCCAGCGCCGTTTCCTTCTCGACGATCGACGCCAGAATCAGGGCTTCGCGCGGCGAATCGAGGGGTAGGTTAGCGGCCCGGCCGGCCCACGCCTCATCGAGACTCAGGGTCATCGCGCGGCGCATGCGCCCGACCAGCCGGTCGCGGCTGTCGCCGTAGGAATAGTGGTAGGTGTCCGGCATCAACTCCCCTTCGCCGGGGCGAGAGGTGATTAGTCCCTCGAGCCCTTCCGTCGCGGCGAGCAGCGCCAGGGCCTGGTCGGTGGTGAGTCCCTCCGCCACGGTGAGCCGGCGCACCACCGTCTTGCCGCCGAGCAATACCACCATGACCCCCCGTGGACTGATCGCGGCCTCGAAAGCATATTCGCCGGCGCGCAGGAACTTCTCGCCGCCGCCCAGCCTGACGCCGATGGAGAAGACGAAAGGATTGGCGACGACACGGTCGCGGTGAAGGAGATCGGCGATCTCCTCGACACCGGCGCCCCTGGGGATGATGACGGTGACGCTCGCCGCCAACGGCCCCGGCCGGTTGAAGGCGGCCGAGAACCAGATGATGGCACCGGCAAGGATGGTGATGACGGCGGCGAGGATGAGGACGACACGGACGACGACGCGCCGCATCTCTCTTATACCAAAGGTCCTTGATAATGACCCCTAGAGATCGGGCAGGCGATCCGCCGGGTAGGAGGGAAGCCGCCGGCGATGCGGCGCATCGTCAAGGTTTTCCGACGCCCTCCGGCGGTTCGCATGCCCGACCGGAACGGCGGCTTCCCAAGGCTTTCGGACGGCCCAATGCTTGTGGACGGGGCGCATGGCTTCCGATGTTCCACATCGCCGCGCCCGGGGGTCGCGGGGGCGCCCCCCGCATTTATAGAG
>JACZQV010000132.1 GCA_022545545.1 Pseudomonadota bacterium
GTCAACGATAATTCTAGAATTATCGAACTGTCTCCACCCCAGCGGCCCGCGCGGCGCCCGGAACCGGCTCCGCCGCCGCCGCCCCGCCCCTGGCGTTTGCCGAACCCGTCGCGATGGCCGGTGGCCGTGACGGCGGCGGCGCGTCCCGCGCCCGACTCCTCGAAGGATGTCATGGATTTCGCAGGAGGCGGCGTCAGGGTTTGGCCTTGAACGCGCGGGCCAGGGCCTCGGCCTCGGCGATGTCGGTGGCGCTCATGACCTTGGCGATTTCGTCCCGGCGCCCGGCCGACCAGGTGCTGCCCTGGGCGGCGGCGAGGCTCAGCCACAGATAAGCCATAACGTAATCCCGCCTGACCCCGCGCCCGGCGGCGTAGAGGTCGCCCAAATTCATCCGCGCCGCCATCAGGCCGCGCTTGGCGGCGCGCCGGTACCACACTGCCGCTTGCGCCGCGCTCCTCTCGACGCCGAGGCCCTGGAGATAAAGACCGGCGATCGCCGCCTCGGCCTCGGCGTCGCCCCGCCGGGCGAGATCGGACCACACGGAATAGGCGGCGGCGTAATCGCCGGCGTCATAGGCCCTCAGCCCGTCGGCGAAGCCTTCCGCCCGGAGCTCGGGCGCCAAGGCGAGGGTGGTGGCGAGCCATATCGTCAACAGGGTCCGCTTCATGGAAAATCCCGATCCGTCCGTTCCAGCCCGACTGTAGCGCCGGGCGTCATCACGGATGGCACACAATCGCGTGAGGCCCGGGCGCGTGAGGCCCGGGACCGGCCTTGGCCATCGGGGCTCGTGGGGCTTGACGAAGCGAGGTCCGCCGGGCGACGATGAGAATGGTTCGCAACCAGGCCGGTTGATTAGATCAGATAAGACAGCGTTCGGGAGGCGCGCCCGGTGGCGGCAAAGCCGCCCGATCCATTGCCCGTTCGACCCCCGCAGTATGGATTCCGGTCTTCCCCGGGATGCGCCGGCCCTTTACCATGAACGGCGGAAAGGATCCGTCAATATGAGCCGAAAACTCGGTCTTGGTTTGCTGTTTTTGCTGATCTTTGCCGGCAATGCCGTGGCCAAGGACTTCGTCTTTACCGCCATCCCGGACGAGGACGAGACCCGCCTGGCTCAGCGCTTCGACAAGGTGGCGGCCTATCTGGCCAAGGAGTTGGGAGTCCCCGTGCGCTACATCCCGGTCAAATCCTACGCCGCCGCGGTGACGGCGTTTCGCAACAACCAGGTGCAGCTCGCCTGGTTCGGCGGCCTCTCGGGCGTCAGGGCGCGGCGCCTGGTGCCGGGATCGAAGGCGTTGGCCCAGGGTCAGGAGGACCGGTTTTTCACCACCTTTTTCATCGCCCACGCCAGCACCGGCCTGAAACCGGGCGAGGCTTTCCCCGAGAAGATCGCCGGGCTGACCTTCACCTTCGGCTCCAAGGGCTCGACCTCGGGGCGGCTGATGCCGGAGTTCCATATCCGCAAGTGGTTCTCCAAGGCGCCATCGGAGGTGTTCTCCCGGGTCGGGTTCAGCGGCAATCACTCGCGCACCATCGCCTTGGTGCAGAGCGGCGCCTATCTCGTCGGCGCCGTCAATTTCAAGGTCTGGGAGAACGAGATGAAGGCCGGGCGCATCGATCCCGACAAGGTAAGGGTGGTGTGGAAGACGCCGCCCTATCCCGACTATCACTGGACCATCCGCGGCGACGCCGATCGGGCGTTCGGGGCCGGCTTTTCGGCCCGGGTGAAGCGCGCGCTCCTCGGCATCAAGGATCCGGCCCTGCTCGCCTCCTTTCCGCGCAAGAGCTTCGTTGCGGCGAAGAATTCGGACTATGAGCCGATCCTCAAGGTCGGCAAGTCCATCGGTCTGATAGATTGAGCCATGTTCGACCTCGATAAGGCCAGCGCGAGTTACAACGGCCGGGTCGTTTTGCGGGATATCTCGCTCACGGTCCGGCCGGGCGAGCGGGTGGCGCTGGTGGGCGAGAGCGGCGCCGGCAAGTCGACGCTGCTCAACCTCCTCTACCAACAGCACCAGGCGAGAGCGGCCCTGATCCCCCAGGACCCGGCGCTGGTGTGGACGCTGTCGGTGTTTCACAACGTCTATATCGGTTCTCTGCACCGGCACAAATCCCTCTACAACCTCCTCAACCTCGTCCGTCCCCGAGCCCGTGAGGTCGAAAGGGTCCGCCCGGTCCTCCGACGCCTCGGCCTCGAGGACAAGATATTCACCCCCGCCGGCGAGCTTTCCGGCGGCCAGCGCCAGCGCACCGCGGTGGGGCGGGCGCTCTATCAGGGACGCGACGTCCTGCTCGGCGATGAGCCGGTCTCGGCGGTGGACGTACACCAGGCCCGCGCCGTGTTGACGGCGATCAACGAGGCCCACGACACCGTCATCCTCGCCATGCACGACGTCGATCTGGCGCTCGCCTTCACCGATCGCGTCATCGGCCTCAAGGGCGGGCATATCGCGCTTGATCAGCCAACCTCGGGACTCAAGCCATCGGACCTCGATTCCCTCTACACGAACTGAAGATGGAGCGTTCGGGCGCGTTCAAGACTTCCCTCGCCTTCATCGGCGTGGCGATCGTCTGCCTTCTCATCGCCGACATCGAGATATCGACGCTCGATCCGTGGCGCGAGATGGGGCGGATGGCGCTCGGCGTCGTCACCCCCAATTTCCTCGCCGTCGGGCAGTTGGGCGAGGCGCTCGCCAAGACCGTGGCCTTCGCCTTCCTCGGCGTCGCCCTTGGCGTCGTCGTCGGCTTCGCCTCGGCGCTCCTCTTTCATTTCGGCCCGGTGCGTTGGCTGTCGGCCTTCGTCCGCGCCATCCACGAGCTGTTCTGGGCCCTGATCTTCCTGCAAATTTTCGGCCTGACCCCGTTGACCGGCATCCTCGCCATCGCCATCCCCTATGGCGGCATCTTCGCCAAGGTCTATTCGGAGATACTGGAAGAGGCCGATCCGAGACCCCTGGCGGCGGTGCCCCATGGCGCTTCCCCCGCCGCCGCCTTCTTCTACGCCCGTCTGCCCGACGCCTGGGTCCACATCAAGAGCTACACCCTCTACCGCCTCGAATGCGGGCTGCGCTCGAGCGCCATACTCGGTTTCGTCGGCCTGCCGACGCTTGGCTTCTATCTCGAATCCGCCTTCAGGCAGGGCCATTACTCCGAGGTCTCGGCGCTGTTGATCCTGTTCTATGTGCTGATCGCGTCCCTCAGGCTATGGGTGAAGGCCAGGCTGGTACCGCTTTATCTTTTGGCGGCGCCGTTCTTCCTTGGCCCCGGCGCCGAGATTTCGCTTGCCAACATCACCCGCTTTTTCACCCAAGACATCGTTCCCCATCCCATAAGGGCGGCGGAAACGCTGGATTTCGCCGCGCTTGGCGCATGGGCGGACTGGATGTGGCAGATCTTCACCACCCAGGCGCTCTGGGGCATCGCCGCGACCCTGATCCTGACCCAGATCGCCCTGGTCGCCTCGGGCGCCCTGGCGCTGGTGTTCTTCCCGCTGATCTCGCGCCGCTTCTTCGGCCGTTTCGGGCGCACTCTCGGCCACGGTTTCCTGGTCGTCACCCGCTCGACGCCTGAATACATCCTCGCCTATCTGTTCCTGCAGTTCTGGGGGCCGAGCATGCTGCCGGCGATCGTCGCGCTGGCGCTTCACAACGGCGCCGTCATCGGCCATCTCATCGGGCGTCACGTCGACGAGATCCCCTTGAGGCCCGACGCGCCCAAGGGCCTCAACCTTTATGCCTATGAGGTGCTGCCGAGGGTCTACGGCCAGTTCCTCGCCTTCCTGTTCTACCGCTGGGAGGTGATCCTGCGGGAAACCGCCATCCTCGGCATCCTCGGCATCCTGACGCTCGGTTTCTACGTCGATTCCGCCATCGCCGACATCCGCATGGACCGGGCGGTTTTCTTGATCATCATCACCGCCTTCCTTAACATCGGCGTCGATGCCCTTTCGCGCGCCATTCGCGCGAAGATCCGCCTCACCACCACTCCGGAACGGACCTAACCGGTCCGGTACCTGGCACGAGAAAGACGATGAAGAAGGCGACGGTTCCGGTGCTCAAGGATTTGGTGCTGCTCGGCGGCGGCCACAGCCATATCGCCGTGCTCAAGCGCTTCGGCATGCGGCCCATCCCCGGGGTGCGCCTGACCTTGATCTGCCGGGATACCCACGCGCCCTATTCGGGCATGCTGCCGGGCCTGATCGCCGGGCATTACGGCTTCGATGACGCCCATATCGACCTCGGGCCGCTGGCCCGCTTCGCCGGCGCCCAGTTCTTTCATGACGAGGCGATCGGCCTCGATACCGCCAACAGGCGGGTGCTGTGCCGCGACCGCCCGCCGGTGGCCTACGATCTGCTGTCGATCAACATCGGCGCGACCCCCAACACCGCCCAGGTGCCGGGCGCGGCCGAGCACGCGGTGGCGGTCAAGCCCATCGACCGCTTCGTCGCCCACTGGCATGATTTGGCGGCGCGGGTGCTCGGCCGCAAAGACGCGGTCAGGATCGGCGTCGTCGGCGCCGGCGCCGGCGGGGTCGAACTTCTGCTCAGTGTCCGCCACCGCCTCGGCCAGTTGTTGGCGCAAGCGGGGCGGAGCGGCGCCGATCCCGAATTCCATCTGATCACCGAATCGGATGAAATATTGCCGACCCACAATCGGCTCGTGCGCCGCAAGTTCACCCGCATCCTCTCCGAGCGCGGCGTCCAGGTGCATACCGGGCATAGGGTGGCGCGGGTCGATGCCGGGCGATTGCGTTGCCAGGACGGGTCCGACATCGCGCTGGATGAGATCCTCTGGGTGACCATGGCGGGCGCCGCGCCGTGGCTCGCGGAGACCGCCCTGGCGCTCGACGATGCCGGTTTCATCCGCGTCGCCGATACGCTGCGCTCCGTTTCCCACCCGGACGTGTTCGCCGCCGGCGACGTCGCCTCCGTCGTCAACCATCCCCGCGAGAAGGCGGGCGTCTTCGCCGTCCGCCAGGGTCCGCCCCTTGCGCGCAATCTCCGGCGCGTCCTCCTGGGCAAGGAACCGAAACCCTTCACCCCCCAGCGCAAGTATCTGAGCCTGATCGGCACCGGCGAGAAATACGCCGTCGCCTCGCGCGCCAACTGGTCGGTCGAGGGCCGATGGGTGTGGTTTTGGAAGGAGTGGATCGACAGGCGCTTCATGCGCAAATTCAACGAGCTGCCGGAGATGGAGGAAGAAGAGGAGACCGGGATCGCTCGGGGCCTCGCCGATGAGAAGGTGATCAAGGAGATCTCCAATATCGCCATGCGCTGCGGCGGCTGCGGCGCCAAGGTCGGCGCCAACGTGCTGGAGCGCGCGCTTGGTCGGCTCTCACCGGTCAAGCGCGACGACGTCCTGATCGGGCTTCACCAGCCCGATGACGCCGCCGTCGTCGAGGTGCCCGACGGCAAGGTCATGGTCCACACCGTCGATTTCTTCCGATCGTTTGTCGACGACGCCTACGTCTTCGGCCAGGTCGCGGCCAACCATGCGCTCGGCGACATCTTCGCCATGGGAGCCGAGCCCCAATCGGCGCTGGCCATCGCCACCGTGCCCTATGGCGTCGAGGCGAAGGTCGAGGAGGAGCTTTCGCAGATGATGGCGGGGGCGCTCAAGGTCCTGGACGGGGCCAATACGGCGCTGGTCGGCGGCCACACCAGCGAGGGGGCGGAGCTCGCGTTGGGCTTTTCGATCAACGGCCTCGCCGATCGCGACCGGATCATGCGCAAGGGCGGCATGACGCCGGGCGATAGGCTGATCCTCACCAAGGCGCTCGGCACCGGCACGTTGTTCGCCGCCGACATGCGGCTCAAGGCCAAGGGCCGGTGGATCGAAGGCGCGCTTCGCTCGATGCTGCAATCGAACGAAGACGGCGCCAGGTGCCTGTTCGCCAGCGGCGCCAGCGCCTGCACCGACGTCACCGGCTTCGGCTTGCTCGGCCATCTGGTGGAGATGATCCGCGCGTCCGGCGTCGATGTCGCGCTAGAGCTATCGTCGCTCCCCATCCTCGACGGCGCGCTCGAGACGATGATAAGCGGCATCTTCTCATCGCTGCAGCCCGAGAACGTGCGCCTGCGCCGGGCGATCCGCGATATCGAAGGCGCGTCCGCCCACCCGCTCTATCCCCTGATCTTCGATCCCCAGACCGCCGGCGGCCTGTTGGCGAGCGTGCCGGCGGCGAACGCCGCGGCGTGCGTCGGCGAACTCAAGCGCCTCGGCTATGAGCACGCCACCATCATCGGCGAGGTCGCCGCCGAGACCGACGCGCTCGAACCGGTGACGCTGATCGCTTGAGCCGGATGGCTGAAGATTTCGCGCGGAAGTTACTTCCCCCCGGCGCGGGCGCGGGCGGCCCTGGCTCCGCCGGCCCGCTACGCCAGCGAAGCGTGGCGAGAGGCTTCGCCGAGGCGAGAGGCGTCGCTTTGGACAATCTTGCCGCTGTCTTGCCCCCGGGGGCCCGCTCCGGTAGGCTCGCCTTAAAGTAGGCATCCGTAAAGCGTCGTCCGTTCGTTTGCGCTCTCGGGACAGGGGGAACGCGCAATGCCGGTACGTAGCTTGCTCCGAGTTTTCCTTGCGGTTCTGTGGCTCTGGCCCGCAACCGCGCTCGCGCAAATCGAGCCGTGGCAAAGCCACATGGACGCGGCAACCACGGCGTACCGGCAAGGTAACTACCCGGAGGCCGAGAAGCAGCTAGTGGCCGCCGTCGAGGAGGCGGAAAGGTTGGCGCCGCCGGACCTACCCGTCGGTGTGAGCATCATGGCTCTCGCAGGAGTGTATGATGCACAGGGCCGCTACGCCGAGGCCGAGCCGCTCCATAAGCGCGCGCTGGCGATTACGGAGAAGGCCTTAGGCGCCGAGCATCCCCTCGTGGCCCAGAGCCTCAACGGCTTGGCACTGGTCTACCGTGCCCAGGGCCGCTACGCCGAGGCCGAGCCGCTCCACAAGCGGGCACTGGCGATCCGGGAGAAGGCCTTAGGCGCCGAGCATCCCCTCGTGGCCCAGAGCCTCAACAACCTGGCGGTGCTCTACCGCGCCCAGGGCCGCTACGCCGAGGCCGAGCCGCTCCACAAGCACTCTCTGGCGATCCGGGAGAAGGCCCTGGGATCGGAGAATCCCGGCGTGGCCCAGAGCCTCAACAACCTGGCGGTGCTCTACAAGGCCCAGGGCAAGTACGCCGAGGCCGAGCCGCTCCACGAGCGGGCGCTGGCGATCTGGGAGGAGGCCCTGGGGCCGGAGCACCCCCAGGTGGCCACGAGCCTGGAGAACTACGCCGCCCTGCTACGAAAGACCGAACGCAGCACCGAGGCGACAAAGATGGAGGCCCGCGCCAAGGCGATCCGGGCCAAGCACGCCAGGGAGAACCCGGCGAAGTGACGTAGGTTCTGGCGCTAATGCTTGGGTTTCCGGAGGGAACGAATCGTTAGCTTCGGGGCGCCGGGGACACTCACCGGACTTCGCGCAAGAGCTTCCGCCACGCCGCCACCTCGCGCTTGGGCGAAAGCTC
>JACZQV010000133.1 GCA_022545545.1 Pseudomonadota bacterium
CAGGCGTTACGCGGGGTGACCGACGGCTTCATGATCACTATTCCTTGCAGAATAGTTGCGCCCCGTTGGGGGGGCGTGACCCGGCGCGGATACTAAGGACGCCAAGGGCCACAGTCAACGGAAAGGAAGGGCAACGGAAAGGAGGGGAGCGGTGCGATGGGGGAACCGGCGCCGAGATGGGGGATCGGGGCTGCTCGCCCCCTCCATTGCCCTTAACGGTCGGCGGCGTGGTCCACGCCCGCCATTGGCGGCGCCAAATCGCGCCGCGCGACCCCGAGGCGGATTTCAGATGGCGTCGGCAATGGCCTTGCCGAGTTCCCCGGTCGTCGCCTTGCCGCCCATGTCGGGCGTCAGCAACTCCTTGTCCACCAGCACCGCCTCGATCGCCGCTTCCACCGCCTTCGCCGCTTCCCCTTGCCCCAGATGATCGAGCATCATCGCCCCGGACCAGACCTGGCCGATGGGATTGGCGATGCCCTTCCCGGCGATGTCCGGCGCCGAGCCATGGACCGGCTCGAACATCGAGGGGAATTCCCGTTCGGGGTTGATGTTGGCCGCCGGCGCGATGCCGATGGAACCCGCTATCGCCGGGCCGAGGTCGGACAGGATGTCGCCCAGCAGGTTGGAGCCGACGACGACGTCGAACCAGTCGGGATGGGCGACGAAATGGGCGCACAGGATGTCGATGTGATACTGGTCGGTCCTGATGTCGGGATAATCCGCCCCGACGACCCTGAAGCGCTCGTCCCAAAACGGCATGGTGTGGATGATGCCGTTGGATTTGGTGGCCGAGGTCAGGTGCTTCTTCGCCCGGCTGCCGGCAAGCTCGAAGGCATAACGCATGACCCGGTCCACCCCTTTGCGGGTGAAGACGTTTTCCTGCACCACCATCTCCGCGTCCGTCCCCCCATAGAGACGCCCGCCGATCTCCGAATACTCGCCCTCGACGTTCTCGCGCACGACGACGAAGTCGATATCCTCCGCCGTCCGGCCGGCCAGCGGCGAGGTTACGCCCGCAAGCAGCCTTACGGGACGGAGGTTGATGTACTGGTTCATGGCGCGGCGGATCGGGATCAACAGACCCCAGAGCGAGACATGGTCGGGAACGCCGGGGAAGCCGACGGCGCCGAGGAATATGGCGTCGTGACCGCGGATTTGATCGAGCCCGTCTTCCGGCATCATGCGGCCGGTCTCGGCGTAGGTCTCGCAGCTCCAGGGAAACTCGTGCCAGTCGAATTCGAAGCCGAAGCGCGTACCGGCGGCTTCGAGTACCCGCATGCCCTCGGGCACCACCTCCTTGCCGATGCCATCGCCCGGAATGACGGCGATCCTGTATGTCTCCATCCTTGACCTCCCGAATTATTGGAGAGGTCACAAGCCTTGTGACTCCTCCACCCTCCTCAAACGCCGGGCGGGCGCGTCCGCGCCCTTGGCTTACGCCGCATAAGCGGCGGCCCGCGGTCGCGGGCTCCTCAAGTCAAAAAGACTCGGTCATTTTGACTTTCGGGTCCACCCCCCTCAAACGCCGGGCGGGCGCGTCCGCGCCCTTGGCTTACGCCGCATAAGCGGCGGCCCGCGGTCGCGGGCTCCTCAAGTCAAAAAGACTCGGTCATTTTGACTTTCGGCCTTCTTGCCAATACCCCTACTAATAGCGGGGATACCGGTGAATGGGAAGTGGCGCGGCCTCCCGACGCCTCATCCATGCCAAGAAGCGCGGCCCTTGGCGGCGCCCGTGCGAACGTTCAGGAAAAGGAAAGGCGCGGGGCGCGAGGCCACCCATTCACTTCTTCCATCTCTTGCTTTTCGCCGAGAACGGTTTGACCGTGTGGGCGTGGTTCAGCGGACCATGGCCGTGGCCGAGGCCCGGCGCCGTGCGGATCGCCTCTTGCACATAGGCGTGGGCGCGGAGCACCGCGTCCCTTAGCGCCATTCCCTGGGCCAGCCCGGTGGCGATGGCGGAGGCCAGCGCGCATCCGGTCCCATGGGTATGGGGGGTGTCGATGCGCTGGCTCTCGATATACTCGATTTGGCCGTCCTCGACGTAGATGTCGGTGACGACCTCGCCGGTGAGGTGGCCGCCCTTCAGCAACACCGCCTTCGGCCCAAGGGTCGCGACCATTTTCGCCGCCTGCTGCATGTCCTCGAAATTCTTGATGTCCATGCCCATGAGCGATTCCGCCTCGGTGGTGTTCGGGGTCACGATCAGGGCCCTGACGATGAGGTCCCGCTTCAGCGCCCCGATCGCCTCGATGTCCAACAGCGACTGGCCGCCCTTGGCGACCGTGACCGGGTCGACGACGATCGGGATGTCGCCGCCCTTGCGCGCCAATGCGCCGCAGACGGTCTCGATGACCTCGGCGTTATGGAGCATGCCGGTCTTGATGACGTCGGCGCCGATATCGGAAAGCGCGAGGTCGATCTGCCGGGCGATGAAGTCCGGGGACACGTTCTCGACGGCGAACACGCCCTCGGTGCTCTGGGCGGTCAGCGCCGTGATCGCGGTGGAGGCATAGGCGCCAAGCGCGGTGACCGTCTTGATGTCGCCCTGGATACCCGCGCCGCCGCCGGAATCCGACCCGGCGATTATGAGAACACGGCCCTGCAAACCGCCAATCTCCCCTTACTCAACGGAACGCCATGGTGCTTCTTGGTGTTTTTTAGCCCGCATGATCGGCGCCAATCGAGGCCAA
This sequence comes from Pseudomonadota bacterium, assembly GCA_022545545.1. Lineage (GTDB taxonomy): Bacteria > Pseudomonadota > Alphaproteobacteria > SMXQ01 > SMXQ01 > JACZQV01. The sequence goes on from JACZQV010000133.1 coordinate 2,691, forward strand.
GGCCACCAGCAGCCCGTCACGGTCACGCGAATACAGTAATGCAAGAACATGGGCCGGAAGTCGAGCCTGGATATTGTCACATTGATTGATTTCGGCGCCTCCACCGAGGGTCGCTTGGATGTGCGCCCGAGATATTGGCATGGCCGTACCCACCTGCCGAAAGTCAGCCGGCGACGCGTGAAAGGGCGGCGGCGATATTGTCGACGACGCGGCCGACCAAGGCCTCGTCCTCGCCCTCCGCCATGATCCGGATGACCGGCTCGGTGCCCGATTCGCGGATCAACAACCGGCCCCGGTCGCCGAGGCTAAGCTCGGCGTCGCGTATCTGCTTCTTAACCTCGGTACTTTGCAGCGGCCTCGTGCCGATGATCTGGACGCTGCGCAGAAGCTGGGGAAGGGGCTCGAACAGCCGGACCACCTCGCTCACCGGGCGGTCGGCTTCGACGACGGCGGCAAGCACCTGGAGCGCCGCGATCAAGCCGTCGCCGGTGGTGGCGTAGTCGCCGAGAATGATGTGGCCCGACTGCTCGCCGCCGATGTTGAAGCCGCCGGCGCGCATCTTCTCGACCACATAGCGGTCACCGACCTGGGTGCGCACGAGCTTAAGACCAAGCTCGGCGAGATAGCGCTCGAGCCCGAGATTGGACATCACCGTGCCCACCACCCCGCCGCCTGACAGCCGGCCCGATTGGTGCCAGCACTTGGCCACCAGGGCCATCACCTGATCGCCGTCAAGCAGCGCCCCGTTCTCGTCGCCGATCACCAGCCGGTCGGCGTCGCCGTCCAGCGCCAGGCCGATATCGGCGCCTTCGTTCATGACGCTCTCGATCATGGCGCCGGGGCTGGTGCTGCCGCAGTCGCGGTTGATGTTGAACCCGTCGGGCTCGACACCAAGACTGATGACCTCGGCGCCAAGCTCGCGCAACACCGTCGGCGCCACCCTGTAGGCCGCGCCATTGGCGCAATCGACGACCACCTTGAGACCATCGAGGGTAAGGCCCTTGGGGAAGGTGCCCTTGACGAACTCGATATAGCGCCCGACGGCGTCATCGAGCCGCACCGCCCGCCCTAGGTTGCCCGGCGGCGCGAGATCGCCGGCCATGTCTCCGGCCATGCGCGCCTCGATGCGAGACTCGACCTCGTCGCCGAGCTTATAGCCATCGGGCCCGAAAAGTTTGATGCCGTTATCCTCGAAGAGGTTATGGGAGGCCGAGATCATGACGCCGAGATCGGCCCTTAGGCTTGGCGTCAGCATGGCGACCGCTGGTGTCGGCAGCGGCCCGACCAGGATCACGTCCATGCCGACCGAAATGAAGCCGGCGGTGAGCGCCGGCTCGAGCATGTATCCGGAAAGCCGCGTGTCCTTGCCGATGACGACCCGGTGGCGATGGCCGCCGCGGGTGAACTCAAGCCCGGCCGCGAGGCCGACGCGCAAAGCGACGCCGGCCGTCATCGGCTCGATATTTGCGGTGCCACGGATACCGTCCGTGCCGAAGAGCTTGCGGGCCATATTCACCTTACCAACAAACGGCGACCGGTCTTATAGCAGAAATATGCGCCATGGACACGCCCGAGGACGTTCTCACGTTTCCCAGCCCCCCTCAAGCGCCGGGCGGGCGCGGACCGATTAAATCAGGGCGTGGCGGCCGTGGCAGCTTTTTCCGGTCCCCCTCAGGCGCCGGGCGGGCGCCTCCGCGCCCTTGGCTTTCGCCGCATAAGCGGCGGCCCGCGGTCGCGGGCTCCGCAAGTCAAGACGACCCTGTCGTCTTGACTTCGGTCCCGGACCGCAAGGCCCGCCAGACGGCAACCGCCTGGACCGTCTCGGCGACATCATGCACGCGCAGTATCTGCACCCCCTGATCGAGCGCCATCAACGCCCCGGCAAGGGAGGCCGGCAAGCGGTCCTTCGGATCCCTGGCACCGGCGACGCGGCCCACGAACCCCTTGCGCGACACCCCGAGAACGATGGCGCAACCGAGTCCATGGTACAGCGCCAGTGACGTCAGGATCTCGATGTCGTGACCGGCGGTCTTGCCGAAGCCGATACCAGGGTCGACGGCGATACGCCCGCGCCCGATCCCCACCGCCCCGCAGGCCTCGACCCTGCCCTCGAGGTAATCGAAGATATCGAGTGGGGCGTCGAGGTAGCTCGGCGCCAGCTGCATGGTCTGGGGATCGCCCTGGGAATGCATGAGGATGACCGGCGCCCCGCTCCTTTTCGCCACCTCGAGGCTTTCGGGATCGAAGTCAAGCGCGGTGATATCGTTGATGACGGCGGCGCCGGCCTGCAAAGCCGCCGCCATCACGCCGGGCTTGCGGGTGTCGATCGAAATCGGCGTCTTGCCTTTGGCGAGACCATGGATCACCGGCACCACGCGGGCGAGTTCGACCGCCTCCGCGACCGGCGTCGCGTTCGGGCGGGTGGACTCGCCGCCGACATCGAGGATATCCGACCCTGCCGCCGCCAGGGCCTTGCCGTGGGCGATGGCATCGCCGGCGTCGGCGAAATCACCACCGTCGGAGAAACTGTCGGGGGTGACGTTGACGATCCCCATGATCAGGGGCTTGTCCAGTGAAAGACCCGCGAAGGGCGGGCGCCGGCTGGTCAGATGGTCGACAAGCCGGTCGATACGGTCACGGACCGGACCGCCCCGGGCCGCCGCCCAATCGCCGATCTCGCCCACCCTCGCGACGACCGATGCGATCCGCCCGCCTTCGCGAACGATCAGCTCGCAACGATCGAATACCGCCTCGCCGCCGGCAAGCGGGCGCCCATCGCCGAACCGCCCCGCCCGCTTCGCCTCGGCGCCCGAAATGATGCCGAACGGACGCAAATAGACCCTCACGGCGGTCTCATCGGTGATGTCGGGAAATGCCTGGATCAAGCGCCGACCTGCCTCCGCCGGCCTGCCCTCCACCCTGCGGCCCATAGCCTTCGGGCGACGGGCCGTACGACTTCGGGAGGCGGGCCGGCCCTCCGCCGGCCTTCGGCGGGCGGAGGAAGGTCGGGCGACGGGTCGGGAGGCGGGGCGGGCGGAGGACGGGCCGCGCAGGCAGGCCGCCACGACGCCCGCCCGGGCGGCCATCCAGTACTTACTTTCATAGGAGGGTGACACATCTGAAAGTAAGTACTAAGGATCAACTCCCCGGCTGGGGCTCCGGCTCGAGCTTGCCAGGCGATGCCTTGCGTTTACGGCCGCTCGACGGCACCGAGGCCCGGTGTCCCTCGTCCTTGGGGGCGTCGTCCTCGTCCGAAGGGCGGACGACGGGCTGGTCATTGAGAACCGCCTCGATATCTTCCCCCGAGAGGGTCTCGTACTCCAACAGCCCCTTGGCCAACTTGTGTAGATCGTCGATGCGCTCGGTGATGATCTTGCGGGCGCTCTTCTCGCCGTCGTCGACGAAGCGCCGTATTTCTTCGTCGATCACCTTGGCGGTGGCATCCGACAAATTCTTGCGCTGGGTGACGGAGTGGCCAAGGAAGACCTCTTCCTCGTTGTCGTGATAGCGCAACGGCCCGAGCTTGTCGCTCATGCCCCATTCCGTGACCATACGGCGCGCCAGATCGGTGGCCTGGCGGATATCGTCGCCCGCCCCGGTGGTGACGTTGTCCTTGCCGAAGATGATTTCCTCCGCCACCCGGCCGCCGAACATCATCATCAGTTTGGCCTTAAGCTCCTTCTTCGTGAAGCCATAGCGGTCCCTTTCGGGAAGCGCCAGGGTCATGCCGAGCGCGCGGCCGCGAGGGATGATCGTCACCTTATGGAGCGGGTCATGGCCCGGCGCGTGCAACGCCACCAAGGCGTGGCCCGCCTCGTGATAGGCGGTGAGCTTCTTCTCGTCCTCGGTCATCACCATGGACCGGCGCTCGGTGCCCATCATGACCTTGTCCTTGGACTCCTCGAATTCAGCCATGGTGACGAAGCGCTTGTTCTTGCGCGCCGCCAGAAGCGCCGCCTCGTTGACCAGATTGGCGAGATCGGCGCCCGAGAATCCCGGCGTGCCGCGGGCGATCACATGGGCGTTGACGTCCGGCGCTATCTGCACCTTGCGCATATGCACCTTCAGGATCTTCTCGCGGCCGAGGATATCCGGATTGGGCACCACGACCAGGCGGTCGAACCTGCCGGGCCGGAGCAACGCCGGATCGAGCACGTCGGGCCGGTTGGTGGCGGCGATCAGGATCACGCCCTCGTTGGCCTCGAACCCGTCCATTTCGACGAGAAGCTGATTCAGGGTCTGCTCGCGCTCGTCATTGCCGCCGCCGAGCCCGGCGCCGCGGTGGCGGCCGACGGCGTCGATCTCGTCGATGAAGATGATGCAGGGCGCGTTCTTCTTGCCCTGCTCGAACATGTCGCGCACGCGCGATGCGCCGACGCCGACGAACATCTCGACGAAGTCGGAGCCGGAGATAGTGAAGAACGGAACGTTCGCCTCTCCGGCGATGGCGCGGGCGAGCAAGGTCTTGCCGGTGCCCGGCGGGCCGACCAGCAAAACGCCCTTGGGGATCCTACCGCCGAGGCGCTGGAACTTCTGCGGGTCCTTGAGGAACTCGACCACTTCCTCGAGTTCCTGCTTGGATTCGTCGATACCGGCCACGTCCTCGAAGGTCACTCGGCTCGTCTTCTCGGTGAGCAGCCGCGCCCGGGACTTGCCGAACCCCATGGCCTTGCCGCCACCCGATTGCATCTGGCGCATGAAGAAAATCCAAACGCCGATGAGGAGAAGCATCGGGAACCAAGACACCAGGATGCCGAGCAGCGATGGGCCGCCGTCGTCCGCCGGCGCGGCGGCAATCCTGACGCCGT
>JACZQV010000134.1 GCA_022545545.1 Pseudomonadota bacterium
GATCCTGCCCGTTTGCACGGTCGACACACCCTGAGCTCGGCGAGCATCTCGGGCTAGAGGGAGGGTGCCGGCCGGGGCGGGTTTGGGTCCGCGCGTTTCGCTCGCCCGGACGGCCCCGCCGGTGTAACGAAATTGGGAGTAATGTTGGAAATTGAACGGTTGGCGCTGTAATATGCTGTTCGCCCGGGCGGCAACGAGGCCGGCGCTTCGCGCGACCGCCGCGGGTTTGGCGGCGGCGCAAAAGACCCGCCGGCGGTCCCCGATTCTCAGAGAGGCGCTGGAAAAATACACCTACCGGCCATACCACTAGCAGGGTGAGGCTTGCCGGAACGGGCCGCTTGGGGGAAACTGACCACTATGGACCGCGAGAAAATCGTCACCATCCTTCATGAGCATGCCGCCGAAATCCGCGCCCGTGGCGTGACCAGGTTGGGCTTGTTCGGCTCGACGGCGCGCGGTGATACGAGAGAGGACAGCGACATCGACGTCGTCGTCGATGTCGCGCCCGGCCGTAAGTTCTCCCTGATCGACCTCGCCGGGCTCCGGGTCTTTCTGTGCGACCTTTTCCAGCATGAGACGGATGTCGTCATTCGCCAGGACCTGCGCCCGGATTTCCGCGAGGAGATCGACCGCGAGACCGTGCAGGTTCTGTGATGGCGGCGCGCAGGATCGGGGATCGGCTGAGGCACATGCTCGAGGCGGCGAACGCCATCGAGCGGCTGGCGGCCGGTAAGACACTAGAGGACTTCGGCGCCGGTCCGGACCTGGCGGCCGCGGTGGAGCGGTATCTCGAGCGGCTGTCCGAGGCCTCCCGCCACATTCCCCAAGAACTGAAGCAGAAACACCCGGAGATCGACTGGCGGGGTGTCGCCGATATTGGCAATGTCCACGCCACGCCTATGACCAAGTGAGCGACCGCCGCGTCTGGGAAGCCGTGACCGACGATTTGCCGCCGCTCAAAGCCGCGATAGAGGCCATGATCGTCGAGGTCGAGCGTGAGGATGATGGCTGATATGGCGCCAAGCAAAATGGTCAAGGCCCACCGCGTTCGATACTTTTAACCACCCCGCCGGCAAGCGGAAGAACGTCCCGACGGCGGAATCGGTAGACACGGCAGACTCAAAATCCACTCGCCCGCCCGGACGGTCCCGCCGGTGTAACGAAATTGGGAGTAATGTTGGAAATTGAACGGTGGCCGCTGTAATATGCCGTTGGCTCGGGCGGAAACGAAGCCGGCGCCTCGATCGCGATGCGCCGGTACCGGGCCCTGAATGGGAAAGGGAGAGATATGGCTACCATCGACACGGCGGGCGAAACGGCGGGGAAGGACACCGACGATCGCTTTCTCGTCAATCCCTACAACGATTGGGCCCAGGCCCAGAACATCCCGATCTATGAGGATTTCGGGGTCGATATGCTGGCCTGCGAGACTGCGCCCTGGGGCTTCACCGAAGCCAAGGGCGCGCTGGTGCATCTGCACGGGCGCGGCGATTACGTCTCCGTATTCGTCCACGAAATTCCGCCCGGCGGCAAGACGCGGCCGATGGGCCATTGCTTCGAGGAGATCTTCTATGTGCTCGAGGGCCACGGCGCCACCACGGTAACGGCATCGGACGGCGCCAAACACAGCTTCGAGTGGGGCCCGAAAAGCCTGTTTTCGGTGCCTTTGAACAGCCCGTACCAGATCTTCAACACCTCGGGCCAGGAGCCGGCGAAGCTGTCATCGACGACCAATCTGCCGATGGTGCTGAAGCTGTTCCACAATGACGAGTTCGTGTTCGACAACCCGTTCCGCTTCGCCGACCGGGAAGGGCCGGACCTGTTCTACCAGGGCGACGGCGAACTGACGCCGCGCCAGCCCGGGCGGCACACCTGGGAGACCAATTTCATCGCCGACCTCGAGCGGTTCGAGCTCAAGGAATGGGAGGCGCGGGGCAAGGGGTGCTCGAACATGATGATGATCATGGCCGATGGCACCATGCACGCCCACGCCTCGGAGATGCCGGTCGGGACGTATAAGAAGGGGCACCGGCATGGGCCGGACTTCCACGTCTTCTCGGTGCGCGGCGAAGGCTTTTCCATCTTCTGGTACGAGGGCGACGCCGAGGACGACTTCGTGCGCTTCGACTGGAAGCACGGCTGGGTGTTCGCGCCGCCGGACCAGATGTTCCATCTCCATTTCAACAAGGGCCGGGAGCCTTGCCGCTACGCGGCGACCGCGTTCGGCAGCCTGCGCTATCCGTTCTCGGACATTAAGGAGGCCGGATATCGCGGCAACGACATCAGTTACAAGGAGGCCGGCGGCTTCCAGATGGAGTACCCCGACCTGCCCTTCCGCTGCCATCTGGAGTTCCTGATCGAGTGCGAGAAGATCGGCGTGAAGTCGCAAATGGGCGAATATATCGATGAGGCGCCTTATTACGAGGCCATCGAGAAATTGAAGCGCGACGGCGGGCTGAAAAAGTCCGCGTAACGCGCCCTTCGACGATGGCGATCAGGTTCGACGATATCGGCGACAGGCTCAAGGCGTTTCGTCTTGGCTCGGGCCTCGGCGCGGACGAGGTCGCCAAGCGTATCGGCATCTCCAGGACGGCGCTGTATCGCTTCGAGAAGGGCGAGCTGGTCAAGATCGAGACCCTCGAGAGGCTGGCCGAGTTGTTGGAGGTTTCGGTGCCCACCCTGTTGGGCGTCGGCGTCGAGTATGTCGCCTCGGCGGTCAGCTATTTCGAGCGTATGCGCCAGATCGAGGGGAGCGCCGAACATATCGTCGTCCTCGCCGGGCCGATCTCCTATCTTCTGGCGTCCGATGCCTTCGACGGGATGCTGGCGGAAGTGCTCAGGGAAAACATTCCGGACGAATTGGCGGATCGGCAACGGGCGCTGAAGCAGGTCGACGAGATCATGGCGGTGCTGGCTGAGCGCAAGAAGACCTACCGCCGGCGCCAACCGGGCGTCGTCAACCTGATCGGGGCGTCGGAGATGGAGGGCTTTTTGCGGAGCGGCATGGTCGGACGGGCGGACCTTTCCGATGAGACTCTGGGCCAGCGCCGGGCCTGCGCGGTGGCCGAGGCCGAACATTTCGCATCGCTGATGGCGGAGGAGCCGATCGGCGTGCAGATCGGCATCGTGCCCGACACCCTGCCGCACACCGGATTCCAGATCTTCCGGCAGCCCGACCGGCGGGTCCTGACGCTGAGCCCGTTTCGCCTCGGCGCCCAGCCCAACGTGCGTGTCGGGGTCGCCATGATCACCTCGGCGCCGGAAGCCCTGGCGCTGCATGAAAAGACCACGCGCGAGATGTGGCGCCGCGCCATCAAGGGGCCGGCGGCGGTGGACCTGATGCGCAAAATGATCGCCAAATACCGGAACTGAGCCAAATACCGGAACTGAGGCCAGGCACCCCGCCTGCATGCCCCGAGGGCTCCGGATCGGGCCTTTCCTCGTAGCGGATTCGTACTAAAATGGACCGTGGACCGGCCAAGGGGCCTCCTCGTTGAGAGGGTTGATATAATTCCCTGGGAACGCGGCGCCGGCGTGCCGGCCAGGGCCGCGGAAAACCGCCAGGAAGGTTAGCTGGAATAGCGCCATGTCGATGGCATCGGTCGCCGAATTCGTGGATTCGATCCGCGCGCTTTACGCCGAGGACCCGGACCCGGCCGTCGTCTGGCCCCAGGCTTGCGCGCCGATGACGGCGCTGCTCGGCGATCCGGAGCTGATAGAGAGCGCTAAGGATTGGCCGGTGTGTTCGCACGAGAACCTCCTGTTCTACGAGGATGCCGAGCACGGCTTCGTCCTCAACGGCCTGATCAAGGCGCCGGGCCAGACGACGCGCATTCATGACCACGCCCATATCTGGGTCCTCTACGGCGTGCTGACCGGCGGTGAGGACATCGTCAATTTTGAGCGCACCGACGACGGCTCGGTTTCGGACCTGGCCAGGGTTCATGAGGCCAGGCGCCGGAAGGTCGGCCCCGGCGCCGTGGATATCGTCAAGCCCTGGTCGATCCATGCCGAACAGGCGGGCGCCGATGGCTCGGTCGCGGTGATCCTGCGGTCGGAAAAGCCCGGCGGTTTCCTCCAGGGGCGCTACGATACCGAAACCGGCAAGTATTGGCGGGGCAAGGGTGTCCAGCAGATACCCTATCCGCTCATCTAGACTGGCTCGACCAACGGAACCCCGCCCATGAGCCTCCAGATCGAACCTCTCTCTGCCGCGCTCGGCGCCCGTATCACCGGTGTCGATTTGCGAGAGCCGTTGGATGGGGAAACCTTCCGCCGGATCCACCAGGCCGCGCTCGACCATCTGGTCCTGGTGTTTCCGGGACAGGAGCTCGGCGTCGAGGACCAGTTGCGTTTTAGCGGATTGTTCGGCGAGGTCGGCGGGCGAAACCGCACCACGCCGCTGCCCGAGGGCGACCGCGTGCCCCCTACCGTCATGCTGGTCAGCAATATCCGCGTCGACGGCAAGCCGATCGGCTCATTGCCCGACGGCGAGATGATGTTCCATACCGATGGCGCCTATACCGAAAAGCCCAAGAAATTCACCCTGCTCTATGCCATCGACGTGCCCGCGACCGGCGGCAACACGAGATTCGCCAACCTGTACAAAGCCTATGAGACCTTGCCCGACGATCTGAAGCGAAGGCTCGCCGGCTGTCACGCGGAACAGGTTTTTTACACCGGGTCGGTACAGAAGCACGAACCCGCCGGCCCGCTGTCGGGAAGCTGGGTGCACCCCGTCTTCATCGAGCACCCGGATACCGGCCGGACCTCTTTGTTCGTCAGCCGTCTGATGACCACCAGGATCATGGAACTTCCCGAAGAGGAGAGTGTCGGGGTGCTGGAACGGCTCAACTCCCATGCCGAAAAGCCGGAAGTCATCTTTGAGCACGCCTGGACGCCGGGCGATCTGGTGATGTGGGATGATCGCTGCACCAACCATGCCCGCACCCACTTCGCGGAGACCGAGCGGCGCCAGTTGCGCCGGACGACGGTGACCGGTACGGCGCTGGCGGCGGCCAGGATCAAGGAAGCGGCGGCCGTTGAGCGGCATCCCGGCGGCTAAAGTCGAGACCGCCGCCCCCTTGCGCAGGCCGGATGATCGCAGGCAGAATGTCCCAAAAATGGAAAATATATTGATTTTTTTACAAATCCGTGTTCCAATTCGACTCCTTGAAATTCCTGATTCGTGACGGAATCCCCGTCTTCATGAGCCCCTACACGCCCTCGACCGACTTCGCCTCGGCGCCGCACCGCCTCGGCGGCGCCCCGATCGATCCATCCGGACCGGACCTGCCGGCGGGTGAGTGTCTCTGTGCCGTCGTCGCCAACGATTGGGTGAACGATGAATACAAGCTGATGGTGCTGAATGCCCCGCCCAAGGCGCTGACGGCCAAGGCCGGTCAATTCTTCCAGTTGCTGTGCCCTTCGCCCGGTGATGGGGAGCTATGGTTGCGCCGGCCGATGAGCATCTATGCGGTCGATCCCTCAAAGGGCCGGTTGGATTTCCTGTACAAATGTCTGGGCCGTGGGACGCTCGGCATGGCGCGCCTCGAGCCGGGCGATGAGTTCAATATCGCCGGGCCTTTCGGTGTCGGTTTTTCCGTCGAGCCCGGCTGGCGCAACATCGTCGTGCTCGGCCGTGGCGTCGGGCTGGCGACGATGGCGCCGATTTCGCAGCTCGCTCACCAACAGGGCATCGGGATTACCGCGATCCTCAGCGCCCGGGACCCGAGCCTCGCCATGTCGGCCGAGTTGTTCGAGGCCGTCGGCGCCGACATCATCTCCGTCACCGACGCGGATGGCACCAGCTCGCTCGCCAACGTCGAGGCCATTCTCGAGGATCTCATCGGCAAGGATCGGGCCGACGCCTTCTTCACCTGCGGCTCGAGCCGCCTTTTGTTGCTGATGAAGCGGCTGGGCAAGAAGCACGGCATTCCCGGACAGGTGGCGATGGAGCAGGTCATGGCCTGCGGGCTTGGTCCCTGTTACGTCTGCGTCCGCACCTTCGAGGTCGACGGCGAAAAGGTGCTTCGCCGCGTCTGCATCGAGGGACCGGTGTTCGACCTTCAGGAGGCAGTGGGATGGTAGACCTCTCGGTCAGGATCGGCGCCACGGAACTCGCCAATCCGATCATGCCGGCGTCGGGCTCCTTTTCCACCGAGGTCGAGCAGGTGATCGACCTCAACCGTCTCGGCGCCCTGGTCGCCAAGACGGTTTCGCGCAACTTCCGCGCCGGCAACCCGACGCCCCGCGTCGCCGAGCTCGAAACCGGCATGATCAATTCGATCGGCCTGCCGACCAAGGGTTTGCAGTACTTCCTCGATGTCCAGGTGCCCGACTACAACCGGTTCACGCCGCCGCTTGTCGCCAGCATCTCGGCCGAGACGGCGGAGGACTTCGCCGCCATGGCGAGCGACGTCAGCGTGCCGGGCGTCGATGTCATCGAGGTCAACATCTCGTGTCCGACCCGGGCGCCGGGCGGCGGCAACTTCGCGCTGCATGACGAGCACGCCTTCAACGTGCTGGCCGGCATCCGGGCCGCCACCGAAAAGCCGGTATGGGCCAAGCTGTCGCCCAATGCCGGCGATATCGTCGCCATCGCCGAGGCCGCCGAGAAGGCGGGCGCCGACGCACTGGTCGTGTCCAACACCATTCTCGGGCTGAAGATCGAAGTCGACACCTTCCGTCCCGCCATCGGCAACAAGTTCGGCGGCATATCGGGGCCCGGCATCAAGCCCATCATCGTCCGCATGGTGTACCAGTGCGCCAAGGCGGTTTCGATCCCGATCATCGGCTGCGGCGGTATCTGCAAGGTCGAGGACGTGGTCGAATACATGCTGGCCGGCGCTTCCGCGGTGGAGGTGGGCTACGCCACCTTCCGCAACCCGACGGCGATGGTCGCCCTGATCGACGATCTCGAGGCGTGGTGCGACGAGCGCGGCATCGCGCGCGTGGCCGATCTGACCGGAGCGATCCGCGACGAGGTGGAAACGGACACCTATGCCGCCGCTTCCCACATGTGAGCTAGAGCGGTTCTTGGTAGATAGGAATCAATTTGATGGGTGCAAATCGGCTCATTCGGCTAGGCGCGGCGCGCCGCCCGATGCTTGAGCATCGGGCAAGCGCCGCAACGCCGCCGAGGGGCCGATTTGCCCCACCGGAGGCCGGGTTCTTTTGCGCCCTGGCGTCGTTGCGAAAAGCTTGTGATGCGCCAGCATCACTGCGCATTCCGCGCCTAGCCAGGACGCAAAATAATCCCGGTCAAATGGTTCCTATCTACCAAGACCCGCTCTAGGCAGGAGCTTGGTTTCATGAAACGCATCTTCTCGGGCGTCCAGCCGACGGGGAAC
>JACZQV010000032.1 GCA_022545545.1 Pseudomonadota bacterium
AGCATCACTGCGCATTCCGCGCCTAGCCAGGGCGCAAAATAATCCCGGTCAAATGGTTCCTATCTACCAAGACCCGCTCTGGGCCCGGCCGGTGGCTGACCGCTGGCCAGGAGAGGGCATGTGTTGACGCCCGGTTGGCGGCATCCGGCGGGAATTTTCCTTGTCCTGGTGGCGGCGGGGTGCGGCATGTTCGGCGGCGCCAAGGTGGCGCAGTATCCCTGTCCCCAGGCAGGCATACTCAAGGATGCGCAGCGGCTCACCAAGTTTCTTCCCGGTCCCGGACGGGATCTGACCGATGTGGTGTTCCAGGTCCGGCTCGCCAATGTCAGGACCAAGTGCGCCTACGACAAATCTGGCGTCAAGATCGACATGTTGGTCGACATTTCGGCCGAACGGGGGCCGGCGGACAAGAGCCGAAAGGCGGTGTTCGCCTATTTCGTCGCTATCGCCAATCCCGCCGGTGACATACTCGCCAGGGAACGGTTCACCGCCCTGATACCCTTTGTTCCCAATATCAGCCGCGCCATGGCGTCCGAGGAGCTCGAGCAGATGATTCCCCTGCCGCGCGGCCGCTCGGCGGAGAACTACAGGATCATTATCGGCCTCCAGGTAACCAGGGAGGAGCTCGAGTTCAACCGGCGCCCGCGCCAGCGGAGGTAATGGCGGTTGGCGGCAATCTTCGATGGCGTGGTTGACCTCGATCCCCCGGTCGTTAAGATGCCCCGTTGAGTCGGTAGAATCCGCGAGTGCCGATCATCGTCTTTCGCGGATGCTCAGATGACCCCTGCGGGAGAGACCGGCACGGTCCTATTGCCGTTGCCGGCGCCGAAGGAGCAAAGGTCCCAGAAACTCTCAGGCAGAAGGACCGCAGGGTGATGACGCTCTGGAGAGCAGGCGTCCGGCCTTGAACCGAACCGAGGACGCCTCACCGAAGATGTAAGCCGGACGCGGGCCCGCCCGCCGGCCGGTGAATCTTTCAGGTCCAAAGACAGAGGGGACTGCCGCCGCCGCCGCGATCGCGCGGAAGCAGTCCGGTAACTGTTGGAGGACCCATTGACCGATCCCGCACCAGAGAAATTGCAGCGGACGGCGTTGTTCGACCTCCATGTCGAGATGGGCGCCAGAATGGTGCCTTTCGCCGGCTACGAGATGCCGGTCCGGTTCCCCGGCGGCATCATCGCCGAGCACCTCCATACCCGCTCCCGGGCCTCCCTCTTCGACATCGGCCATATGGGGCAGGTGACGCTGAGGGGCGGCGATGTGGCCGAGGCCGTCGAGACGGTGGTGCCGGGCGACATCCAGGGGCTCGCGCCCTGGGCCATGCGTTACACCATGTTGACCAACGAGACGGGCGGTATTCTCGACGATGTCATCGTCATCCGCGCCGACGATCACCTCCACATGGTCGTCAACGCCGCCTGCAAGGCGGCCGACCTTGACCACCTCCGCGACCGTCTCGCCGGCCGGCTGGAGATCACGTCTCTCGAGGACCGGGCGCTCTTGGCGCTGCAGGGACCCCGGGCGGTGGAAGTGCTGGCGCGTTTCGCCCCCGCTTGCCGGGACATGAAGTTCATGACGGCGCAAGCCATGCGCATCGAAGGGGCCGACTGCATGGTGGCCCGCGCCGGCTATACCGGCGAGGACGGTTTCGAGATCTCGCTTGCCAATGACGAGGCTCCCGGCCTCGCGCGTCTCTTGTTGGGCGAGGAGGAAGTCATGGCGGCGGGACTGGGCGCCCGCGATACGCTGAGGCTCGAGGCCGGGCTCTGTCTTTACGGTCACGACATCGACACCGCCACGACGCCGGTGGAGGCGAGGCTCGGCTGGACCATTTCCAAGCGGCGCGCCGAGGCCGGCGGTTTCCCCGGGGCCGACATCATCCGCGCCCAGTTGGTGGAAGGGCCCAAGCGCAGGCGCGTCGGCATAAAGCCCTCGGGCCGGGCGCCGGCACGCGAGAAGACAGAAATCACCGACGCCGAAGGCCGGACCATCGGCGAGATCACGAGCGGCGGCTTCGGCCCGACGGTGGGCGGGCCGGTGGCCATGGGCTATGTCGAAAGCGGCCAGGCCGAGCTCGGCACCGGGGTCAAGCTCATGGTGCGGGGCCGGGCGCGCGCGGGCGCGGTGGCGGCCTTGCCGTTCGTTCCACCGCGTTACTACAGGGGCTGATCGAGAATGCGAAACAAGAGGTTCTGACCCATGAGCGAGATGAAATTCAGCGACGAGCACGAGTGGATTCGCCTCGACGGCGACATCGGCACCGTCGGCATCACCGATTACGCCCAGGAGCAGTTGGGCGACGTGGTCTATGTGGAGCTCCCCGAAATCGGCAAGCAGGTGAAGTCAGGCGACGAGATGGCGGTCGTCGAATCGGTCAAGGCGGCGAGCGAGGTCTACGCGCCGGTGAGCGGCGAAGTGACCGAGGTGAACGAGACCTTGTCCGACGCGCCGGAGACGGTGAATGCCGATGCCCTGGGCGCGGGGTGGTTCGTCAAGATCCGGCTCGGCGATCCGTCCGAGCTTGACAAGCTGATGGACGAGGCGGCCTATTCGGCCTTCACCGCAGGGCTCGGCTGATGCGCTACCTGCCGCTGACCGATAACGATCGTCAGGCCATGCTGGCGGCCATCGGCGTTACCTCCATCGAGGATTTGTTCGCCGACGTGCCCGCGGCGGCGCGCCTCGAGGCCCCCCTAGATCTGCCGGACCATGCCGGCGAAATGGAGGTCGAGCGCGCCATCGCCGGGTTGGCGGCAAGGAATCTCAGTCCCGCGACGGCGCCCAGCTTCCTCGGCGCCGGCGCTTACCGTCACCACCTGCCGGCGACGGTGGATTACCTCATCCAGCGCGGCGAGTTCCTGACCTCCTACACCCCCTATCAGCCCGAGGTGTCGCAGGGGACGCTGCAATATCTGTTCGAGTTCCAGACCCAGGTGGCGCTGCTGACCGCCATGGACGTCGCCAATGCCTCGATGTATGACGGCGCCAGCGCCTGCGCCGAGGCGGTGATGATGGCGCGCCGCATAACCGGGCGCAACAAGGTGGTGCTGTCGGGCGGGCTGCACCCCCATTACCGTGAAACCGCCGCCACCTTCGCCCGCTATTCGAATGCCGAGTTCGCGGCCGCGCCGCCCGACGTCGAAGGCGTCGAGGACCTTGGCGCCATGATCGACGGTGAGACCGCCTGCGTCGTCGTCCAGAACCCGGCCTTCTTCGGCCACCTCGGCGATCTTGCCCCGCTAGCCGCCCGTTGCGCCGAGTCCGGCGCCATCATGATCGTCGCCGTCACCGAGGTGGTGTCCTTGGGCGCGGTCAGGCCGCCCGGTGAGATGGGGGCGGATATCGTCGTCGCCGAGGGCCAGTCGCTGGGCAATCCCCTCGGTTTCGGCGGCCCCTATGTCGGCCTGTTGGCGACCAGGGACAAGCATGTGCGCCAGATGCCCGGACGCATCGTCGGCGAGACCACCGATGTCGATGGCAGGCGCGGCTGGGTGCTGACCCTTTCGACCCGCGAGCAGCATATCCGCCGCGACAAGGCGACGAGCAACATCTGCACCAATTCGGGCTTGTGTGCGCTGGCCTTCACGGTGCACCTGGCGCTTCTGGGCTCGGCCGGGTTGAAGCGGCTTGCGGCCATCAATCATTCGGTCGCGGTGAGGGCGGCGGACGTGCTTGGCGCGGTGCCCGGCGTCGAGGTCCTGAACGACACCTTCTTCAACGAGTTCACCCTGAGGCTCTCCAAGCCCGCCGGCGCCGTCGCCGATAAGCTGGCGCAGCGAGGCGTGCTTGGCGGCGTGCCGGTGTCGCGCTTCTATCCGCGAGAATCCGAACTGGCGAATCTCCTGCTCGTGGCCGTCAGCGAAACCAACTCGGAAGCGGACATCGCGGCCTTCGCCGGTGCGCTCGAGGCGCTCTTGTGATGGCCGCTACAAGCCGAACGCCGGGCACCATAACCGGTAACCGCGGGCTCCAGATCGAGGAGCCGCTTATCTTCGAGCAAGGCACCGCCGGCCGTACCGGCGTTGACCTCGCGGAGCCGGTCCCGCGCGAAGACCGGCTCGGCGGGCTCGCGCGCGAAGGCGAAATCGGGCTGCCGGGATTGTCGGAGCCCGAGGTCATGCGTCACTTCATGCGCCTGAGCCAGAAGAACTTCGCCATCGACTCGGGCTTCTATCCGCTGGGCTCCTGCACCATGAAGCACAACCCCAGGCTCAACGAACGGCTCGCCCGCTTGCCGGGCCTCGCGGATTTGCATCCGATGCAGCCGGAAGCGACCGTCCAGGGCGCGCTCGAGCTGATCGATAGCCTCGCCCGCTGGCTCAAGGTGCTGACCGGCATGGAGGCGGTGGCGCTGTCACCGGCGGCCGGCGCCCAGGGCGAGCTTTGCGGCATGATGTGCATCAGGGCGGCATTGGAAGCGAAGGGCGATGCCAGGCGGCGGGTCCTGGTGCCGGAATCCGCCCATGGCACCAACCCCGCGACCGCCGCCGCCTGCGGCTACGACATCGACGCCGTCGCCAACAATGCCCGCGGCCGGGTCGATCTTGCGGCGGTGAAGGCGAAGCTCGGCGATGATGTCGCCGGCATCATGTTGACCAATCCCAACACCTGCGGGCTGTTCGAGGACGAGATCCTGGAGATCGCCGAGGCGGTGCACGAAGTCGGCGCGTACTTCTATTGCGACGGGGCCAATTTCAACGCCATCGTCGGCAAGGTCAGGCCCGGAGATCTTGGCATCGACGCCATGCATCTCAATTTGCACAAGACTTTCTCGACCCCCCATGGCGGCGGTGGGCCGGGCTCGGGTCCGGTGGTGCTGTCGGGCGGGCTGGCGCCGTTCGCGCCGTTGCCCTTCGTCGTCCATGGCAAGGAGGGCTTCCGCCTGGTCGAGCATCGCGGCCGGTCGGAAGATGAAGGGCTAAGCGCCATCGGCCGGCTCAAGGGCTTTCACGGCCAGATGGGCATGTTCGTGCGCGCCCTTGCCTACATGATGAGCCACGGCGCCGACGGGTTGCGCCAAGTGGCGGAAGACGCGGTATTGAACGCCAACTATCTTCTCGCCGGACTCAAGGATGTGCTGACGGTTTCCTATCCCGGTCCGTGCATGCATGAGGTCCTGTTCGACGACGGCTTCCTCGAGGACACCGGGGTGAGCACGCTCGACTTCGCCAAGGCCCTGATCGACGAGGGCTTCCACCCCACCACCATCTATTTCCCCCTGGTGGTGCACGGCGCCATGCTGATGGAGCCGACCGAGACCGAAAGCAAGGCATCCCTCGATCAGTTCATCGCCACCGTCAGGGGTCTCGCCGCCGGCGCCAGGTCGGGCGACGCGGCCAAATTCCATGACGCCCCCAAGCTGACGCCGAGACGCCGCCTCGACGAGACCGGGGCGGCGCGCCACCCGGTCCTGCGCTGGCGCCCGGCGCCGGACAAGGCGGCCGAGTAGGCCCTGCACCTCATCGGGACCGTTAGCCCGCACCCTCTGTCCGATTGTTATAATCGGCCCAGGGTCGTTCGCGGGGTGATATAAGGATTCGCATAATTAGGACGGGTCACGGCCGCCCAGTCCCGCTACATTGTCTCGCACATTGTCTCGCTAGGGGGAGGGGCAGTTGCCGGTGAAGACGATCCTCGAGGACTTTTCCATTCCGGCGTTGATCGACGCCATCGAGATGAACGCGATCGAAAGCTGCAAGGCCTGGTCGCGGTGGCCCGGGATGGAGCTTTACGAGGATGCGGACATGATCTGGACCCGCACCGACATCCCCTTTGCCGTCTTCAACAACGTCTTCCGCGCCCGGCTTTCTCCGAACGGCATCGAGGCGGCCATCGAGACAGCCGTGGCCCGGTTCGCCGAACGCAACGTGCCGATGCTCTGGTGGATCGGCCCGTCGCCCGAGCCCGAGAACCTGGCGAACCATTTGGAGGCCAGGGGGTTCGTCCATGGTTTCGAAGCGGCGGGCATGGCGGTCGATCTCGTGCGCTTGGCCGACGGTCTGTCCGCACCGCGCCACCTCGAGATCGAGGAAGTCCGTGATCTTAAGACGCTTGGGACCTGGTGTGCCGTCATGGCCCCGGTCTACGAGTTTCCCGGTTTTGCTCTCGATCCGTGGCTCGACATGCACGCGGCGGTGGGGCTGGGCGCCGATCGGCCCTACCGTCACTACATCGCCAGGCTCGAGGGAACGCCGGTGGCGACGGCGTCGGCGTTCTTCGGCGCCGGCGTCGCCGGTATCTCCAACGTCGCCACGCTGCCGGAGTTCCGGGGCCAGGGAATCGCCACGGCGGTAACGCTGGCGCCTTTGCTGGAAGCGCGGCGAATGGGTTATCGGGTCGGCGTCCTGTTCGCCTCGACGGCCGCCATCGGGCTTTACCGGAGGCTGGGATTTCGCGAATATTGCAAGGGCAACTGCTATGCCTGGACCAATGAGTGAAAGTTCGCGTGGGGAGGGATCGGTGGTGGATACGAGCCGGATCGATGAGTTTCACGCCCATGTCTATTACGACAAGGAAACGCGGCGGCGCGCCGGGCGTCTGCGCGAGGCGATCTCGGGGCGCTTCGAGGTCGAGATCGGAAGCTGGCACGACGAACCGGTCGGTCCCCACCCCCAGGCGATGTATCTGGTCACCTTCGGCCCCGATCAGTTCCAACACCTGGTGCCGTGGCTGATGCTCAATCGCGACGGGCTGAGCATCCTGGTCCATGCCAAGTCGGACGACAGCTACCGCGATCACACCGACTTCGCGATGTGGCTGGGCAAGGCGCTCGATCTCCGCCTGGAGAGGTACAAGGCCAAGGCGCAAGGCGCGGATTAGTGCCGACCCCTGAGAGGGGCGGCGTTTTTTTACGCGCCGCGTCGCCGGGTCGAGCCGAGGGGAGTGCGCCTAGTGCAGTTTGTCGGGGAGTTCCTTGATCGCGTCCTCGACCAAGGCGGCCGATTTCTGCTCGTCGACGTTTTCCTCGATCAGCTTGCGGGTGGCGTTCAAGGCGATGTCGACCGCGGCGTTGCGCACTTCATCGACGGCGCGGGCCTCGGCCTGGGCGATATTCTCCATCGCCAGCTGCCCGCGCCGCTCGAGCGCCGCCGCCAAGCCCTGAGCCGCCGTCTCGCCCATGCGCTTGGCCTCGGCCTCGGCGCGGGCGAGGATTTCCTCGGTTTCCTTCACCGCATCGCGCTGCTTGCGCTGATAATCGGCGAGCGCCGCCTGCGCTTCCTCGGCGAGACGCGCGGCCTCGTCGAGTTCCTTGGCGATGGCATCGGAACGGTCATCGAGCGCCGAAGTGATCATCCGGGTCATCGGCCGGATCAACAGGCCGACGAAAATGATGAAGGCCACCGTCAGCCAGAACTCGGCCTCGAGATAGAAAGGAGGAGCGTGCTCGATAACCTTCTCGGCCGCCAACGCCGGCATCAGTCCTTCTCCCCGAGGACGGTCTCGACGGCGGCGCGGGCGCCCTGTTCGCCGATTTTCAAACCGATCAGCTTTTCCGTCGCCGCGCCGGCGATCTCGGCGGCGACGGTATGTATGTGCTTGAGCGCCTCTTCCATGGCGGCGCCGATGCGCTCTTCCGCCTCCTTGCCCTCCTGGGCGAGTTTCCCGGCCAGCGCTTCGTGGCGCTCCGCCGCCTGGCGCGCCAGCACATCGGCCGCCTCACTCAGCCGTGTATGGGCCGCCACGCGGGCCGCATCCAGCGCCTCTTCGTAAGCCGCCCGGGCCGCCTCGGCCTTAACCTTCAGGGCCTCGGCCTTCTCCAGATTGACGTCGATCCTCTTCTGGCGTTCCTCGAGGACCGAGGCGATGCGCGGCAGCACGGCGCGCGCGAGGATCAGGTAAAGGCCGATGAAGGTGATGGCCAGCCACACCAACTGGGGCGCGAATGTCGCGGTGTCGAGTTGCGGCATCTTAACTCCAAAGATTCGGGCGCGGGTTTCGCTCGCCCCCGCCCGGTGCCGACGCTTGTCCTAGCCGAACAGCACCAGGAACGCGATCAACAGGGCATAGAGCGCGACCGCTTCGACCAGGGCGAAGCCAAGCATGGTGTAAGGGAACACAATGGTCCGCGCCGCCGGATTGCGCGCGACGGCGGAAATGAAGGCCGAGAAAATATTGCCGATACCGACCCCGACGCCGGCGAGGGCGAAGGTGACGGCGAGCCCGGCGCCGATTTGCTTTGCGGCTTCAACATCCATGTTCCTGATTCCTTATCCGTTGCTGTTCTTGAACCGACATACCCATTCCCGCCTTCCTAGTGCGGATGCAACTAATCCCTAATGCAGATGCAGCGCGTCGTGAAGGTAGAGGCAGGTGAGTATGATGAAAACGTAAGCCTGTAGCACCGCGACGATGACCTCAAGCCCATAAAGCAGGACGATCGCCGCGATCGGTGCGATGCCCCCGATGCCAAGGACGACGATGAAACCGGCGAACACCTTGAGCATGGTGTGCCCCGCCATCATGTTGGCGAACAGCCTGAGGCCGAGGGTCACCGGGCGGGCGAGGTAGGAAATGATCTCGATGGGCACCAGAAGCGGCGCCATGTAGAGGGGCACGCCGGGGGGCATGAAGAAGCTGAAGAAGCGGAGCCTGTGCTTGATCAGGGCGACCAGGGTGACGCCAAGGAACACCACCAGGGCGAGGGCGAAGGTGACGATGATGTGGCTCGTCACCGTGAAGGCGTAAGGAATGAGGCCGATCATGTTGGAGAACAGGATGAACATGAACAGCGTGAAGATGAAGGGGAAGTACTGGCGCCCCTCGGCGCCGACGTTCTCGCGCACCAGTTGGGCGACGAACTGGTAACTGAGCTCGGCCAGGGACTGCCAGCGGCCCGGCACCAGGGCGCGTTGGCGCATGCCAAGCGTCAGGAACAAGGTGATCGCGGCGACGGCGATGACCATGAAGACGGATGCGTTGGTGAAGGACGCGTCGAGG
Source organism: Pseudomonadota bacterium (assembly GCA_022545545.1). Taxonomy (GTDB): domain Bacteria; phylum Pseudomonadota; class Alphaproteobacteria; order SMXQ01; family SMXQ01; genus JACZQV01. The sequence continues at coordinate 8,938 of JACZQV010000032.1, forward strand.
CCGCCGACGGGGATGTCCACCAGGGTCTTGATTTCGAACTGCTCTAACGGTTTGGCCACTCCGATCCCCCAACCAGCCTCAAGGCTTGCCGTCGTCGGTTTCCTTCTCCGCGTCCTCGGTGTCGTCTCCGGCCTGCGCCCCGCCGTAGCCGACGCCATAGCCGAGGTTGGACACGCTGCGATAGACGTTGAGCATGCCCGCCCCGGCGCCGAGGAAGAAAAACACCACCATCAGCCACGGCCGCGTACCGAGCCATTCGTCAAGCAGCCAGCCGATCCCGACGCCGACAGCGAGGCCCGATACCAACTCCAGCCCGACCCGCATGGCCTGGCCCCAGCCGCCCGCGGGCACCCCTTCGCCCTCGGCCGCGTTGGCCGGGTGAGCTTTCCCGCGAGCCTTCCGCAACCGTGCGTCCAAGTCCTCCAGGGAAGGCGGATGGTTACCCTCGTCCATGGGAATGGCGTCAAAACGCCCGTCAGGAGCCGTTGCCACGGCAAAAACGGGTGGCACCATAGGAGTTGGCTCGGTGGCTGTCAAGGTTCAACGGCTTTAGTTTAATAGATTGAAATTAATAGATAAATTTTGATTTGCGGCGAGTTCAGGCGATCGCCCTCAGAGGCCGCGTTCCCTGTAGATCGACGGAGACGAGTTGCGAGACACCGCGCTCGGACATGGTGACGCCATAGAGCCTGTCCATGCGCGCCATGGTGGCGTGGTTGTGGGTCACCAACAGGAACCGGGTCGCCGTGCCGTGGGCGATTTCCTCGACCAGGGTGCAGAAGCGCCCGACATTGGCGTCGTCCAGCGGCGCATCGACCTCGTCGAGAACGCAGATCGGCGCCGGGTTGGTCATGAACACCGCGAACAGGAGGGCGATGGTGGTCAGGGCCTGCTCGCCGCCGGAGAGCAGCGAGAGGACCTGAAGCCTTTTGCCGGGGGGGCTCGCCATGATCTCGATACCGGCCTCCAACGGGTCGTCGGACTCGGTCAGGCTCAAATGCGCCCGGCCGCCGCCGAACAGCCGCTTGAACATGTCGGCAAAGTGCTCGTTCACGGTCTCGAAGGCGCCGAGGAACCGCTCGCGGGCCTCGCGATTGAGCTCATTGATGCCGCGGCGCAACCGCGCGATGGCCTGGATCAGATCCTCGCGCTCGGTCCGCATGGTTGAGATCTGCTCGGCGAGGTCCTTGGCCTCGGTCTCGGCCCTGAGATTCACCGGTCCCATGTTCTCGCGCTCGCGCAGCAAGCGTTCCAGCCGGGTCTCGAGGACGCCTTGTTCGGGCAGCTCGCCCGGCTTCAAGTTGGCGATCTCGGCGAGGGCCTCGGGCTTGCATTCCAGCCGCTCGGCGATCCGCTCGCTCAGGCTTTCCAGGGATTGGCGCGCCTGGCTAAGGGCGCCCTCGTTACGCACCATCTCTTCCCGCGCATCGGCGAGCGCCGTTTCCGCATCGCGAAGCGTCCTATCGGCGTCGGCAAGGGCGGTCTCCCCGGCGGCGAGCGCGTCTGCCGCGGTCCTCCGCAAACTCTCGAACTCGTCGATCTTATCGGCGAGCGCGTGACGCTCCGCCGTGATCTGCTCGGGGCGCGAGGCGAGGCCGTCGAGCTCCTTCTCGGCCACCGATTTGCGCGCGCCCAGTTCCTCGATCTGGCGTCGAGCGTTGTCGGCCCGGGCCTGCCACGATTCCCGTTCCATGGCGATATCGGCGAGCCTGAGGTTGCGCCGCTCGTTCTCCTGCATCAGCAGATCATCGGCACGCTGCTTTTCGGCGGCGTCCGCGCGCAGGACGCCGAGATCGGCGCGCAGCCCGGCGACCTGCTGGCGGGCGGCCTCGGCATCGCCGAGCGATCGTTGTGTCTCGCGCGCCGATGCGATCTCGGCCTCGGTCTCGGCGTTGTCGGCCCGGAGGAGCTCGAGCGTGTTGTCCAAGGCGGTCAGCTTGGATGCCGCCGCCGCCGCTTGTTGCGCCAGCGACGCATGTTCCTCGCGCGCGGTGTGCAGCCGGGCTTCGGCGTCGCGCGTGGCGGCGCGAAGCTCGCGCTCCCGCCGGGCCGCGCCCTCGGTCATCGCCCTGGCATCGTCGCACTTGGTCTTGGCATCGCCGACCCGGGACTCGGCCCGATCGAGCTCATCCTTGAGTTCGCGCAGGCGGTTGCGCTGGCCGAGCCGGATGGCGGCGGCGATCGCCGTGCCGGCGCCGACGGTGTAGCCGTCCCAACGCCAAAGCGCGCCGTCGCGGCTGACCAGCCGCTGGCCCTGGACCAAGGCGTCGCGCAGCGCCTGGCCGTCGCTTTCCTTCTCCACCACGCCGGTCTGCGAAAGCCGGCGGGCGAGGGCCTTGGGCGCCTTGACGAAATCGCTGAGCGGCCGCGCGCCCGCGGGCAGCCGAGGCGGTGCGTCGAACGGCTCCAGGGCCCGCCAATGGGCCGGGGCGGCGGGGTCGTCGGGCGCCGAGAGGTCATCGCCGAGCGCCGCGCCGAGCGCCGTCTCATAGCCCGGCGAGACGGTGAGCGAGTCGATCAGTGGCGGCCACGGATCGGTGTCCTCGACCACCAGCAACTGCTTGAGGGCCGTGTCCTCGGCCCGTAACCTGGCGGCGTCGGCTTCGCGGGAACGCCATTCCTCGCGCGTCTCTTCCTCCGCCTGCTGTGCGTCGATGCGCGCCTGTTCGGCCCCGTCCGCTTCCGCCCGGTCGGCAACGAGCCTGTCGGCGGCTTCGTTGACGCCGGCCTCGGCGGCGAGGAGCGCGTCACCGTCGGATGCCTCGGCCTCGATCGCCGCGCGTTCCTTGGCGCTTTCCCCGACGGCGTCGTTAAGCCTGGCCCTTCGCGCCTCGAGCTCGGCGATGCGGCCGTCGGCGTCGATGCGCCGGGCCTCGGCCGCCGCCACCTGTTCGGTCAGCTCGGAAAGGCGTCCTTCAAGCGCGGCGAGCGCCGTGTTGGCGGCGAACAACGCCGCCTTCGCTTCCCTTTCGGCGCTATCCTGCTCGTCCCGCGAGCGGTTGAGCCCGGCGCTTTCCTTGTGGAGCCGGGCGACCGCCTCGGCGGCGTCGGATGCGCGGGCCTCCTCGCGCTCGATGTCGGCGCCGATCTGGAGCAGACGCCGTTGGCAATTCTCCTGGACCTCGTGGATGCGGGCCTCCTCGGAGTCCAGGGCCTCCCGCGCCAGCCGGAACCGCTGTAGCTTGGCCGCGGCCTCGGCCTCCGATGCGCGCAACTGGGGCAATTTCGCCGCCGCGCCCGCCTGCACCGTAGCGCCCCTCCCGGCGCGGCGGGTCAGTTTCTCGACCACGGCCTTGGCGCTTTCGAGGGCGGCGGCGGCGGTATCGAGGGTCCCGGCCGCCTCGCTCCAGCGCACGTGGAACAACGTCGCCTCGGCGCGGCGGACGTGATCGGAAAGATTGCGGTAACGGGTCGCCTGGCGGGCCTGGCGCTTGAGTCCCTCGAGCTGGGCCTCGAGCGCCGCCACCACGTCCTCGAGCCGTTCGAGGTTGTTGTCCGCCGCCCGCAGCCTGAGTTCCGCCTCGTGGCGGCGCGAATGAAGCCCGGTGATGCCCGCGGCTTCCTCCAGAAGCCCCCGCCTGTCGGTGGGCCGGGCGTTGATCAGGGCGCCGACCTGGCCCTGGCTCACCAGCGCCGTCGATCCCGATCCCGTGGCGGCGTCGGCGAACAGCAACTGGACGTCGCGGGCGCGCACCTCGGCGCCATTGATCCGGTAGGTGGAGCCGCAGCCGCGCTCGATCTGGCGGGTCACCTCGATTTCGTCCTGATCGTTGAAGGCGGCGGGCGCCATGCGGTCGGAATTGTCGAGAAGCAGGGAAACTTCGGCGATGTTGCGCGCCGGTCTGTCGGCGGTGCCGCCGAAGATCACGTCGTCCATCTCGCTGCCGCGCAGTTTCTTCGCCGACAACTCGCCCATCACCCAACTCAAGGCCTCGACGAGGTTGGACTTGCCGCAGCCGTTGGGGCCGACGATCCCGGTGAGCCCGGCATCGATCCGCACCTCGGTCGGATCAACGAAGGATTTGAACCCCGACAGGCGAAACTTCAAAAACTGCACCGACGCGCCCTCGATATTTCCTACTGCTGTTTCAACAAGGGTTCCAAGATTTTCTCGAACCGCGCGAAGTTCACGACGCCCGGGTACTTCTTGCCGTTGATGATGAAGCTCGGCGTCGAGTCGATGGCGAATTCGTTCTGGGCGTCGAGCCGCATCGCCATGACCCGATCTTCCACCGCCTTGTTCTTCATGCAGGCGTCGAAGTCTTTCTGGGACATGCCGCCAAGCAGGCCGATGCGGGCGAGGGCCTTTACCTGATCCTTCGCCGCCTTCCAGCTTTCCTGCTTCCTGTACATGGTGTCGATGAACCCGAAATATCGCTCGCGCCCGGCGCAGCGCGCCATCATCGAGCCGCTGAGCGCCAGCCTGTCGAGCGGAAAGTCGCGATAGACCAGACGCGCCTTGCCGGTGTCGATATAGGACTTTTTCAGTTCGGGCAAGATGTTGACGTGAAAATCCGCGCAATGGGGACAGGTAAGGGAAGCGTATTCGATGATCGTCACCGGCGCCTTGGCATCGCCCATGATGAACTCGTCGGCGCCGATTTCGACCGGAGCGGCCTTGGCGGCGTCGGCGGCGGGAGCGGGGGGAGACGTCGCCGGCTGGCCTGCCTGCTGATCGGAAGAGGGCCCGGGGAAATACTCCATGGCCGCGACCCCAAGGACGGCGACGACGGCAATCGCTGTGAGGATCGTCAAGATGTTACGCATTCAAAACCCCTGACCACAACATATAGCGTATAAGAAGCCGTGCCGTCCAGCCGCGTCGGCGCCCCGAACCGGGGCGGAGAATGGGCGGCGCGCCTTGGGTCCGGTGTCGGGCGAAATCCGATAGGGGGCGAATCGCAACTCGAACTTCCTCAGTCCCTGCCGGGTCTGTCCTTCACCGCCGCGCCCAGTGAGATGAGCGCGCGGCGAAGTTCCGCATTTTCGACATTAGAGGCGCCACTGTCCAGTGCCGGTTGGGCCAGCGCCGGTTCCGAATCCCCGTGTTCCCGATCTCCCGGCCGTTTGCTGGTCTCGGTGGGTTCGGCTTCGGCGTGGGAGAGCGGCGCTTGCAGGATGGCGAGCCGGTCCACCGCCCGGTAGCCGAAATAGGAATTGACGCGCTCGATCACCTGGGGCGCCAGGTGCTGCAGCTCGGTCGCCCAGGCGCCGCTGACCCGGACCTGCAGCGTCCCGTCGACGCGGGTGCCCCGGGCGAAGCTAAGTCTCTCGGGTTCGGTCCGGGATGCCAGTTGGCTGCCGACGATGTGGGGCCAGTCGGTGAGGATGCCGGCTTCGGCGAAACCGCGTCTCCTGAAAGCCGGCGCCGTTATGCGCGCCACCGCCGCGCCAAGCGCCCGCATGCCGGAGCGTCTCTCGATCGTGCTCGAATACCTGCCCGCCGCCATGATCAGTTCCGTGCCACGAATCGATGTCCTCAGGGAGCCGATACTCAAGCTAGTTACCGGGTGGGCGGGCCGCTCCGGTTGTTATATGTTAGAGGTCCCGGCCAAGGCAACAGCGGTTGAGCAACAAACGCGCATCTCGTTCAGATTTTTCCGCCACCTCGGCGCCAAGCGCGCCGGGCGCGGAGATTGCCGGGCGCGTGCTTGATTGGTACGACGCCCACGCACGCTTGCTGCCGTGGCGCCTCGGCCCTTCGCCAAGGCGGCGCCCCGATCCTTACCGCGTCTGGCTCTCCGAGATCATGTTGCAGCAAACCACCGTCGCCACGGTGATCCCCTATTTCGCCGCCTTCACGAAGCGTTGGCCGGACGTCGGCGCGCTCGCCCATGCGCGCCTCGACGATGTGCTGCACGCCTGGCAGGGGCTTGGCTATTACGCCCGCGCCCGCAACTTGCACCAATGCGCCAAGACGGTAAGCGCCGAGGGCGCCGGAAACTTCCCCGAAACCACCGAGGAGCTCGAGGCACTTCCCGGCATCGGCCCCTACACCGCCGCCGCCATCGCCGCCATCGCCTTCGACCGGCCGGCGACGGTGGTGGATGGCAATGTGGAACGGGTCATCGCCAGGCTGTTCGGCGTCACCGAAACCCTGCCGGCGGCGCGGGAGCGCATCCGTTCGCTGGCGGCGGAACTGACGCCCCACGTCAGGCCCGGCGATTACGCGCAAGGACTGATGGATTTGGGCGCCGGTGTGTGCAGGCCACGGAAGCCCGCCTGCGGGAGTTGTCCGCTGAGCGCGTCGTGCATCGCGTTTAAAAAGGGACTGGCGGAAGAGCTGCCGCGCCGCGCGGCGAAGCCGGTAAGGCCGACCCGGCGCGGCTTCGCCTATTGGGCGGTGCGTCCAGACGGCGCCGTCATGTTGCGCAAGCGCCCCGCCAAGGGGCTTCTCGGCGGCATGATGGAAGTGCCGTCGGGCGTTTGGCGGGAGGGAGAGATCGCACCCGCCACCGCCGATGCCGATGCCCCCTTCGCGGCCGATTGGCGCCCGCTGCCCGGCACCGTCGGGCACGTCTTTACCCATTTCCGCCTCGAGGTCACGGTACTGGCGGCGCGCCTCGAGGGCGGTCACGGGATGGCAGACGGAGCGGTGTGGTGCCCGCCCGAACGGCTAGGGGATCACGCCCTGCCGACGGTGATGAAGAAGATCGCCGCCCACGCCCTCGCCAAGTTTTGAATCGCCTGGATTCGACGCCGGGACCGGGGGCATTTTTTGAGCCCTAGGTCAGCCCGGCGCGGAGTTTTTGGCGCAAGACATCGATCGAGACCGGTTCCCCTTCGGCGTCGAAATGCCAGAAGGTCCAGCCGTTGCAGGCCGGCGCGCCCTGGACATGGGCGCCGACCTTGTGGATCGACCCGGTGCAATCGGCGGAAACCAGCGTGCCGTCGGCCCTGACCTTGGCATGCCAACGCCGGCGCGAATCGAACAGCACGTCTCCCGCCTCCAGCAGGCCCTGCTCGACCACCCAACCGAAGGGGATGCGGGGCTCGGCCCGCTTCGAGGGGGTAACCATCAAATCCAGATCCTCCGGATGTTTGATCGCACCTATCCGTTTTTTCGCCAGCGCCACATAGTCCGGGTCGGCCTCGATGCCGATGAAGCCGCGCCCGAGCTTCTTGGCGACCGCGCCCGTCGTGCCGGTGCCGAAGAACGGGTCGAGGACGATATCGCCGATGCCGGTCGAGGCCAGGATCACCCGGTGCAGCAACGCCTCGGGCTTCTGGGTGGGATGGGCCTTGGCGCCGTTCCGGCGCAGACGCTCAGGCCCTGAGCAGAGCGGCAACAGCCAGTCGCTCCGCATCTGCAGATCGTCGTTCAGCGCCTTCATCGCGTCGTAATTGAAACGGTAACGCGCGTCGGGTGACTTGGCGCACCAGATCAGGGTCTCGTGGGCGTTGGTGAAACGCCGGCCCTTGAAATTGGGCATCGGGTTGCTCTTGCGCCAGATGACATCGTTGAGGACCCAGAAGCCGAGCTCCTGGAGGATGGCGCCGATGCGGTAGATATTGTGATAGGTGCCGATGACCCACAGCGTGCCGTCGTCCTTCAACAGTCTCTTGGCGGCCTCGAGCCATTCGCGGGTGAAGCGGTCATAGTCGGCGAAGCTCGCGAACTGGTCCCAGCGCTCGGTGACGCCATCGACGACGGAGTTGTTGGGGCGGCGCAGTTCGGACTTGAGCTGCAGATTGTAGGGCGGATCGGCGAACACCATGTCGACCGAAAGCGCCGGCAGGCGGCCCATGACCTCGACGGCGTCGCCGATGTGGATGTCGTTGACCGGGGGCCCGTCGCCGGCCGCGCCGGGCGCGCGCTTCGGCGCGCGCGTCCTGCCGGCCTTGGGGTGCTTGTCGCCGTTCATGGCGCCAAAGCATGAGTCAAGCGGGACTCGGCGTCAATAACTTTCAAGGATTCAATGCCTTAGACGCAATATCTTGGAGTCTAATCTAAGAGAGACTCAATATCTTGTTGATTGGAGCGAATGTTTTCCTGTGATGCGGCGTGACGCCGAGGCGCGTGAGCGCCTGTTTGTGCTCCGCCGTGCCGTAGCCGGCGTTGCGTTCCCAGCCGAATCCGGGGTGGCGCCGGGCCAGGGCGGCCATGATGTGATCGCGGGTGACCTTGGCGACGATGGAGGCGGCGGCGATGGAGAGGGAGGCCTGATCCCCCCTCACCACCGCCTTGGCCGGACAGGCGAGTTCAGGCGTGCGGTTGCCGTCGATGAGCGCCAGGTCGGGGACGATGCCAAGGGCGTCGACGGCGCGGCCCATGGCGCGAAGGGTGGCGGCGAGGATGTTGATGCGATCGATCTCCGCCGCGCTCGCCCCGCCGATGCCGATATGGGCGTAGCGGCGAAGGGCGGCGAACAGTTCCTCGCGGCGGGACTTGGTCAGCACCTTCGAATCGTCGATGCCGTCGCGAAGCATGCCCGGCAGTGTTTCGGGATCGAGGATCACGGCGGCGGCGATGACGGGACCCGCCAGCGGCCCCCGCCCGGCCTCGTCGATGCCGGCGACGCACCCGCCGGCGGCGCGTTCGAGGTTGAAGTCAGGCACTTATGTTTCCCTCCTGCCTCCTTGCCGCGCTTTTACCCTTCGCTCTCCGTTCTGTCGCTCACGGAGGCGCTAAGGGGCGATTTCCGCGGCGCCCTCGGCCATAGCCTTGAGCCAGTCGCCCCGGCCCTGGACGGCGAGACGCTGATGGTAGAACCGAAGGCCGCGCAGCCCGCCAAGCTCCTCGCCGCCGCCGGCCCGGCCGGGGCCGCCATGGACGCACATGGGCATGACGATGCCGTGGCCGGTCTGCGATTTGCCGATGCTCTCATCCACCACCAGCACCCGGCCGTGATTGGCACCAAGCCCAAGCGTTGCCTCGGCGGCGAAGGCCTCGTCGGCGGTGAACACCGACGCCGTGAGCGAACCGCCGCCCCGCCCGGCGAGATCGTAGGCCTCTTGAGCGTTGCCGTAAGGCATGAGGGTGCAGACCGGGCCGAAGGCCTCGACCTCATGGACGGCGCGGGCGTCCTTCGGGTGGTCACAGCGGAGCAGTGTCGGCGGCACGAAAGAGGAGATATCCGCATCGGCGTCGACGGGTTGAAAGTCGCCGTCGCCGGTGATCACCTTGGCCTCTTCCTTGAGTCGCCCGATGGCGCCGAGCACCGCTTGCTGCTGGGTCTTGTTGACGATCGGTCCCATGGTGACGGTCTCGTTCCTCGGGTTCCCGGTGACGGTCTTGGCGAGGCGGGCATCGATGGCGCCGGCGACGTCGTCCATGAGCGCCGCGGGAACCAGGGCCCGGCGGATCGCCGTGCATTTCTGGCCCGCCTTCTGGGTCATCTCGCGCGCCACTTCACGCACGAAGAGGTCGAACTCGGCGGTGCCTTGCTTGGCGTCGGGACCGAGGAGGCTGGTATTCAGACTGTCGGCCTCGACGTTGAAGCGGACGGCGGAGGCGATCACGCCTGGGTGGGCGCGGAGCGCATTCGCCGTCTCGGCCGAGCCGGTGAAGGCGATGGCGTCGGCCCCGGTGACGTGCTCCGTCAGCCCGCGGGCGGAACCGCAGATGAGGGAAAGCGCGCCCGCCGGCAGCACGCCGGCCTCGATCACGTCCCTCACCATCCGATAGGTGAGCAGCGCCGTCGCCGTCGCCGGCTTGGCCAGCACCGGCACCCCGGCAAGCAGCGCCACGGCGGCCTTTTCCCAGAGACCCCATGACGGGAAGTTGAAGGCGTTGATGTGAATGGCCACGCCCTCGATCGGCACCGAGAGGTGCATCGCCTGGAAGGCCTCGTCGCGGGCGAGGCGGTCGAAACCGCCGTCGCGCAGATTGCGCGTCTCGCCGAGCGATTCGCCAAGGCGGGCGAAGAACTTCACCGTGCCGATGCCGCCGTCGATGTCGATGGCGGAGTCGGTCTTGGTGTTGCCGGAATTGGCCAGCGCGGTCTCGAAATAGCCGTCGCGGTTGGCGCCAAGGGTGTCGGCGATTTCCTTGAGCAGCCCGGCGCGCTGGGCGAAGCTCAATCGGCGCAGCGCCGGCCCTCCGGTCTTGCGCGCATAGTCCATGGCGGCGCCGATGTCGATGCCCTCGCTCGATGCCCGCGCCAGCTCATCGCCCAGCACCGGATCGGTCAGCGCCACACCCCGACCGCCGCCCTCGACCCAGCCGCCGCCAACGTAACTCGCAAGTTTCATCGTCCTCTCCTAGTTCCCGGTTCGCTCAGGTTTGCCGGCGCACCATAAAGCGGGAAGCGGCGCCACGGCAAGGCGGCGGCGGCGGCGCGCGATGCAATTAAGGGGACACCATACTTAATTCCCCGTCTGCAATTAAGGGGACACCATACTTAATTCCCCGTCTCGGTGATTTGGAGCTATGGAATTAAGTATGGTGTCCCCTTAATTGTGTCCCCTTAATTGGTGTCCCCTTAATTGTGTCCTTTCTTTGCCTTGCGCTTGCGCGCGCCAATACGCTTGTCGGCGGCTTCGAGGCGGTTGCGAGCCTTGGCGCCCTTGTCCCTGGCCTTATCCTCGGGACCTCCGCCGGGGTTGGCCGCGGGCACGCGCGCCCGCCGTCGTTTCTCGAGCCGTCGGCCGAGGGCGGCGGTCAAGATCCGGGCTCGCTCTAGCGCCTGGTGGGAGCCGGTGACGACGAACGCCGCCTCCTTGCCGTAAAGCAGCCGCAGGATTTCCTGGATCGAGCCGATGCCCGGCGCGATCAGGCGCTGGAGCCGGCGCGCGGTCTCGTACCATAGCGGGCTGATGATCAGGGAAAGGGCGACGATGGCGATGACGAGGCGGGATTCGGACTCCTCGATGAGACCGGTGGTAAGCGCGATCGCGGCGAGGACGAAGGAGAACTCGCCGACCTGGCCGAGGAGGACGCCGGCGAGCGAGGCGCGCTGCCACGGCTGACCCAGGAGCCTCAACACGACGACGTTGAAGGCGGTCTTGAACAGCGTGACGATGACCAGCAGCACCATCACCCTCTCGATATTCTCCCAGATATAGCCGAGGTCGATGAGCAGACCGATGGAGAGGAAGAACACCATGATCAGGATGCTCTGGACCGGCTGGGTGGCGCGGATCATGGTCGCGCGATGGGTGCTGTTGCCGATCACCAGGCCGGCGAGGAAGGCGCCATAGGCCGGAGAGAAGCCGAGGACGCCGGTAAGCGCGGCGGCGCCGAGGCAGAGCGCGAAGGCCGAAAGCGGCGCCAGGTCGGCGTGGTTCATCACCCGCTCGGACAGCGGCAGGCGGATCTTCGGGCCCCGGCTCAAGTAAACGACCAGGACGACGAGGAAGGCGATGGAAAGGACGATCCTCGCCATCGGGGCGGCGCCGAAACCGGCGCCGGCGAGGCCATGTATCACCAGCATCATCGGCACCACCGCCAAATCCTGGGCGATGAGGACGGCGATGGTGATGCGGCCGGTCTCGGTCTTGGTCATGCCGATGTCGTCCAGCATCCTGATGGCGACGGCGGTCGAGCTCAGCGCCACCACGAAGCCGAGCAGTACCGAAAGCCCAAGGGGCCAGCCCAGCAGTCGGGACAAGCCGAGCATGACGGCGAGGGACCCCGCGATCTGCATCAGCGAACACAGCAGCGCCGTCCGCCACACCTTCTTGAAGGCGGTGAGCGACAGTTCCATGCCGATGAGGAACAGCAGCATCAGCACGCCGAGATCGGCGAGGGTGTTGATCTGGTCCCGGTTCTCGACCAGGCCGGCGGCGGAGGGACCGAGGATGATTCCGGCGAGGATGTAACCGACGATGGCGGGCTGGCGGAGCCGCGTCATGATCATGCCGCAAATCAGCGCGGCCAGTCCGACGATGGCGATGGCGGTGAGTTGCGAGTGATCCGGCATCGGCTGCGGACACTATCACAAGGGGAAGCGGATGACCCACATTTCGTGCGGGCGATGCGCCATGTCGGCGAGGCCGGGGGCCGGCAACTTCAAAAGCGCGTCAGAAACTGGCGAACCCGTCGCCGACACGCGCGCCTGTAACGGATGGTCATCGGCGCCCGGACTCGCCGCGGGACAGGTTCCCCGCCGCGCTAGGGGCCCGGAAAACGTGGCGCGAGTATTTCCCCGCCGCGCTATGGACCCGCGTCCTTCGCTCCCTAAAGCAGCTCCAACTGTTCGCCCCCCCTTCGCGGGCGGCGGAAACGGGAGGTGTCCAGGGCCCAGTCGTTCTTGGCGAGACCGAGGCGCTTGCAGGCGAGTGAAAATCGCCTGGCGAGAAGATCGGCATATTGACCGGAGCCGCGCATGCGGGTGTGAAAGGCGGGATCGTTGAGCGCGCCGGACCGCATATTCCTGACCAGGCCCAGGACGTGCTTGGCCTTGGTGGGGTAGTGGACCTCGAGCCACTCGGTGAAGAGATCCTTTACCTCATGGGGCAGGCGCAAGACGATGTAGCCCGCCGTCCCGGCCCCGGCGGCGGCGGCGGCGGCGAGGATGTTCTCGAGCTCCATATCGTTGAGCGCCGGGATCATCGGCGCCGCCATGACGCCCACCGGAATGGCGGCATCTTTTAGCGCGGTGATGGTTTTCAGCCGCCGCTCGGGCGCCGCCGCGCGCGGTTCCATGCGCCTCGAAAGCGCCGGATCGAGGGTGGTCACGGAAACGCACACGCTGGCAAGCCCCTTGGCCGCGAGGGGTGCGAGGATGTCGATATCGCGCACTACCAGGGCCGATTTGGTCACCACCGTCACCGGATGGTCGTATTCGGCCAGCACCTCGAGGATGCTCCGGGTGATCTTGAAGTCGCGTTCGATCGGCTGGTAGGGATCGGTGTTGGTTCCTAGCGCGATGGGACGGCAACGGTAGCGCGGATTGGCAAGCTCCTTTTCAAGCAAGGCCGCGGCGTCGCGCTTGGCGAACAGGCGGGTTTCGAAATCGAGCCCCGGCGAAAGGCCGAGCCAGGCATGGGTGGGGCGGGCGTAGCAATAGATGCAGCCGTGCTCGCAGCCGCGATAGGGATTGATCGAGCGATCGAAGGGGATGTCGGGGGAGGAATTGCGCGCGATCACGGTCTTGCTCTTGTCGGGGCTGACCGTGGTGCGAAGCGGGGCAAGATCCCGATCCAGAGCGCTTCCCTCGCCCCAGCCATCGTCGATGTTATGGCGCTTTTCCGACTCGAAGCGGCCGGTCGGGTTGGCGACGGCGCCGCGGCCTTTTCGCGGCTGATCGGGCAGGATATCGACCATCGTCCGTTTGTAAGGGATCAGGAAGAACAATTCAAGAACATTACGCCCCGCCGCCGCCGACCTCGCCAAGGCGCACCCGCCCGATCCCGGTCCAGCGGAAGCGGCCGATCCCTATGCAACCCGGCTCGCCGCCTTTTTGGCCGCGCTTCGGCGCGCCTTGCCGCCCTTGGCTTTGGCCCGACCGCCGCCGGCGACGACCGGCGGCTCGTGACTCGCAAGAACGGCGCGCGCCGTCGTGGCGATGAAGCCCGAGCGCGTCAAGCCCTGGTCAGTGGCCATCCGGTCGATGGACTCGATCAGATGTTCGTCGAGCGTGATGTTGATGCGCTTGGCCTTGCCCTTGATCGCCGGCGCCGGCACGAGAACCGCGACCGAGCCGCGATTGTGCTTATCGGCCATCACCGCCTCAAGTTTCGAAGGATCGGGCAGGGCCTCGCCGTCTTCTACCATGCCCGTGATATGCACGAATAAGGCGCCAGCGGCATTCCGCAAGGCTTCGTCCAGGGTCTCGCCGCCCGATACGCATCCCGGAAAGTCCGGGAAATCGATGCCGTAGGAGGTTCCCGCCTCCTTACGGATCAGTGCAAGATATTCAGCCATTGTCCACTCCCAATCTTTCGCTTCCTTGACGTTCTGTCATTGTTATGACCCCTCACCGTCAGGGCGGCCAGTCCCAACCGGCCTGCCGGAAAATACTGCGCAGCGTGCCGATGGGTATATCCTTGACCGGATGGGTAATGGTCACGCGCAGCCCCGGCTTACCTGGATGGGTGAATTGCCGGTGAGAGCCGCCCTTGACGCCGCGGCCCAGACGCCGCGGCTTCCACCCGGCTTTCCTAAGCCTTTTGATGATCGCCGCGCTGGAAAAACTCTTAACCAAATTTGTTCCCTTACTATGTGTATACTATACACATTATCTCCATGGATGTCGAGTGGAAATGTGTATATTATGTGTAGTATTTCTGGACACCAAGGGCGGCCGGAAAGAGCGGCGCCATGACCGACCGGATTGAAACCATGTATGTCGTCGCCCCGGGGCGCCGGGCCATCGCCGTTCTCCGGCCGCACGAGGCTGTGTTATGAGAGGGGATATATCAGGTGTCTGCGAAACCGTGACTCCAGCCATGTTGCTCAGCATCGTCATCCCCGCGCTGGACGCCGCCGAAACCCTCGGCGCGGTGATCCAGGCGATCAAGGAAGGTAAGGATGGCGCGTTCGCCTTCGAGATCATCGTCGTCGACGGCGGCTCCGGCGATGAAACGGCGGCGATCGGGGAAGGTCTCGGCGCGCGCGTCATCGAAGCGCCGAGGGGGCGGGGAAGCCAGCTTATCGCCGGCGCCGACGCGGCGACGGGCGAATGGATGATGTTCCTCCATGCCGACACCCGCCTCGGTCCCGGCTGGATGTCCGCCGCCGCCCGCTTCGCCGGCGATCCCGGGAACCAGGAGACGGCGGCGGCGTTCCGTTACGCGCCAGATGATGGCGGCCGTCGGGCGCGGCGGCTCGAGATCGATCCACACGGTCACCTCGCCTGTCGACCAGTCGAACCATACGATCTGATGCTCCAGCCCCATGAGGAGTCGGCCGGGTCGATCGGTGAGCACGATGGAGCCGGGACGGCCCGGCAGGTGGCAATGCAGATCCTCTCCACTTGACGGATCGAAGCGGTGGACCCTCTGGCCGTCGATGTCGATCCAGTACAGCACGCCTTCCTGGTGGCTCCACAGCGGGCACTCACCAAGGAGCGCGCGGGCAGGAACTACGCATTCGATTGCCATCCCGTTCATGCGGCCGGGGCGAGCCGCCCGTGTTCCATTTCGTGTCTGAACTTTGACAGCAGGGTGTCGACGCCTGGAAGCGGGTAACCGAGAGCCTCGCTCGTGACAGTCGCGTCCAGACTCGTATCGATTGGAATCGGAGCCGGTCCCGTCGCACTCAGATCCGCCGGGCCCGAGCTGAGCAGGTCGGCGTCGAGCTCGAACACGCGGGCAACGGCGCGTGCAAACTCCATGCGGTCCACGGTCTGACCGCCGCAGCAGTGGAATATCCCTGTCAAGTCTTGCTCGACGATGCGAAGCATCATCTCAGCACTTTCGCTCGCCAGGCTCGGGGTGGCGACCATGTTCGCCGGCGCCTGCCAAACCGCAAAAGGTCGCCCGTCCCGCAGGGCATCGACGACGGCGCCGGCGAAGTGACCCATGCCTGGATTCTGCGTGGGGACGTAGTCGGCTCGCAGCCAATGGGTTCCGTTGACGCCGGCGATTCTGGCGATTGCCCCGTTGGCGGCGGCGTTGGTGACGATCGTTTCGCCGACGACCTTGAGCACGCCGTAGAGATTGATGGGGTTGGGGGGGGTTGTCTCCGCCGCGGCCGATTGTGTGCCATCGAAAACCCAGTCGGTCGAGACCAGCACCAGCTTGGCGTCGATCTCGTTGGCGGCATCGACCAGGGTCTGGGTCGAGGTCACATAGCTGTCCCATGCCAGAGCTCGATTGGCGTACATGAGAGGGAAGTCGTTGAGGATCGCACCGTGGATGATCGCGTCGGGTCTCGCCTCACGCACGGCGTTCCGCAGCGATGCGCCATCCGTCATATCGACGGGCACGACGTCGAAGGGTACTTTTCCCGAGGGGCGCCAAGTGTGCGCCGTCACGGTCACTTGGGCCGCATGCCGCTCAATCGCGACCTTGACGACG
>JACZQV010000135.1 GCA_022545545.1 Pseudomonadota bacterium
GCTTCAACAATCATTGGGGCGTGCCCCTGTCGCTGGCGCGCATGCCGAGCGACACCGCCTATGGCATCTTCGAGGTCGGCATGAACCATGCCGGCGAGATCGAGCCGCTGTCGCGGCTGATCCGGCCCCATGTCGCGATCGTCACCACCGTCGAGGCGGCGCACCTCGAATACTTCGATTCGGTCGCGGCGATCGCCGACGCCAAGGCGGAAATCTTCACCGGGGTCGAGCCCGACGGCACCGCGGTGCTCTACCGCGACAACTTGCATTTCGAACGCCTCGAAGCCGCCGCCCGCCGATCAAACCAGGCCAAACAGGGATCGCCAGAATGCTTGACCCTCACCGCCCTTGCCGTGGTCCACGAACCACCATGGCGCCGTGGCTCTAATTATCTATGAGCGAAATATAGTTTTTTATAGTCGGCGTATAGTCCGAAGCGGTCAACCGCAACAGACGCGATGGACGTCCGGTTCCGACCAGACCAGACCTTCGAATAGATATGCCAAACCATGAAGAAGAGCCCTGTATCATGCCTACCGTGTCCAAAGAACGATGGCAAAGACGCGGTGATCGACGGAGAGCGTCTCTTGAGGAAAACGTTCGGATAGAGCTTCAGAGAGCGCCAGATCAAACTGTTCGAAGGTTTCAGGTGACATCGCCGGGCCTACTCGCGCACTGGCTTTTACCCGACCTCGCCATGCCGAGTGGGAATATGAAAGTGTCGTGGGAAAACCGAAGATTTGCCATGCATCGAATCCCGCATCCACCAATTCGAACAGCCATTGTGGATATTGAAAAGTCAAGAAGCCCGAAGCATGCGCAGGGCTGAAGCGGTCCATGACGTTGAATGTCGTGTCGATCACGTTGCCCGGGTGCGAGATCCAATCGAGATGGGCGATAAGGAGCCTACCATCGGGCCGCAGGAGCCGACGGCACTCCGCCGCCGCCTCGGGCCGGTTAACCCAATGCCAGCAGGTAGCCGCCGACACGACATCGTAAGCGTTTCCCTCTAATCCGGTAGCTTCCGCCCGACCCAGACAATATTCAATAGATACACCTACGGCCTCATCCGCCTTCTTCGCCTCGGAGAGTAGTGCTGGCGAGGGATCGAGGCCGGTTACCCGACAGCCGCGCAAAGAAAGAGCGCGCGCCAGGAGGCCGGTCCCTGTTCCCACGTCGAGGACGTCTTGTCCTGCCACGCAGATAGACAGTTTGTCGAGGCGGGCGAAAAACTCGGCCGGAAACCCCTGCCGCCAACGCCCGTAATCATCGGCGGCAAGACCATAATCCACGGCGACCGGCAACCCTATATTGCCGCCTCCAGGGCCATCTTGCCGACCTGTCATCCGATTCGTCCGTAATTAGACTTCCGATCCCGGGATAGATTCCCCCAGACCGCTTCCGGAGCTTCAATAAGCTTATCAAGTTGTGATCCGTAACGGCACCCTTCTTCCGGTCTTGATGCCGTGGACGGCTGCCACCGCCGGCGTACGCTTGTGACCCAAGGCGGCCTTGTGGTCTTGGCCGCCCCCTAGTTCAACTGGGTGCGGACGTCGACCAGCGCGACGGCGCCGGCCTCGACCTCGGCGACGGCGCGCTCAAGGACGCCGGCGAGATCGCCCGGGTCCTCCACCGGGCCCTCGCCCCAGGCGCCGTAGGACCTGGCGAGGGCGGCGTAATCGACCGCCGGGGCCGCCATCCGCTGGCCGATCCAGGCGTTCTCGGTCGGCCGCGCGCGTTCCCTGGCGAGCTTGATCTGGTGCTCCTCGTCATTGCCGAACGAGGTGTTGTTATGAAGCACGATCATGAGCGGGATCTTGTAGTGCGCCGCGGTCCAGAGCGCCGCCGGGCCCATGGTGAAGTCGCCGTCGCCGATGATGGCGAGGGGGAAGCGCCCGTCCGCGCGCGCCGCCAGGGCGATGCCGACGGCGCCGCCCGGCCCGTAGCCGACGCCGCCGCCGCCGCTGTTGCCGAGATGCCGGCCGGCGCCGTCATATTGCCAGATGCCCTCGTACCAGCAGCGGTAGTTGCGCATGGCCGACAGCCAGGGCTTGTCCTTCACCGCCTCGTAGACCTCGTGGATCATGCGGACGACCGAGATCGGCCTCTCGTCCCAGCGGGCCTTGAGCACCTCTTGCTGGCGGCCGCGGAGCGCCTGGTGGCGTTCGGCGATTTCGCGGGCGCGCTCCTCGGCGCGCTGGCGCCAAGGCGCTTTACCCCGAGCCCGGCGCTTGACCTCGTCCACAAGCTGGTTCAGCCCGTAGAGGGGATCGGCGAGGAGCTGGACATCGAAGGGCGACGGGGCGCCGCCCATGTTCGACCAGTGCTGGAGGGTGAAGTCGTTGAGCGACAGATCGATCACCTTGCCCTCGGACCCCGCGGCCCCCGGCCCGAAGCCACCGCCCCGCGCCTTGGCGTAACCGCCGGTGACGTTGGTGACGTCGGCGCAGTCGATGGCGAGCCAGACGTCGGCCTCGCCGCGGATCTCGGTCTCGGCGCTGGCGCCGAAGCCGCCGGTCAGGTTCTGCGGGTGCGCCGTCGGTAAACATACGCAGTCCCGGTCGTCCTGATAGGCGGCGCCCAAGAGCTCGACGAGCTCGACCAGGGGCGCGGTGGCTTCCGCCTTGATGCCGATGCGCCCGCCGACGATGAGCGGCAAATCGGCCGCTATCAGGAGATCGGCGGCGGCCTCGACCGCCTCGGCCGGGGCGGCGATGGGCGGCGCCGGGCGATAGCGGGGCAGGGTGACGTCGGGCAACTCGACCGGGCCCTCGAGCCTCGCTTCCTGGAGCCCGGCGTCGATGGAGACGTAGGTGGGACCGGCCGGGGCGTTGAGCGAGATCCGGTAGGCCCGGGCCATGGAGTCGAGCACCGCTTGCAGGGTCACCGGCTCGTCCGTCCATTTCGAATAGGGCCGCATCAACTCGGACTGGGTGTTGGCGGAGTGGAGCCAGTCGATGTAGCGCCGATCCGCCGGGTCCGCCGGGCCGGCGCCGCCGAGCACGAACACCGGCGCGCGGTCGGCGGAGGCGTTGTAACACGCCATCAAGGCGTGCTGGATGCCGACGAGATCGTGCAGGATCACCCCGCCGACCCTGCCCGAAGCCTTGGCGTAGCCATGCGCCAGCGCCACGGCGATCTCCTCATGGGCGCAGAGGATGATCTCGGGCCGGTGGTTGCGCCCGTAATTCACCAGGGAATCATGGATCCCCCGGAAACTCGACCCCGGCGTCAGGGCGATGTAGTCGAAACCGAGGGCGCCCAGCATATCGACCACCACGTCCGAGCCGTATTCCGGATCCTGGCGGTTGGCGGGTAGGTTGATCGGGACTTCCGAGGCGTAAGGGTCCCCGGAAGGGTCCCCAGAGGGTTGCGCTGTGCTCATCTGTCCTCTCTCGTCGACTGTCCTCTCTCGCTGACGGGGGCGCCCCCCGGCGCCGGTTCAACCCGGCGGCGCGGCGCCTGACCGAGGGTCGGTAAAACCAGGGTCCGCCCGCGACGGGCGGAAGTTCGTCGCCTCGAAACGACCCCCCGGCTCAGGGCCGGGGGGCATCGTCGAGGCGTCGGCGCACCCCGGAACGGAAGTGCGCGGTTGAACCCTAGCTCTTCTTTTTCTTCTTCTTTTTCTTCTTCTTGCAGTTCTTCTGGCACTTTTCCGTCTTCGCCTTGGTCGCCGCCCGCGCCCTTTCCACCAGCTCCTTGGGCGTATTCAACGCCCGCAAGGCGATCTCCTGGACCTCGGCGCCAGGCTTCGGATCGATAATCGCGTTCCGCTTCTTGGCGAAAGCCAAAAGCTTGGGATCCTTGACCGTCTTGTCGAACGCCTTGCGCAGGGCCGCGATCCGGTCCTTGGGCGTGCCGGGCCCGGCGATGATCGAACGGCCGATGGCAGAGCCCGAGGAGACGAACTCGAGAATCCGCTTGATGTCCGCATCGTCGGTGAGGTCCTGCATCAGGGGAAGGTCGGGGAGATCGGCCTCGCGCTTCAGACCGACCTGGACGACGGGCTTGAGATCGCCCTTCTGGATCGCATCGAAGTGGCGGATCTTCCAGCTGATCCAGGCCGAGGACTGGGCGTCGACCTCGCCGCGTTGAAGGGCCAGCGTCATCGGCGCCGATCCCTTGTAGCCGCAGATCAGCTTCCACTTGAAGCCGATGAAATACTTCAGCATCGCCGGCATGATGTAGCTTTGCGACCCCCTGCCCGAACAGGCGATGGCGATCTCGGTCTTCTTCAGGGCCTCGATGCTCCTCGCCTTCGCTTGCCTGCGCACGACGATGACCGGATTGACCGGCACGATGGAGCCGATATAGGTCATCTTGGCGATGTCGTACTTCATCTTCTTGGGACGCAGGAGCTGGGCGAGCGGCGCGGCGTCGGCCAGGAAGGCCACCATCGAGCCGTCCTTCGGCGCGACGTTGTAGAAATAATTCGCCGCCTTGGAGCCGCCGCCGCCCGGCATGTGCTGGACGATGATGTTGGGCTTGCCGGGGATGTATTGGGCCATGTGCTCGGCCATCAGCCGGGCGTAGAAGCCATAAGACCCGCCGGCGCTATAGCCGACGAGGAAGGTCAGGTCCTTGCCCTTGTAGAAATCGGCGACCGAACCCGCCTTGGAAGGCGAAGATGCGATCACGCCGCCGAGGATGGCGGCGGCGGCAAGGACAGCGATGGATGTACGTTTCAACATGCGTGTTCTCCCTGTAGGTTCGGGCCTTGCGGCCCAATTTCTTGAGGCCCTCCCGGCCCGCGTGTCTTGTAAGCTAATTTATAGCACTTGAACGGGCAACCGAATTCCGCCTATGCGATACAGTAAAACATAAAGAACCAGCGACAACAAATTGATTTTATTTATCTTAGTTGTCCGGGGCTAAGTGTCGTCGCCGGCCTCGTCATCGGCCTTCCTGACCGAGGTTTCCGGCCTCAATCCCTTGCGCAGCCGCTGGGCGGTGCGCCGGCCGTTCTCGAGATAATCCCCTTCGGCGGCGCGAAGCGCGCCCTCGTCCCACTCATCGCTCCAATCGCCGAGCGAATAGCCGAACCACGGGGATTCGGGCTTCAAGGGCGGCAGGCCGAGGCGTTCCCACAACGCCTTCGCGGCCTCCATATATTGGCGCTTGGGCAGGGCCAGGGGCGGCATGTCCTCTTTCTGGGTGGCGTCGATCAGCAGCGTCGAATCCTCTCCATCCCCGCGCCCGGTCTTGGGCCCGTGGCCCCTGCCCCGGTGGGGCAGGATCTCGACGTCGAGCGACGGGTTGGCGCGATAGGCGATGGCCCAGAACACCGCGTCGCCGTTGTCGGGATCGATGTCTTCATTGACGGCGATGACGAGCTTGCCGCAAGCGGCCTGCAGGGTCGCGGCGCCATAAAGCGCGCGCCAGACCTCGGTCCTGGGCGATGTGCGCGCCATCTGGAGGAAGATGACCGGGCGGATGTTGGTCAGCGGCTCGTGCAGCGACACACCGATGATGCCGTCGATCCCCAGATGGTCCCGCAGATGGGTGAGAAACAGGGGCTCGTAGGCGACCCGCTTGATGACGCTCGATTCGCTCGGCGTCACCTGGGAGATGATCGACGGGATGATGGGGTGGCGCTTGCGGGTGATGGCGCTCACCTCCATGATCATGTTGTAGTCCTCGAGCGCGACATGGCCGTGGGACTCGCCGAACGGCCCCTCGGGCTCGAGGTATTCAGTGTCGATCAGGCCTTCGATGACCAGCTCGGATTCGGCGGGAACCAGAAGGTCCACGGTCTTGGCCTTGACCACGTTGATCGGCGCCCCGGCGATGCCGCCGGCGACGTCGAGCTCATCGACCCCCTGGCGCAGTTTCTGCGGCCCGAGATAGGCGACGGCGGGCGGACAGCCGACGACGATCGCGACCGGCATCCTCTCGCCCAGCGCCTGATACTTCCGCCAGTGGATATAGCCGCCGGCGCCGCCGGTCCTGACCGCCATCCTGACGCCGAGCCGGCGCGACGACTTGAGCCCGGCCCGGTAGGTGCCCATGTTCTGCACCCCGGTCTCCGGGTCGCGGGTGATGCAGTTGGTCGCGGTGAGATAGGGCGCGGCGTCGTAGCCGGGCGTCGATATCGGGATCGGCAGGGCATCGAGACCCTTGCCGGGACCCTCCAGAGCCTCGCCGTCGATGACCACCTCCTGGCAGGGCGCGCACTCGACGATCCTGGGCGCGATGGGACCGGCGATGGCGCGGCGCCAGGTCTCGCCGATCTCATCCACGGCCACGCCCATGCCGATGCGATAGATTTCGGCGTTGGCGGCCAGGGCGCCGATGACCACCGGGATGTCGTATCCGCGTCCCTTGGAATCGGTGATGTTGGTGAACAGGAACGCCTTGCGCTGGTCCTCGGGGATTCCGCCCCGGAACTGCCAGCGCACCAGGGGGTGCATCTCGGTGTCCTTGTTGATCGGCTCATCGATGGTCACAAGCAGGCCCGCCGCGTCGAGCGCCTTTAGGTGCTCCTGCAGGTCCGGGTAACCGCGCACGGCGCCCGCGGATTTCTCCTTGGTCCTCGTCGCCATGATCTAAACCGGCTCCATCGGCGGGGTCACGGGTCGGGGGTTTCCGGCTCCGTTACGGTCACTCACGCGTCCTCTCCCGGTTCCTTATCGAGCGTCCTCACCTCGGTGTTCATCTCGACGTCCTTGCGCCGGCGCTGGGCGTAGATCTTGCCGGTCTCCCAATATTCGCTCCTGACCGCGAGCTCGGCCATGTGTTCAAGCTCCTCGTTCCATTCGCCGAGATCGTAGCCGAACCAGGGCGCCTCGGGCTTCAGTGTCGGCAGGCCGAGTTCCTCCCAGATTTCCGCCGCCTTCTCCATGAACTCGCGCTTGGGCAGCGACACCGGCGGGAAGGTCTCCTTCAAGGTAGCGTCCACCAGCACCGCCGAATCCTCGCTGTCGATGAGGCTGCGCGGCCCATGGCCTTCATGCTTGTGCTTGAGGATCTCGACGTCGCGATGCGGCTTGGAGCGGTAAGACATGGCCCAGAAGACGGCGTTGGTGTCGTCCGGGTCGATGTCGTCGTTGACGGCGATGATCCATTTGCCTTCCGCCATGCGGTGCGAAGCGACACCGTAAAGCGCCCGCCAGATCTCGGTGCGGGGCGCCGTGCGTTCGAAGGTGACGATGATCAGCTTGTGGAGCGAGGTCAGGGGCTCGTGGGTCGAAACGCCGATCAGGCCCTGAATACCGAGGTTGTCGCGCAGATGGGCAAGCTGCTTGGCCTCGTAGGCCGGGCGTTTGATGACGCTCGATTCGCTCGGCGTCAC
>JACZQV010000033.1 GCA_022545545.1 Pseudomonadota bacterium
CGTACAGAAAGCCGGGCACCCCATTGCCCAACTGCCGCGGCCATAGCCGGACTTGAACCGAGCCGTCGAGCCGCGCGACATCGCCGATGTCGACGTCGTTGGCCTCGGTGTTGGCCCTGTAGCTCGCTTGCGCGTCGATCTCGTAGTCGAGCGTCTGGTACGTTGCGACGACGCCGCCGAAGGGGTCCCACGAACCCGAGCCCGCCACGACGCTCGGTGGCACGCCGCCGCACGCCACAATCTGAAGTCATCCGAGCGCCGATTCGTCCGAGCGCAGATCCGTCAGGCAGGCCGCGCGATTTGACAACCGGCGCGGGCGGCCTAACGTAAACCGAATGGTTAAGCGAAGGGCCCGAGGTCTCGACCGAACGTTCGCGGCGCTGGCCGACCCGACGCGCCGGGCGATGCTGGCGCGGCCGGGGAAAGGCTAACCTGGGGTAAAAAACCCACCTCCGCGCCGGTGAACCCACCAGACTTCCAGGGCTGTCTGCCTTGCTTCCTTTCTGTTTCATCCTATCCTTTTACGAAACAGTCACTTGCTCTGACCAACTGGAGTGGGGCTTTCCGGCATGCAGCGTGCTCTCCCGGTGGGTGCCGAAGACTACGGAGCAGTTCGAGCTGAACGGAAGAGGTGAAAAGCTATGAACACCGCCACCGCCATCCTGCGCCAGGAACACGACGCTATCCTCCGAATGTTGGATGTCACCGACGCAATCGTCCAGCAGCTTGAGCGCAACCAGCGCGTAGCGCCCGAGACGCTGGCCGGAGTGCTGGAGTTCTTCCGCCTGTTTGCCGACCGCTGCCACCACGGCAAGGAAGAAGAGCTGCTGTTTCCCCTGCTGGAGCGGAAAGGCATGGCCCACGAGGGTGGGCCCATCGGTGTGATGTTGCACGAACACGAGCAGGGCCGCTCGCTGGTTCGGCAAATGGGCGAGGCCGCTGATGCCTTCAGCAACGGGATGCCCGGGGCGGGCACGCGCTGGGCCGATGCCGCCCGCAGCTATGCGGCGCTGCTGCGGCAGCACATTGATAAAGAGAACAACGTCCTCTTTATGATGGCGGAGAATATTCTTTCCGCTGCCGAGCAGGCTGAATTGGTCGCTGCCTTCGAGAAAGTCGAAGAAGAAAAGATGGGCGCCGGCACCCACGAGCGCCTGCATGCGCTCATGGACAAGTTGTGCGCCCAAGTCCTGTCAGCCTGAAGCGGAGGTGCGGGCACGATTTGAGAGTCAGGGGGAGAGACATGACTGTTGCAGTCATGCCGGTGCGGGCGGTGACATTCTTGGGGCTGCTCGCAGTTGCACTGGCCTGTGCCGGCCTCCCCCTGCGACTCTTTGAAGCTGCCCCCGTTTCCGGTTCAGCGCGCCGCTGATTCCACCCAAGGTCCATCCACGCAAAAAAAGAAAGAGTCGGAGTAATTTTCTGGTGTTCTCTCTTCGGTGAGAGAATAATCGGCAGAGCTTGGAACCCGGAGGTGCAACGGCCATGTAGCGATTTTGTGTCAGAAAGAAATGGTTTCGGCACGGGGTGGCTGCACCTCCCTCCGTGTTGACTTGGTTGTGGGCACGACGTAGCATCGCGGTAGAGGGCGGGAGTGGAAGAGGAGTTTACCCCTTGACTGGCAACACGCTCTCGCATTGCCGCATCGTCGAGAAGATTGTCGGAGGCACGATGTGTGAGGTCCACCGCGCCCGGGAGGAGCACGTGCGGCGGGACGTAGCCATCAAAGTCCTGTCCCCGGGCAGCCTAGCCGTGCTAGTGGTAGTCCTGTCTCTTGCCTTTTGGCCCCGAGGCGCATCCGCCCAGGAAACTCGTTGGGACACGCTTATCAATACTGGAAGTGAGGCTTACCAGCGGGGCGATTACGCCCAGGCCGAGGAACTCTTCTCGGACGCCCTTGAGAAGGCCGAAGAGTTCGGGCCAGATGATTCCCGCGTGCGCATCACCTTCGCTTGGCTAACGGTGCTGAACGATATCCAAATTCTGGGCCCGGGGCATCTCGCTTTGGCCAAGAGCCTCGACAACTTGGCAGACCTGCTCGCTACAGTCCATGGCGACTACGCCGGGGCAGAGTCGCTGCGCCGACAGACGCTGACTATCCTGGAGAAGGCCGTGGGGCCAGAACACCCCCAGGTAGCCATCGGCCTTAACAATCTGGCTGTGCTCTATAACGACCAGGGAAAGTACGCCGAAGCCGAACCGTTGTTTGAGCGCGCTGTAGCGATCGTGGAAAAGGCTCTCAGGCTCGAGCACCCTAATGTGGTCGTTTTCCTCCACAACCTGGTGGAGGTCTACTACGCTCAGCGCAAGTATGCCAAAGCTGAGCCCCTGTACTGGCAGGCTCTGGCGATTGATGAGAGAACCTTAGGGCCTGAGCACCCTAGTCTGGCAACCAGTCTCAACAAGCTGGCGGAGTTCTACCACGCTCAGGGCGAGCACGAACAGGCCGAGCCACTCTACCAGCGCGCGCTGGCGATCAGTGAGACGGTGCTCGGGCCAGAACATCCCGACGTGGCCTTTCGCCTCAACAACCTGGCGGTGCTTTACCACCATCAGGGCAAGTACGCCGAGGCCGAGCCGTTCCTTAAGCGCGCGCTGGCGATCCGGGAAAAGACCCTGGGGCCGGAGCATCCCAACGTGGCCAAGAGCTTGGAAAACCACGCTGCTCTGCTACGGGAGACCGGTCGGGGCAACGAGGCGGAGGAAATGGAGGCCCGCGCCAAGGCGATCCGGGCCAAGCACGCCAGGGAGAACCCGGCGAAGTGACATGGATTCTGTCGCTAATGCTTGAGTTTCCGGAGGGAACGAATCGTTAGGTTCGGGGCGCCGGGGACACCTCACCGGATTTCGCGCAAAAGCTTCCGCCACGCCGCCACCTCGCGCTTGGGCGTGAACAGCGGCGCGCGCGCCTTGCACGCCCTGGCGAGGGAGGCGAGGAAACCGGCGTCAACTTCCGCGCGCCTGAGCACGCGGGCCAGGGCGCTGGCGTCCCCCACCGGGTAGTAACCGGGATAATCGGCGCCCAACAGCCCGACCGAGCCGGGAATACGGGAAGCGATCACCGGCACGCCGGCGACGACGGCCTCGGAGATGACGTTGGCGCCCCCTTCCATCTTCGAGCTCAGCACCATCAGCCGGGTGCTGGCGAAGGCGCGCCTGACCGCCCAGCCCGGCACCTCGCCGCGCCAGCGATAGCGGGGATTGCGCGCCATCTCGGCCCGGGCCTTTGCGGCCCAGCTCTCGTCATGGGCGCGGCCGAGATGGGTGACGCGGATTTTCGATTCCTTCGGCAACAGGCGGGCGGCGTAGGCGGTGCGCATGGAGTCCTTCTCATCGCGCAGATGGCCGATGACGCAGACATCGAAATGGCGGCTACCCGGGGCACGCCCGCGCGGCAAGGGCAGGGCGGACTGATAGATGATGTGGAGCTTGGCCCGGTACTTCGCCGGGATCGCCTTACCGGCGAGATCGTGCAGCGCCACCAGGCGATCGGCGAGGGCGATGGAGCGAAGCGTCACCGATCCGTGGCTGTCGATGAAGCGGTAGATGTCGGTGCCGGTGAGGGCGACGATCAGCGGCCGGTCGGGGTGAAGGTCACGGAACCGCGCGATGGACGGGGCGCTGCGCCAGGCGTGAAGCGCCACCATGGCGTCCGCCGGTGAGTCGTCGTAATCGAGCGCGATGTCCACCCGGTGCCCGAGGTCCTTGAGGATCCGCGCCCAGCGCACGGCGGTGGTGCGGTTGCCGCCGCGGGACTGTTTATAGGCCGGGGTAATCAGGCTAATCTTCATGGCGAAGGAAAGGCCGAATGAGACACAGGCTCGGGACCGATTATCTGACCGGCATCCTCGAGGATGCGCGCGCCCGCACGCTCGAGCTCGTCGCCGGCATCGATGGCGAGCGGCTTATGGGGCCGAAGCTCGATATCGTCAATCCCCTGCTGTGGGAGATCGGCCATGTCGCCTGGTTCCATGAAATCTTCATCCTGCGCTGGTTGGACGGCGATGAGCCGTTGATCGAGAACGCCGACGGGCTCTACGACTCAGCCACGGTGGACCACGATACACGCTGGGACCTGCCGCTGCCGAGCCTTTCCGATACCCTCCAATACATGGAACGGGTGAACGAGGCGTTGGCCGCACGGCTCGCGGGCGGCCTCGCGGGCCCCCGGGACAGCTATTATTACCAGCTGACCACGTACCACGAAGACATGCACGACGAGGCCTTCACCTCCACCCGCCAGATCTTGGGATTCCCAAGGCCGGTCTTCGCTTTGGCCACGAACGCGCACGCTCCGATTGCCGGCGCGGGGCCGCTCCCGGGCGACGTGGAAGTGCCGGGCGGGGCCTATCTTCTCGGCGCCGAACCGGACGCGCCCTTCGTCTTCGACAACGAGAAATGGGAGCACGAGGTGACGCTCAAACCCTTCGCCATCGCCCGGGCGCCGGTGACAAACGTTGAGTTCCTGGCCTTCGTTGATGAGCGCGGCTATGGGCGCCAGGAGTTGTGGTCGGAGGCGGGCTGGACATGGCGTGAGCGCACGGGCGCCGAGCATCCCGAATACTGGGTCAGGGACGGGGCCGGCTTCATGGTGCGGGAGTTCGACGACACCGTCGCGCTTTCGCCCCACCGCCCGGTGGTCCACGTCAACTGGTTCGAGGCCGACGCCTATTGCCGCTGGGCCGGGCGCCGGCTGCCGACGGAGGCGGAGTGGGAGTTCGCGGCGTCGATGGAGCCGTCGCCGGGCGGCGGAACCGTCACCGGGCGCAAGCGCCGCTACCCATGGGGCGACGGGGCGCCGGGCGGGGCCGACGGCGCGCTCAAGGCCAACCTCGACGGCCACGTCATCGGACCCGTCGACGTCGCGGCGTTCCCCGAGGGCGACAGCGCCTTCGGCTGCCGGCAGATGATCGGCAATGTGTGGGAGTGGACGGCGAGCCCGTTCCTGCCCTATCCGGGTTTCTCCGCCGATCCCTACAAGGAATATTCACAACCCTGGTTCGGCGCGCCGAAGGTGCTGCGCGGCGGCGCCTGGGCGACCCGCGCACGCATGATCTCGAACCGCTACCGCAACTTCTTCGATCCCGAGCGCAACGATATCTTCGCCGGCTTCCGCACCTGCGCCGCCTGATCGCCCCTCAAGGCTCGGGCCAGTAGCGTTCGGTGACGATCTTGTCCTCGGTGTAGAAATCGACGATGGCCTTGCCCTGGGCCTTGATCTCGGCGAACTGGGAATCCTTCATGCCGCCGAAGGGCAGATAGGCCACCGGCGCCGGTATGCCGACATTGATCCCGATCATCCCGGCCTTGGTCTCGAGCTTGAAGCGGCGCGCGTAATAGCCGTTCTGGGTATAGATCGAGGCGCCGTTGCCATATCTGTGGTCATTGATGATCTTGATCGCGTCGTCCAGCGTCCGGGCCTTGAGCATCACCTGGACCGGGCCGAAGATCTCGGTGTCGTGGATCTCCATGCCGGGCTCGACGTCGGTGAAGACGGTGGTGCCGACGAAGTGGCCGTTCTCGAGCCCCGGCCCCTGGACGCCGCGCCCATCCAAGGCCAGGTTCGCTCCTTCCTTGACCCCGGTCTCGATCATCGAGTGGACGAACTCCTTGGCCTTGGCCGAGATCACCGGCCCCATCACCATCTCCACCTCGGCAACCTCGGGGTCGAGGGGGTTGGCGATGGTCACCTTGCGCGAGGCGTCGACGAACTTCTCGGTCACCTCGTCGTAAAGCTCGTCGCCGACGCAGACGATGGCGGAGGACGCCATGCAGCGCTGGCCGGCGCAGCCGTAGCCCGACGTGATCATGTTGCGGATCACCGCGTCGATCTTGGCGTCCGGCATCACCACCAGGTGGTTCTTGGCCCCGCCCATGGCCTGGAAGCGCTTGCCGGTGCGGGCGCAGTTCTCGGCGATGATGCGCGCCGTCGGCG
This sequence comes from Pseudomonadota bacterium, assembly GCA_022545545.1. Lineage (GTDB taxonomy): Bacteria > Pseudomonadota > Alphaproteobacteria > SMXQ01 > SMXQ01 > JACZQV01. Next base: position 5,936 of record JACZQV010000033.1, read on the forward strand.
TCGACCCGACGACCGAGACCCCCTCGACATCGGGGCTCTCCATGAAGGCCTCGGCCACCACGCGGTCGCCGTTGACGATGTTGAACACGCCCTTCGGGAAACCGCAGGCATCGATGTATTCGGTCAGGGTCTGCATGGTGCAGGGCACCTGCTTGGAGGGCTTGACGACGAATGTATTGCCGGTGGCGAGCGCGTAGGGAACGAACCAGAACGGCACCATCGCCGGGAAATTGAAGGGCGCGATCATGGTGAAGACGCCGACCGGAAGCTTGAGGACCTCGCCGTCGATGCCGGGCGCCGCGCCGATGAGCTTGTCGGCCTGCTGCATGATCGGCATGCCGCAGGCGACCTCGACGTTCTGAAGGGTGCGCTTGATCTCGGCCCGGGCATCGGGCAGGGACTTGCCCATCTCCTCGGCGATACTGCGGGACAAGGGCTCCTCATTTTGCCGGATCATATCGGCGAGCCTGAAGAGCAGCGCGACCCGGGCGCTGACCGGTGTCGCCGCCCAGGCCGGGAAGGCCGCCTTGGCGGCACCGAGGGCACTTTCCGTCTCCGCCGTCGATGACAGCGGCACCCGGGCGATGATCTCGCCGGTCGAAGGGTTGTCGACGTCGAGCCACTCGCAGCCCTCGGGCTCGCGCCATTCCCCATTGATGTAATTGCGTAATTTCCGAACCGCCATGGCCCTCTCCCTTGTCGCCGGTTTGCCTGCCGCTTCTTAGATAAGTAGCACGAATTCGGCGAATTTCATCCCCCCAACATGGCGCTACATCCGTTTCGCCGGCGCCCGGGCGTGAAGCTCGATGGGCGCGCCTGTCCGAGGGGCGCGAAGGAGGATGACGGCGGGCCGACCCGAATAGTGCTCTAGGCGCCGGCGGCGCCGATCGGCCCGTCCCGGTAAACCACCCTGTCGAGCGCCTCGCCGGCGAGATAGCGCCTGAGGTTGGCGGCGAATATTTCGGCGACGGCGTCGCTTCGATCAAAGCCGGCGCCCGAGATATGGGGCGAGATCAGGACGTTGTCCATGCGCCACAGCGGGTGATCGGGCGCCAGGGGCTCTTCTTCCACCACGTCGAGCCCGGCGCCGGCGATGCGGCCGCCGTTCAAGGCCTCGATCAGCGCGTCCTGATCGATCACCCCGCCGCGGCAGACATTGATGACGACGGCCGTCGGCTTCATGTGCCCGATCTCCTTGGCGCCCAGCATATGGTGGGTCTCGGTGGTCAGCGGCAGGCACATCACCACCGCGTCGGCGCGCTCGAGCGCCGCCGCGAAATGCTCCCGCCCCATGGTCTCGGCGACGCCGTTGCCGGGCTTGCCCTGGCGCGTCACCGCGATCACGTGCATGCCGAAGACCTCGGCTTTTTTCGCCACCGCCCGGCCGATGGAGCCTTGCCCCACCACCACCAGTGTGGCGCCGTCGAGCACCCGGATCTTGGGCGAGATCTCGTCGCGGATCCATTTTCCTTCGATCCGCGCCTGCTCGACCTCACGGGTGCGGCGGAACAGGCCGAGAAGAAGGTGCATCACATGCTCGGAGATGACCGGCCCGTGGATGCCGCTGACATTGGTCACCGGCATGCCGTCCGGCAGTCCGTTCTTGATCGCCTTATCTATGCCTGAGGTCGCGAACTGTATCCAACGCAACTCCTTGCCGACATCGGCCACCACCTTGGCGATTCCGGGGGTATAGAGCCGGTTGGTGATCATCAGGATCTCGGCGCCGGGAAGGGCGGCCGCCATTTCCTCGGGCGCGCTCACTTGTTCGAAGGTGACGTCGGGAAAGTCCTTCACCAGGCCCCCCAGGCTGGAAAAGCGAACGGACAGCATGAGCACGACTTTCATCGGGCGGGTACTCCTTAAGTGTCCAGCGTCTCTTCGGCGAACAGGCGTTCGGCGGAAAACTTCTCCTCGATCAGGTTCTGATCGAAGGCGTATTCGATGAGCCGCTCGATATTGGCACGGTTCCCGGCCAGACCGAGCGGCCACAAATCATCGGGCAACAGCTCGCGCTCTTCCTCGACATAGTGGCGTCCCCAGGCCAGCCGCGACCAGTTCGGGTCATCATAATAGCTCTCGGAGACCTCCTTGGCCGCGGCGAACATGTCGATGATCGCCTTGGCGAGCCACGGCTCGCTGGCCAGCAGATCGGGGCGCACGGCGATGACGTGCATGATCGGGTAGTAGCCGTATTTGTGGTAATAGCGCAGCTCCTCCTGGCGCGTGTCGGCGAACAGACGGCGCGCCTTGCGCTCGCCCGAGAGCACCGAGGGGGGCGGATGGGGCAGGAAGAAGGCGTCGATCTCGCCCTTTTCAAGCAGGGTGCCAAGCTCCGCGCGCGCCCCGATGGGTTCGATGACGACGCCGTCCTTGGTCTTGAAATCCACCTTCTCCGCCGTCGTCACGCACCAGGTGATGTCTTCCCAGGCGACATCGTATTCGAACTTCAGATCCCCCTTGGCGAGCAACGAAAGCGTGGTCTGGAAGGAGCTCAGCGCCACCCGCTTGCCGATAAGGTCCTTGGGCTCCCACAGGTCGGAGAGGGGGTGGACGTACATCTGGCTCTGGCTGAACAGGCGGCGGGGGAACACCGGCACGGCGGTGATCGCCATGTCCCGCTGCTTCGCCATCAGATAGGTCGACATGGAGAACTCGCAGATGTCGAACTCGCCGTCATGGAGCATCCGCCCATGGCGCTCCTTGCCGTCCCTCAAAGCGACGCTCTGCCCCACTTGCAGGACCTTGAGATCGACACCGTCCGGCGGCGTCACGGTGCCGTCGAAAAACGGGAAATGACGGTCGTAGCGCTCGATCGCCATCGTCAGGGTCATCTTCGCCATGGTGCCTCCCGAGCCCCCCTTATTGCTGGCTTCAGGAGAGTCTAGGGGGTGGGCGGAAAGGCTGTCAATGGAGACCCCTGGCCCTGCCCGGCGGACCGGGAAGTCCTCAAGGCCCCTTCATCTTTGCCGAAGGGATCATTATGTCTGCTTCACCCTACACAGGGCCGGGGACGCGCTGTATGGTGTCAACGCCCTATCTCCATGAGTAATATGGCTATTTGGGGCCGGATGGGTTACGGAGGCGGGAAGGGAACCGGGCCGGATGCGTATTTTTCGCCATTATGAGGAATTGCCGGCGGAGGCCAGGGGCGGCGTCGTCGCCATCGGCAACTTCGACGGCGTCCATCTGGGCCATCAGGCCCTCATCGGCGAGGCCGGCGGGATCGCCAAGGATTTGGGCGCACCGCTCGGCGTGCTCACCTTCGAGCCCCATCCGAGGAGCGTGTTCAAGCCGGACGACCCGCCGTTCCGCCTCACGCCGCTCCGCGCCAAGGCCCGCCATATCGAGGCGCTCGGCGCCGATCACCTCTATGTCCTCCATTTCGACCTCGACTTCTCCAGGCGTCTGGCGGAGGACTTCGTCGATGCCGTCCTCCTGGGTGGGCTCGAGGCCCGTCACATCGTCGTCGGCCGGGATTTCGTCTTCGGCAACAAGCGGCGCGGCAATGTGGAGTTGCTCGAGCGGATGGCGGCGGAGAAGGGCTTCGGTCTCGCTTGCGTCAAGCCGGTGTGCGTCGGCGATGAGGGCACAGGCAGCGAGGTCATTTCATCGCGCACGATCCGCGAGTGCTTGCGTGAAAGCGACGTGCGCGGCGCCGCCAAGCGCCTCGGCCGGTTCTGGGAACTGGGCGGCAGGGTGGAAAAGGGCGAGACGCGCGGGCGCGGCCTCGGATTCCCGACGGCGAATGTCCCCTTCGGCGACTATCTGAGGCCGGCGGCGGGCGTCTATGCGGTGCGCGCCGGCGTCGATCAGGGACCCGACACGATCTGGCGCGACGGCGTCGCCAGCATCGGCTTCCGCCCCACTTTCGGCGGTCGGGAGTTGTTGCTGGAGGTCCATATTTTCGATTTTTCCGGCGATCTTTACGGCCACCAGCTGCGCGTCGCCATGATCGGGTACCTGCGCCGGGAAGTGAAGTTCGAGAGCGCCGACGACCTCATCGTCGAGATGAAGCGCGATACCGAAAGGGCGCGCGCGGTGCTTGCGGAGGTTGACGGGCCGATGCCATTGGAGAACAGTGTCGCCGGTGCGCGTTGAGGGGGCCTATCCCCTTGGCGCCCCTTGGCGTTACAGGCCGGCGAGCGTGACCGCAAGAACGACAATATGAGCGTCGATTACAAGTCCACCGTGAACCTGCCGCGATCGTCCTTCGCCATGAAGGCGGGACTGCCGAACGCCGAGCCCAAACTGCTGGAGCGTTGGCAACGGATCGGTCTGTTCGCCAAGCTTCGCGCGGCGGGGCAAGGGCGGGAGAAGTTCATCCTTCACGACGGCCCGCCCTATGCCAACGGCAACATCCATATCGGCCATGCGCTCAACAAGATCCTCAAGGACGTGATCAACCGCAGCCAGCAGATGCTGGGCAAGGACGCCAACTATGTGCCGGGATGGGACTGCCACGGGCTGCCGATCGAATGGAAGATCGAGGAGAAGTACCGCGCCGAGGGCAAGGACAAGGACGAGGTGCCGGTGATCCGGTTCCGCGAGGAATGCCGGGCCTTCGCCGAAAAATGGATCGAGGTGCAGCGCGAGGAATTCAAGCGGCTCGGCATCGAGGGCGATTGGGACAACCCCTACACCACCATGGCCCATGCGGCCGAAGCCCAGATCGTGCGCGAGCTCGGCAAGTTCGTCATGAACGGCGGCCTGTACAAGGGCGTCAGGCCGGTGCTGTGGTCGGTGGTCGAGAAGACCGCGCTCGCCGAGGCCGAGGTCGAATATCACGATCATACCTCGATGACGGTGTGGGTGCGTTTCCCGGTCATCAAGGCAGGACATCCGGAGCTTGACGGCGTATCCGTCGTCATCTGGACGACCACGCCCTGGACCCTGCCCGGCAACCGGGCGGTGGCCTACGGCGCCGATCACGATTACGTGGTGATCGAGGTCAAGGAGATCGCCGAAGGCAGCCTTGCCGTCCTCGGCGAGCGCCTGGTGGTGATGGCCGGTCTCCTGGCCGAGGTGGCGGAGAATGCCGGCATCACCATTCATGAGACGCGTGCCGTGATCAAGGGCCAAGCGCTCTCGGGCACGCTCTTGGCCCATCCCCTGCGCGGCGAGGGTTATGATTTCGACGTGCCTTTGGTAGCCGGGGCGCACGTCACCACCGATCAGGGGACCGGGCTGGTGCATACCGCGCCCGGCCACGGCCAGGAGGACTTCGAGATCGGCGTCAAATACGGCATCGAGGTGCCCCAGACGGTGGCCGACGGCGGCACCTTCTACGACCATGTGCCGCTGTTCGCCGGCCTACACGTGTTCAAGGCCGACGGCGAGATCGCCAAGCGCTTGCGCGCGGCGGGCAAGCTGCTGGCGCAGGGCAAATTGGTGCATTCCTATCCCCATTCGTGGCGCTCCAAGGCGCCGCTGGTGTTCCGCGCGACGCCGCAATGGTTCATCTCCATGTCGGCAAACGGCCTGCGCGACAAAGCGCTCGAGGCCATTTCACAGACGCGCTGGGTGCCGCCCGCGGGGCGCAAGCGCATCGAATCCATGGTCGAGAACCGGCCCGACTGGTGCATCTCCCGCCAGCGCGCCTGGGGCGTGCCGATCACCGTGTTCGTCGACAAGAAGACCGACGAGCCCCTGCGCGATAAGGGCGTGTTGGACCGCATCGTCGCCGCCGTCGAGGCGGAGGGCGCGGACGCCTGGTTCACCAGCCCACCCGAGCGCTTCCTGGGTCCCGATCTCGATCCGGAAGATTTCGAGCAGGTCACCGACATCCTCGATGTCTGGTTCGATTCGGGCGCCACCCACGCCTTCGTGCTCGAGGAATTCGACGGCCTCGAGTGGCCGGCCTCGCTCTACCTCGAAGGGTCCGATCAGCACCGCGGCTGGTTCCAGTCCTCGCTTCTCGAATCCTGCGGTACCAGGGGCAGGGCACCCTATGAGGCGGTCCTGACCCATGGCTTCGTCATGGCCGAGGACGGGCGCAAGATGTCGAAGTCGCTGGGCAACGTGGTGGCGCCCCAGGAGGTGGTCGGTAAGTTCGGCGCCGATATCCTGCGCCTGTGGGTGGTGGCGTCGGATTACTCCGAGGACCTGCGCATCGGGCCCGAGATCCTCAAGCACCAGGTCGATACCTATCGCCGCCTTCGCAACACCTTGCGCTATCTGCTCGGCAATCTCGATGGCTTCGACGAGGCGGAGAAGATCGACGCCGAGGAGATGCCGGAGCTCGAACGCTGGCTGCTGCACCGATTGTGGGAGCTCGATCGGCTCTTGCGCCGCTCGGCCGAGGATTTCGATTTCCATAGCCTTTACACGGCGATCCATAATTTCTGCGCCGTCGATCTGTCGGCCTTTTACTTCGATATCCGCAAGGACTCGCTCTATTGCGACCGCGCCGATTCCGTTCGCCGCCGCGCCGTGCGCACGACATTGGACGAGATCTTCTCCTGCCTGACCGCGTGGCTGGCGCCGGTGCTGTGTTTCACCGCCGAGGAGGCGTGGCTCACCCGCTACGCCAGCGACGACGACAGCGTGCACTTGCGCCTGTTTCCCGAGATTCCGGCCGCGTGGCGCGACGATGAACTCGCCGCCAAGTGGGAGAAGGTGCGCGCCCTTCGCCGGGTGGTCACCGGCGCGCTCGAGATCGAACGCGCCGAAGGGCGCATCGGATCGAGCCTTCAGGCGCACCCCATCGTCCATGCCGCCCGCGACTACGTGGCGGCGATGGCGGGGGTGGACCTCGCCGAAATCGCCATCACCTCTTCCGCCACCCTTCTCGAGGGCGAGGGGCCGGACGACGGCTTCACGGTTGGCGACATCGCCGGCGTCGTGGTGACCGCCGCTCTCGCCAAGGGGAAGAAGTGCGAGCGCTGCTGGCAGGTGCTGGAGGAAGTGGGGGAGAATGACGCCGAAGGCGAGATCTGCAACCGCTGCGCCGATGCCGTCGGCGATGTGTTCGCAGCCGCGAGCTGAGGGGTCGGGGAAATGACGGTACGGAATCCTCGAGGTTCGCCATGACCGGTCTGATCGTGGCGAGCGCCGTCATCATCCTGGATCAGGCGACGAAGTGGTGGGTGGTGACGATTTTCATGAACCCGCCCCGGGTGGTCGACGTTTGGCCCTTTTTCAGCGTCGTGATGGTGTGGAACAGGGGCGTAACCTTCGGATTTCTGGACGACACGCCTTTCTGGGGGCAGTGGGCCTTCGTCGGCCTTTCACTCGCCATCGTCGCCATTCTCCTGTTATGGCTCCGCAGGGCGGAAACGAAATGGCGGGCGGCGGCCATCGGGCTCATCATCGGCGGCGCGCTCGGCAACGTGATCGACCGTGTCAATTACGGGGCGGTGGCGGATTTCCTCGATTTTCACGTCACCGGTTATCACTGGCCGGCCTTCAATTTCGCCGATTCGGCGATCACCCTTGGCGTGACGATCATGTTTTTTGATGCTTTGTTTAAGCCCAAAGAAACGGTAAAATAAGCCCCGGCGCCCCGAATGTTAACGAATTGGCGCCATCGGTTGGACGGGGGACGAAATGATACGCATTCAGCGGCCGAAATCGGTTGTTTTCAGACTATCCGCCGCCGGGAGCATGGTCGTGCTGGCCCTGGCGGTCGGCGGCTGCGAGACCTTGAGGGGCGCGGCGGGTCTTACCAAGAAAGCGCCCGACGAGTTCCGGGTGGTTTCCCGCGCGCCATTGAGCATGCCGAGCCATTACGGGCTCAAGGCGCCGAGGCCGGGGACTGCCCGGCCACAAGAGACCAAGGTCCCCAGCATGGCGAAGCAGATCGTGCTCGATTCCGGCGGGGCCGGTGTTAAGAAAAAGCCGGCAGTCGAATTGCCCGGCGGTGATCCCGGGGAGATCGCCCTGTTGACCAAGGCCGGTGTCGACAAGGCGGATCCCAAGATACGCCAGCTCGTGAACTCTGAATCGGCCGTGCTTGCCGATGCCCGCGACGGTCTCGTCGAAAAACTGATTTTCTGGCGCGATCCCGCGCCGTCCGGCAAGGCCGTCGATGCCCGCAAGGAAGCGCGGAGGCTGCGCGAGAACGCTGCGTTGGGCCGTCCGGTCACCGAGGGCGAGACGCCGGTGATCCAGCGCAAGAAGCGGGGCTTGCTCGAGGGAATGTTCTAGGCCTTTCGGGCGTCCCGGCGCCACCTCACGCAGGTTTGAACGCCGGCGTGGCCAAGTTCTCTTGTGTAACTTTCTCCCCAGAGCACTATCTGGCCAGCTGGAAGCGATTTGATGGCGGCAAAACGGTCCCTCGGGTAGGAGCGGCGCGAAGCGCGATGCCGAGCATCGGGCGAGCGTCGCGACGCATCCGAGGGGCCGTTTTGCCCCACCGAAGGCCGGGTTCTTTTGCGCCGTGGCGTCGTTGCGCCCCTTTGCCGATGCGTAAGCATCGCCATGCGGCGCGCGCCTAGCCACGGCGCAAAATAATCCCGGTCAAACGATTCCATCTGGCCAGATAGCGCTCTTGGCCATATTGTTAGGGACCATCCGCCGGGCCGTTCGCGTGGACGCTCCCCCCGCCGGTGCCCACCGTTTCTGCTGGAGGTTCAATGCCGGGTCTCGCGACAATCAAACGCCTCGAAGCCCATATCATCTTCATCGCCGCCTCGATCGTGTTCATCGCCGGTGTCGCTTTCGTTCCGGCGCAAGCCGGCGTTTTCAACCCCGAGACCTTCACCCTTGAGAACGGCCTTCAGGTCGTCGTCATACCCAATCACCGCTCGCCGGTGGTGTCCCAGATGGTGTGGTACAAGGTCGGCTCGGCCGATGATCCGCCGGGGAAGTCGGGTGTCGCCCATCTCCTCGAACATCTGATGTTCAAGGGTACGAAGGTCATGGCGCCCGGCGAGTATTCCAAGATCCTGGCGCGCAACGGCGGGCGCGAGAACGCCTTCACCTCCAATGACACCACCGCCTATTACCAGGTGGTGGCGGTGGATCGGTTAGAGCTGGTGATGAAGCTCGAGGCCGACCGCATGGTCAATCTCGTGCTCACCGACGCCGATGTCCTGCCCGAGCGCAACGTCGTTGTCGAGGAGCGCCGGGCGCGCACCGACAACAATCCGGCGGCGCTCCTGGACGAGCAGATGAGCGCGGCGCTCTATCTCAACCATCCCTACCGCAGACCGGTGATCGGCTGGAAGCATGAGCTGGAAAGCCTGACCACCGAGGACGTGCTGGCCTTCTACCGCCGGTACTACGCGCCGGACAACGCCATACTGATCGTCTCCGGCGACATCACGGCCGACAAGCTGAAGCCCCTGGCCGAGAAATATTACGGGTCCATCCCGGCGCGTAAGGTGGCGAAGAGGGTGCGGCTCAAGGAGCCGCCTCATCGGGCGGCGCGGCGGGTCCAATTGCGCAGTCCCCAGGTGCGCGAGCCGCGCTGGGGCCGTGATTACCTGGCGCCGGGCTTTTCCAGCGGCGAGAAACGCCATGCCTACGCGTTGGAGGTGCTGAACGACATCCTGGCCGGCGGCGCCACCTCCCGGCTCTACCGGTCGCTGGTGGTGGAACAGAAGATCGCGGTCTCCGCCGGCGCCTCCTATGACGGCGACGCCTACGATCTCGGCACCTTTTCTTTTTATGGCCAGCCCGCCGCCGGTATCGGCATGGACCGGTTCGAGGCGGCGATGGACGCCGAGATCGCCAAGCTCCTCGGCTCCGGCGTCACCATTAACGAGGTGAAGCGCGCCAAGAAGCGGCTGCTCGCGGGCGCCATCTATGCCCGCGATTCCCTGCGCCGGGGGGCGAGAGCGATCGGCACGGCGCTCACCACCGGGCAGACCGTCGACGATGTCGAGACCTGGCCGGAACACATCAAGGCCGTCACCCGCGAACGGGTGAATGAGGCCGCCCGCGCGGTCTTTAAAATATCCAACTCGGTGACCGGGCTTTTGCTGCCCGAAAAGGCGCAAAAAGCGCAAAAGGCAGAGCAGCCGTGAACGCGCGCGCCTTCATGCCTGGCGGCAGGGCCTTCGATTCGGCCATCGCCTTCATCGTCGTCCTCGGCGTCAATCTGGCGGTAACGCTTGGTCCGGCCGCCGCCATATCGATCCAACGCGTCGTCAGTGAAAAGGGGATCGAGGCGTGGCTGGTCGAGGATCACGCCGTACCGGTGCTGTCGATGCGCTTCGCCTTTCGCGGCGGCGCGGCGCTGGACGCCAAAGGCAAGGAAGGCCTCGCCGACATGGTGTCCAGCCTGCTCGACGAGGGCGCCGGGCCCCTCGATTCACAGGCCTTCCAGGGACGGCTCGAGGATCTTTCCATCAGCCTCGGCTTCATGGCCGGGCTCGATAATTTCGGCGGCACGCTCCGCACCCTTTCAGAGAACCGCGCCGCCGCCTTCGATCTCTTGCGCCTGGCCTTGACCCGCCCGCGCTTCGATCCCGAACCGGTGGAACGAATCCGCGCCCAGCTTCTCGCCCACCTGGCGCGCTCGGCCGAACGGCCCCGGGGCATCGCATCGCGGACCTGGTACAAGGCGGCGTTTCCCGACCATCCCTACGGCCGCCCCGCCGAGGGCACGCCCGCGAGCATCAAGCGGATCACCGCCCGGGACCTCAAGGATTTCGTGGCGCGCCGCCTGGGGCGCGACAATCTGATGATCAGCGTCGTCGGCGATATCTCGGCCAAGGAATTGGCGCCGCTTCTGGACTCGACCTTCGGCGGATTGCCGGCGCGGGCCCAACCCTTCACCGTGGCCGAGGTCGCGCCCACCGCCGCCGGCGAGATGTTCGTGATCGAGAAGGACATCCCCCAGTCCGTGGTGATGTTCGGCCATCGCGGCATCAAGCGGGACGATCCCGACTATTACACCGCCTACGTGATGATCCGCATACTCGGCGGCGGCGGATTTACCTCCAGGCTCACCGAAGAGATACGCGAGAAGCGCGGCCTCGCCTATTCGGTCTACAGCTATCTTTCCGCTTTCGACCACGCCGGGCTGATCATGGGCGGGGTGGCGACGGGTAATGACCGTGTCGCCAAAACCATCGAGCTGATCCGCGCCGAATGGGCGAAGCTGAGGGCCAAGGGCGTTGGCGCCGAGGAACTGGCCGACGCCAAGACCTATCTCACCGGCTCCTTCTTCACCCGGCTCAACAGCACGAGGCGCATCGCTTCCGTTCTGCTGTCGGTCCAGCTCGATGGCCTCGGCATCGACTATCTGGAACGGCGCAACGGCCTGATCGAGGCCGTCACCGAAGCCGACGTGAAGCGCGTGGCCAAGCGTCTCCTCGATCCCGCCAAGCTCACCTTCGTCGTCGTCGGCGCGCCCGAAGGCGTCAAGCCGACCCGCGAGGCCCCCGCCGGCAAAATCTGAGGCGCTTCTGCCCGGGGCGCTGGCCGCCCGGGGCGATGTCTGGTAATCTTCCGCCACGTACCCGGCGGCTGCCAGGGGCGTCGGGGCCGCGTTTCGAATTAAGGGGACACCATACTTAATTCCATAGCTCTGAATGACCGGGACGGGGAATTAAGTATGGTGTCCCCTTAATTGGGAAAGGGCCAAGCTGTCATGACGATCCGCCTTTTGCCGCAAGGCGTGGTCAATCGCATCGCCGCCGGCGAGGTGGTGGAGCGCCCCGCTTCCACGGTCAAGGAGCTGGTCGAGAACGCCATCGACGCCGATGCAAGGCGCATCGAGATCGTCTTGCGCGAAGGCGGCAAAAGCTTCATCTCGGTCACCGATGACGGCGTCGGCATGACGGCGGAGGAGTTGAGCCTCGCCGTCGAGCGTCACGCCACCTCGAAACTTCCCGAAGACGATCTCAGCCGTATCGCCACCCTGGGCTTTCGCGGCGAGGCGTTGCCCGCCATCGGCGCGGTAAGCCGGCTTTCGATCACGTCGCGCGCCAAGGGCGCCGATGAGGCCTGGACCCTCACCGTCGACGGCGGTGACAAATCGCAACCGGCGCCGGCGGCCCAGGCCGAAGGCACCCGCATCGAGGTGCGCGATCTCTTCTTCGCCATCCCGGCGCGGCTCAAGTTCCTTAAATCGACGCGGACCGAGCTAACCCACGCCGTCGACGCGGTCAACCGCCTGGCCATGGCCCATCCCGCCATCGCCTTCGCCCTCAATGACGACACGCACGCCAAGATCAAGCTCGACGCCGCCCAGGGCGAGCTGTTCGAGGCGCGGCTCGCCCGCCTCGGCGCGGTCATGGGCAAGGATTTCGCCGATAACGCCCTCGTCATCGATGCCGAGCGCGCCGGCTTTCGCCTCACCGGCTATGCCGGGCTGCCGACCCTTAACCGCGCCAACACGCTTAGCCAGTACCTGTTCGTCAACGGCCGGCCGGTGCGCGACCGGCTGCTGGCCGGGGCCGTGCGCGGCGCCTATCAGGACTTCCTCGCCCGTGACCGCCATCCCGAGTTGGCGCTGTTCCTCGAAGCGCCGGCTGGCGTGGTCGACGTCAACGTCCATCCGGCGAAGGCCGAGGTGCGGTTTGCCGATCCCGGCATCGTGCGCGGCCTCATCGTCGGGGCCTTGAAGCACGCGCTCGCCGCCGCCGGTCATCGCGCCGCCACCACCGTCTCCGCCGCCGCGCTCGGCGCCTTCGAGGCGCGCGCCGGGGTGGCGCCCGGGGCTTTCGCCCAGGCGCCGGGGCGCGCCGCCATGGGCGGAACCGTCCCCCGGGGCCTTGGCGAGGCCGCCGCCGCCTATCAGGCGCCGCTTTCCCCAACCGCTAGCGAACCGGTTCTCTCGGGTCTCGGCGCGCCGGCGGCGCCAGGGACGGGGACGGAAGATGACGGCGGCGATGAATTGGCGGTCGATTATCCCCTCGGCGCCTCCCGGGGCCAGTTGCACGAGACCTACATCGTCGCCCAGACGCGGGACGGCATCGTCATCGTCGACCAGCACGCCGCCCATGAGCGCCTCGTCTATGAACGCATGAAGCGGGCCCTGGCCGAGAAGGGCGTCGCCCGCCAGTTGCTGCTGATCCCCGAGGTGGTGGAGTTGGACGAGGCCGCCTGCGCCCGGCTGGTCGGGCGCGCCGAGGAGTTGGCCGAGCTCGGCCTGGCGCTCGAGGCCTTCGGCGACGGCGCCGTGGTGGTGCGCGAAACCCCGGCTTTGCTGGGCGAGACCAACGTCCAGGGGCTGGTCAGGGACCTGGCCGACGATCTCGCCGCGCTCGGCGAGGGATTGAGCCTCACCGAAAGGCTCGAGGAGGTGTGCGGCACCCTCGCCTGTCACGGCAGCGTGCGCGCCGGACGGCGGCTCAATCTCGCCGAGATGAACGCGCTGTTGCGCGAGATGGAGGCGACGCCCCATTCGGGCCAGTGCAACCACGGCCGGCCCACCTATGTCGAGCTCAAGCTCGCCGACATCGAGAAACTGTTCGGCCGGCGTTAGCCCGTCATTTCCGCCACCGCAAAAACACCAAGCGGGCGGCGGAGAAGCGGCGCTCTTCCAGCACCTCGAACCCGTCTGGCGGGGTGAACGGCTCATCCGCCGCCACCTCGACGATGCAAAGCGCCCCCGTGGCGAGCCAGCCCTTTGCCGCCAGCGCGCCCAGCGCCTCGGCGCCAAGCCCGCTGCCATAGGGCGGATCGAGGAAGGCGATGCCGGCGGCTTCCGCCGAGGCCGCGCTTGGGGGCCTGGTGGCGTCGGCCTTGATCAATGTCACGTTGTCCCGCTCGCCCAGCGCCTCGGCGTTGGCCCTGGCCGCATTCAACGCCTTGGGGTCGGTATCGAGCAAAACCGCGCTGCCGGCGCCGCGCGATAGGGCTTCGAAGGCGAAGGCACCGGTGCCGGCGAAGGCTTCGAGGACCCGCGCGCCGGCCAACCCTTGCGCCCCGGTCCTGGCCGGCCGGCCGTGGATGAGGATGTTGAACAGGCCTTCCCGCGCGACGCCGGCGGTCGGGCGCAGGCCCTTGCCGCTCGGCGCGATGAGGGTCCGGCCCCGGTGCTTACCGGCGACGATGCGCAACCGCCCGGCCTCCCCTTCCCCGTCCCCCGGGCGCCGGTCTCCGGGCGCGCGGTTTGGCCTTGCGGGCCTTGGCGCCAGGCGCCGCCCCCTTGCCCAGCATATCGGCGAGCGCCTTCCCCGGCACCTCTTCGATGGCGCCGCGCGCCAGCCTGCCGAGCGCAAAGGGGCCGAAACCGATACGGATCAGGCGGCTGACGGTGAGGCCCAGATGCTCCATGACGCGGCGGATCTCGCGGTTCTTGCCTTCCCGCAGCGACAGCGCGAGCCAGGTATTATCGCCCCGCCGGCGCTCGATCCCGCAGTGGATGGGACCGTAATTCACCCCATCGATCGTGATCCCCGCCGCCAGCGCCTCGAGGCGCTCGGCGTCGACCTTGCCGAAGGCGCGCACACGGTAACGCCTGACCCAGCCGCCCGACGGCAACTCCAGCCGCCGGGCCAGTCCGCCGTCATTGGTCAGCAACAACAACCCCTCGGAGTTGAAGTCCAACCGGCCGACCGAGATCAGCCTTCCCAGCGCCTTCGGCAGACCGTCGAACACCGTCGGCCTTCCTTCGGGGTCGCGATGGGTCGTGAGGGTGCCGCGCGGCTTGTGGAAGCGCCAAAGCCGGGTCCGTTCCGCCTTGGCGACGGGCTTGCCGTCGACGGTGATCCGCGCGTCACGGGTGACGGAAATGGCGGGGCTGGTCAGGGTCTCGCCGTCGACGGCGACCCGGCCATCGGCGATCATGCGTTCGGCCTCGCGCCGCGAGCAAACGCCGGCGCGCGCCAGACGCTTGGCGATGCGCTCCTTGCTGGCGCCGCCATGGGGCTCCTTTGCGTTCATTGTCGTTCAGCCACAGGCGTCGATGAAGGCCTTGAAAATCTTCTCGTCGCCGGTGGAGATGGCGAATTCGGGGTGCCACTCGACGCCGATACAGAAGCGCCGCCTCGGGTCCTCGATGCCCTCGATCACCCCGTCGGGCGCGATGGCGTTGACCACCACGCCCTCGCCCGTCTCCTTGACCGCCTGGTGGTGGGCGGAATTGACGGAAAGGGTGTCGGCGCCGACGATGGCATGGAGCCGCGTCCCCTCGATGACCCGCACCTCGTGGCCCGCCTCGTCCCTCGGGTTGGGTTGCTCATGCGCCAGCGCGTCCTCGATCTCGTCGGGGATGTGCTGGATCAGGGTGCCGCCGAGGACGACGTTCAACAGCTGCTCGCCGCCGCAGATGCCGAGCACCGGCAGGTCGCGCTCCAGCGCCGCGCGCGTGATCTCGATCTCGAACGCCGTGCGCGTGTCCCTGGTGGTGACCGAGGAGTGCCGGGTCTCGGCGCCGAACAGGGCCGGGTCGACGTCGAAGAAGCCGCCGGTGACGATCAGGGCGTCGATGGAGCGGGCGTAATCCGCCGCCCGGCCGCTCTCGTGGGGCAACAGCATCCCCAACCCGCCGGCGCGCGCCACCGCCCCGGCGTAGTTCTCGCGAAGGGCGTACCACGGAAACTTGGAATATTCGCCCGGCGCTTCCGAATCGATGGTCAGCCCGACGATGGGGCGCCCGCTTCTCTTCGCCGTCATGGCGTCAATGTAGGCCGCGACGGGACCGCAGGCAACGGGCGTCGGCGTCCGGCGGCGCATCGAACCCGGCCCTGGCCCCGCCGCTTGACGCCAACCATCGGCCTTGTGCATGGTGCGGCGATGAGAGTGGGCGCCAAGGCCGGCAAGGCCGAGATGACCTTCATGGAGCGGGCGCTGATCGAGGGGCGCAAAGCGGCCTCGCAGGGCGAGGTGCCGGTCGGCTGCCTGATCGTCGATGGCAATACCGGCGAAGTGCTGGCGAGGACGGCGAACCGCACCGAGGAGCTCGGCGATCCGACGGCGCACGCGGAAATGCTGGCGCTGAGCGAAGCGACCCGGAGCGCCGGCGCCAAGCGCCTCACCGAATGCGACCTTTACGTCACCCTCGAGCCCTGCCCGATGTGCGCCCAGGCGATCTCCTTCGCCCGCATCCGCCGGCTTTATTTCGGCGCCTATGACCCCAAGGGCGGCGGCGTCGAGCACGGCCCGCGCATCTTCTCCCAGCCGAGCTCGCACCATACCCCGCAAATCTACGGCGGCCTCGCCGAAACGGACTGCGCCGATCTCCTGACCGATTTTTTCGAGAAACGTCGTTAGCGCGTGTTCTCATGAAGCGCGAAGGTGTTGGATCGAGGGCTCAACCCACCGATGTCCGCTGGTGACGCTAGGCGGACATCAGGAAGGTTACCCCTGGGTTTGAGCGGCCATTCGGTGCAATATCAATCTAGTGGAGGGGGATCGATCGTGCCCTCGATGGTGCAAATCCGTAGAAGAGAGGGCATGGCGGATGAATTTCGGCGCAGCACTTGGACGGATCGCAATCATGGCCGCCCTACTTTTGCCGGTCGCGGGGCCACAGTCGCCCGCCGAGGCGGGCTCGGGCCTCGACTGGCGCGCCGATGTGACGCCGCGGCCAGAGGGATCCCGCCGCCGGCGACCGCATCGTGTCATGGTGGATCTGCCCAAACCGCCGTTTGCCATAGACCGGCGGCTTCTCCCCCATGATCGCGGCGTGCGGGCTTATGGGGAACCCTACCTTGGCCCCATCATCGACATTGAACTGCACCTGGCCACGCGCGGCCACCGCGATACGTCGCTCGCCGAACTGGGCGAGATCGCCGCCGGCCTTCGCGCGAGCGGGGTCGAAAAGGCGCTTGTCATGCCCACCCCGAACGAGGGACGCCGCCGTAGGCACGAGAAGCGGCGCCTCCACCGGAAGCTGCTGGCCGAGATCGGCGGCAAGGCCATCGGGCTCATGTGCTGCGGCCACTATGTGGGACAGTGGCTCCACCAGGCTTACTACGACACCTATACCGAGGAGAGCCTGGATCGTCTTCTCACCCGGCTAGCCGCCGATCTCGACAGCGGCCTCTATGCCGGCGTCGGCGAGATCGCGCTCTACCATTTCGACAAGAACGGCAGGCAAGCTATCATCCGCTACCCCCCCAACTTCGAGCCTTTCTTGAAGGTCGTCGGCTTGGTTGCCAGCCGGGGACTGTGGATGCTGCTTCACGCCGAAAGCGTCGATCCCAAAGGGGTCTCCTACGAGGACCAGGTCTTCGGCGGGATCGAGCTTATTTACCGGCGCCACCCCGATCTCAAACTGATCGTTGCCCATACCGCGACGACCAACCCTGAGAACCTGCGGCGCATGCTCGAGCGCTATCCCAACCTGATGATCGATTTCAAGCTCGTTAAGCGCGTCGCCAATTGGCACCATACCGAACCCGTCAGCAACGCCGATCGTCGGTTGCACGAGGATTGGGCGCGGCTGTTCGAGGCCATGCCGCGGAGGTTCATGGTTGGCACCGATTCGAAGTTCTTTCGGCGCCGTTTCGACGTCGCCAAATACCAGCGAAAAATCGCCAGATACCGAAAGGTCCTCGGCGGCCTGAAACCCCGCGCAGCGCGGCTTATCGCCTATGAAAACGCGAAAAGAATCCTTTCCCCCGGGGGTGACGCGAAGTAACCACGGCCCCGCTTCAACGGGAAACGGCGGTGATTGCGCCCCTGAAATCCGCCGGTAAAAATGGCGCCGAGATGAGCGAGTATATCGACACCATAGTGGTCGGAGGCGGTCAAGCCGGTCTTTCGGTTAGCTGGCATCTGAAACAGGTTGGCCGGGAACACCTGGTTCTCGATCGAGGCAAGATCGGGGACACTTGGCGACAGCGTTGGGACTCGTTCTGTCTGGTCACCCCGAACTGGTGCTGCCAGCTGCCGGGATTCCCCTATGACGGCGACGAGCCCGAAGGCTTCATGCTGCGTGACCAGATCGTCGCCTACGTGGAGCGTTTCGCCACCAGCTTCGAGCCGCCCTATCGTGGCGGCGTGGAGGTCCGGCGGGTGGGTCCCTCGAGCGATGGCGGACGATTCTCCCTGGATACTTCCGAAGGTGTGCTCGGCGCCGACAACGTGATCATCGCCGTCGGCACCCATCAGAAACCGAGCGTCCCGGCATGGGGCAACAAGCTGGCCGACGACATCGTGCGGCTCCATACCCACGATTATTGGAATCCCGCCCAGCTCCCGGATGGCGCCGTCCTGGTGGTGGGTAGCGGGCAGTCGGGTTGCCAGGTGGTGGAAGACCTGCTCGGCACGGGTCGCGAAGTGCATCTATGCGTGGGCAGCGCAGGGCGCCTTCCCCGTCGTTACCGGGGCCGCGACATCGTCCAGTGGCTCGACGCTACCGGTTTCATCGAGATGCCCGTCGATGAGCATCCGGCCGGTCGCGCCATCCGTTTCAAACCGAATGCGCATCTCTCTGGCCGTGACGGGGGACGGACCATCGACCTACGCCGCTTGGCGCTGGATGGGGTGAGGCTCCACGGTCGCCTGATGGATGCGGAAGGCTACCAGGTGCGCTTCGCCGACGATCTGGCGGAGAACCTCGATGCCATCGACAAGGCCTGCCGCGAGCGCTTGGCGAGGATTGACGAGTACATCGCTAAAAGTGGCACCGACGCGCCAGAAAGCGACCTGGAGCCAGTCGACTGGCGGCCCGCTCCAGAGCCGGCAACGCTCGACCTCGGGCAGGCGGGCATCGGCAGTGTGATCTACGGCACCGGATTTCGCTTCGACTTCGGGTGGATCGATTTGCCGGTGTTCGACGAGCGCGGCTACCCGCGCTACGAGCGCGGCGTGACCGAGGTGCCTGGGCTCTATTTTGCCGGCCTCCACTGGCTGCACACCTGGGGCTCCGGGTTGTTCTACCAGGTCGGG
>JACZQV010000195.1 GCA_022545545.1 Pseudomonadota bacterium
GGGTGCCGCAATGCGAGGCCGCCCGGCGGCGCTTAAGCCTCGTCGCGGAAGTTGATCTCGATGGTGACGCCGTCGGGGTCGGTGAGGAAAAGCTGGTGCAGGGGCTGGCCGGGGACATCGTGCTCGCGGAAGGAAATGCCCTGCGCGTTCAGCCGCGCCCTGTGATCGTCGAGGCCGCTGGCGCGAAAGGCGATGTGATCGATGGCGCCGGTGCCGGTGTCCTTGCCGGTGCCGCCGGTGATCAGGTGGACGACGGGGCGGTCGTCGCAATAGAGCCAGGCGCCTGGCGCGTCGAAGGCCGGGCGCGGGCCGTCCGCAAGACCGAGGATCTCGGTATAGAACGTGACCGAGGCGTCGAGGTCCGCCGTCATGATGGTGTAATGGTCGAGCGCGCTTACGGCCATGGCTCCTCTCCCTGGCGGCTCCCTGTCCTCATCCCCTGGATTATGCACCATCCGCCGCCGCCTTGGAATCGCCCATGTTGGTTACGATGGCCGCCGCCGGCGCGCTGGTTTAAAGGCGTGAAGCTGGTAAACTCCGCGACGTGACCGGCCGGCCGAACGTGGATGGCCGGCGTAAAGAATTCGAGGGAGAGCATGAACCCATGACCAAGACCGTCGATTACTACTATTCCCTGGTCTCGCCCTGGACCTATCTCGGCGGGCCGAGGCTGGATGAGATGACAAGGCGCGCCGGCGCCACGGTCGACTACAAGCCGATGGAGCTCCCCAAGGTCTTCGCCGTCTCGGGCGGGCTGCCCTTGGCCAAGCGGGCGGCCCAGCGCCAGGCCTACCGTTTGGTCGAGCTCGTGCGCTTCCGCGACCGTCTCGGCATGAAGATCAACCTCCATCCCGAATACTTCCCGGCGTCGGATCATCTCGCCGGGCGCATGGTCGTCGCGGCGACCCGGACGGAGGGCTGCGATCCCGGCAAGCTGACCGACGCCATGCTCGCCGCCGTCTGGGCCGAGGACCGCGACATCGCCGATGCCGAGACCTTGACGGCGATCGCCGATGGGAACGCCATGGACGGCGCGGCGCTGCTGGCGGCGGCGGAGACCGACGCGGTGAAGGCGGCCTATGACGCCAACACGGCGGAAGCGATCGAGCGCGGCGTCTTCGGCGCGCCGAGCTACATCTACAACGACGAGCTGTTCTGGGGCCAGGACCGCCTCGAATTCCTCGACCAGGCCCTGGCGAAGGACGGGGGTTGAGGCGTGGCATTCTGGCCGAAGTGACCAATGTCCGCAGATGACCGCGATGATCAAGAACTTATGCGGTTTGCCAACCGGTCCTATGACCGGGGCGAATACGAGAAAGCGCTCGCCGCTTACTTGCATTTGGCAGAGCGTGGAGACGTCGATGGCCAACGGGTCGTCGGATCGATGTATAATTCTGGGACTGGCACCGCGAAAGATCTAGAGAAGGCAAAACACTGGCTAAAATTAGCGGCTGACAGGGATGACGCACCTTCTCAATATTTGTTGGGTCTGATACATTGGAGAGCACGACAGGATGATCTTGCGTTTGAGTTCTTCGAGAAATCCGCCAGTCAGGGTTATGGGCCTGGTTTATACAGACTGGCAATCTGTTACTCGCTTGGCAGAGGCGCCTCTAAAAACGAGGATAAAACCCTTGCCCTTTTGGAGGAAGCGTGTCGTAAAGAAAATATACGAGCCAGGGTTGAATATTCGAAACGACTCATGAAAGGCAGAAAGGGTCTTATCAATATTTTTCGGGGCATGTATTTATTTGTCATATGGTGGATAAAAGCTTATATCGTTATTGTGAAAGATCTAGACAAATTCAATTACAAAAATCTAGACGATATTGACAAACAATTAGACGACGATAGGCTTCGTTATTGACGATTGACCGCCTCGAATTCCTCGACCAAGCCCTGGCGAGGACGGCAAAATCGGCGCCCGTATAACAGGCACCAATCGCCATAAGCTGCCCGAGAAGGCTTACCCCACAATAACCGCGCCGGCGGCGGCGAGGTTGTCGATCTCTGCCGCTGAATAGCCGTATTCGGTCAGCACCTCGGCCGTGTGTTGGCCAAGCACCGGGGCGGCGCGCCTGACGCTTGCGGGCGTGC
>JACZQV010000136.1 GCA_022545545.1 Pseudomonadota bacterium
TATGAGAAGAATGCTCTAGTTGGGGGCAGAGTACTAGTAGCCAAGAAAGTGCTTCCTACATAATTATGGGTGAGTAACTGCCTTTGCAAGCCCTTAATTATGGTCACAGTACGTATTAATTTCACCCTGTCAGCGAATTGGTGAAGATATTTCAGCGAAGTGAACTATGGTGCTTTCAGAATGTAAGCAGTAACGTTACTTCACTTCATCAGAGTCTCAAATGCGCACGCTTCCTTTAAATACAGAAGCCAAGGGTCAGGACGTAGCGCCACCGGCGGCGCCGCCCGGATCGCCTTCGGGCGCCGCTTCGAGCGAAAGGGCGATAAATTCCAATCGCCGGACGGCCCAAGCCCAAGCAACTATACACAGCACCGCGCCGCCGGCCACCGGCGGGCGCAACCCCAACTCCGAGGCGATCCAGCCCATGGCCAGGGCGCCGAAGGCGGGTCCGCCCCTGAAGACGATGCCGTATAGGCCGACGACGCGGCCGCGCATATTGGGCGCGACGGCGGACTGCACCAGGGTCAGCACGCCGATGGCCGAAACCGCGATGCCGGAGCCGGTGACGAACAGGGCCGGCAGCGCCACCCAGAAGATGTCCGTCGCCGTGAAGACGAGGAGGCCGAGCCCGGCCACCAGCACGAAACCGACGGCGATGACGGTGAGGCCCTTGATCGAATCGCGCATCGCCAGCCACAGCGCGCCGCAACCGGCGCCCAATCCGGTGACCGAGACCATCCATGCCAGCGCCTCGGCGCCGCGGCCGAAGACGTCGGCGGCGAAGCCGGGCAGCAGGTCGATGAAGGGGCGGGCGAGGATGGCGCTTACGATCAACAGCCCCATCACCGGCCCGATGCCGGGATGGGATGCGATGTAGCGAAACCCCTCGGCGACATCGGCGAGGATGTGTCCTTCTGCCTCCCTTGCCGGCTCCGATTCGATGCGCAGCATGGCCAGCGTCAGGGCGAAGACGACGAATGTCAGCGCGTTGACGACGAACGCCATGCCGAGGCCGGCGGTGGCGATGATCACGCCGGCGGCGGCGGGGCCGGCGAAGCGCGACAGGTTGAAGACGACGGAACCCAGCGCGATGGCGGAGGAGAGGTCGGCGCGCGGCACCAGCGACGGCACGATGGCGAGCCGCGCCGGCAGGCTGGCGGCGTTGATGACACCGTGATAAAGGCTGAGCGCGAACAGCCACCAGATGTTCATGGCGCCGGAAAAATAGAGCACGGCAAGCGCCACGGGCTGCAACAGGGTGAGGTTTATGGTCAGCTTGATGAAGCCGAGCCGGTCCACGCGGTCGGCATAGGCGCCGGCGATGGGGCTGACGAAAAGCGCCGGCGCCAGGTCCATGAAGGCGATAACGCCGAGCCAGGTGGCCGAACCGGTGAGTTCCCAGGTCAACCATCCCACCGCCACCCTCTGCAGCCACGAACCCGTGTGGGAGGCGAAATCACCGGTCAAGAAGATGAGGTAATCGCGGTGCCCGAGCGCGCGAGGCAGACCGCGTGGAAAGGGGAATGGTTTCATCTAACCGGTATCTCGTTGGCCCTGGAAGGTGGGGCCGAGGTTGGCATTGGCCCCCGGAAGGGAGGGGGCGAGGTTGGTCCCGGGCGGTTCCCTCGGCGTCGAAGGGCGGGTCTGGGGCGATGCCGGGGAAGGGCCGGGCGGGATTCGCTTGAACTCTCGAGGATCAGGCCGGCAATATCGCGCGTTCCCATGCCCGGGGCAAGGGATCAGGGCGCGGGGGCCGAACGCGCGGTTGAAGATCGCCCGATTGTGCTCTAGCGTTTGGCTCCCGGCACCAGGCGCGCCGGCCGCGCCCGAAGGGAGGAAGGGCTTCGCGCATACACCGGACAGGGTTCCCAGGACGATCCTTGCCCGTTCCACGTGAAACGGCGATCCGCCGGCGAAGCCCGGTTCGACCGGGCGGATGAGAGCGATGAAGGGCGATTTATCCCCGGACACCATCCTGGTCTATGTCGGCTCCAACCCCGATGACGCCATCGGCGAGAACGTCATCAAGCTGCCGTTCCTGCGCGCCCTTGGCGACGCCTTTGCGGGTGCGCGCATCAGTTGGGTCGCGGGCTTGGGCCCGGCCCAGTTCGACGGCCCATTGAAGCCCCTGGCGGGCGGCCTGATCGATGAGTTCATCACCGATCTCCATCTTTCCGATAATCCGTTGGCTGTTTTCGGCATCCGCCCGCCGCTGGCCGGCCGGCGCTTCGGTCTCATCATCGATACCCAGCACCTTCCGACCCGGACGCTGAGGTTGCGCCGCGTCCCCCATGAATGCTTCGTCTCGCCGGCCTGGCGCTATGCCTTCTCCGACAGGAAGCCGCCCGGTGGCGCCAGGGATGGGGGCACCCTCGCCGAGCGGTTACTCGCCCTGGCGGCGGCGGCGGCGGGGCGGCCGCTGCGCCCGTCGCACATCGCGCCGCTGTCCGAGGCGTGGCACGGGGCGGCGCGGGCCTTGCTGCCGGGGGGACCGGTCTATGTCGGTCTGGCGCCCGGCGCCGGGCGCCAGGGCACCGGCAAGTGTTGGCCGCTCGAGCGATTCGTCGCGCTGGCGCGGGATCAGTCGTCCAAGGACCGGGTGCCGGTCTTCTTCCTCGGCCCGGATGAGGAGAACTGGCTCGCCGACCTGCGCCAGGGCGTGCCGGGGGCCCAATTCCCCGAATGGGAGCGCGCCGGCGTTCCCGGTCCTATCAAGGGGCCGCCCCTTGTCGTCGCGCTCGCCCGCCGACTGGCGGTGGCGGTGTCGAATTGCTCGGGCACCGGCCATCTGCTCGCCGCCGGCGGCGCCCCCATGGTCAGCCTGTTCGCGTCGACCGATCCCGCCAAATTCGCCCCCTACACGCCCGATCTCACGGCCATCCGCGCCCAGGACTTCGGCGCCGATGGGATCGAGGCGATACCGCTTGACGCGGTCGTCGGGGCCGTCGATTCTCGTCTGGCGGCGCCCCAGAGCCCGGTGTAACCGATGGAGAGGATGATGACGGCGGTCAAGGTTGAAATTTCGCCGGGGGAATTGATCGACCGGATCACCATCCTCGAGATCAAGGTGGCGCGCATCAATGATGAAGCCAAGCGCGCCAATATCGGGGTCGAGCTCTCGGAGCTGACGGCGGCGCGCCAGGGGGCGGTGCCGGCATCGGACAGGCTGGCGGCGCTGACCGGCGAGCTCAGGGAGGTGAACGGGGCGCTGTGGGATATCGAGGACGAGATCCGGGCGCTCGAGGCGGACGGCGACTTCGGCCCCGCCTTCATCGAGCTCGCGCGTGCGGTCTATAAGACCAACGACCGGCGTTCGGCCATCAAGCGCCAGATCAACGAGCTCCTCGGCTCGCGCCTGATCGACGAGAAATCCTATACGCCTTACTGATCCATGATCCACTCGCCCGTCTCCCGAAGTCGTAGGGAGGGCGGGCGTGGAATCGCGCCGGCCCGCCTGTGCGCCTGGCTCCGCCGAAGCGACCCTGGCTTCGCCGAGGCGAGGGCTTCGCCAAGGCGAGCCGGCCCTGGCGCCGCCGGATGGGTCAAGCTAATCGGTTGATGCTCTGATCGGGAGGGGCGGGCGGGGCGGCTATTTGCTCTTGTCCTTGGCCGAGAGCGCCCGCCTGGCGCGGGCGGCGCGGACCTTGTCGGCGGCGCCGCCGAGCCTGGTCAGGCGTACGCCCGGGCTGTCGTCCTCGGCGAGGAACTCGACGCCGGCGCGTTCCAGCGCCCCCTGTACCCGGCGCACGCTCTCGACATTGCCGCCGACGGGGCCCTGGAAACGCTCCATGCGCTGCACCGTCGAAAGATGGATGCCGGCCTGCTCGGCCAGCACCCGCGCCGACCAGCGCAACAGACCCCGTGCCGCCCGGATCTGGTTGGAGATCAGCATCGCCCGCGCCTCCGTCGCCGGAGTGCGGGGCGGTACCTTGCCGCCGAACGACCTTCGGTGCCTGCGATCATTTTCCGTTGCGCCATAAGCGGTCCCATCGTCCCGGCCGTGATGGTCCGCCCCGCCGATACCCCAAAAGGTTAACGGCACGGGGCGAAAAAGGGTTAACGGCCATCCGGCTCATGCCTGTCTATTGTTATACGGCAATTGCGCTAAGTTTGCAATAAAAAACATCAATTTGTGAGAATAAAAATCTGTCTTTACTGTTTATTAACCCTATTTATTCAAGTTTCCTGCCTTTTTTTAACGAATAAGCCGAAATCTTTACTGTATGTTAACTATAGATATCAACTATTTTAACCTGGGTTTCGGTGCGATTGTCGGGCAGAAATTGACCGGGCCGCGGGGCTTTGCCCCATCGCGCGAAGTCCTGCGCCTAGCCGGCCGGGCCTAGTGTGCCAGGGCCATGGCGACGGGTCGTTCAGGTGAGAGTGATGGAGGGCTATGGAGGGGGTGGTTGGAGAGTGTCCCCTGGAAAGGGGTGTGGCCTAGAACAGGCTGAAGGAGAGGACGCCGGCGATGAGGTCGCGGACGACGCTGATCTGGCGCAAAAGGAAGAAGCCGGTCTCCCGCGCCATGTGGACGAAGGGCGCGTCGCCGTAAAGGCCGTAGATGACGGCGGATGTCGTGGCGATGAAGCCGATGACGACATTGGCGGCGAGCAACGTGACGCGGACCCTGGCGCCCGTCTTCGCCTCCGCCGCGGCCGCCTTCACGGGCGGGCTCAGGCGGACGAGGTAGAAGCGCTCGAGCAGCGGCAGGCAAAGACGCAACTCGCCCGCCGGCATGCCTTCGAGGCGGGCGCCGCCGGCGTCGCCGTTCACCCGCTTGCCGTTCATGCGGTTACGCCGGGCCGCCTGCCGGAGCCCGGCGAAACGCTGATCGGCCGACGCCTGTTCCCCGCCGTTGGCGCCGGGAAGGGGAGTGGTGTGGCTGGCTTCAAACTCTTCCATGATAGCGAACGTCCAGGCTTACGAAACCGCTTGCAAAAACGCAGTTTCCGGACCGGGTCCCAAATTAGAGGTGGTGCAAATTCCTGTCCGGAAAACTGCCCATATTTAGTGCGAATTTACACTAAATTGAGGACTTTGTCAAGTAGTGTTGAGTAGTATTAAGGAGAAGTCTTAACCTTTACTTTTAACCCTTCCGGTTAACCATGAAAAAGCCCCGATTCCAGTGATTCAACGCACCGATTTATTGGCGCTTTTCGGAGCTGTATTTGGGCCTCGGACGAAGGGCCGGAAATGCGCTGTGTCCAGGGGGTTCGAACCACAGCGTAACCGAGCCACAGAGATCGCTTCCAGGGGGTTTGCCGAATATGCTTGATCTCTGTGTCTCTCGTGTCTCTGTGGTGAAAATCTCTCGTGTCTCCGTGGTTGAATCTCTTTTCCTGCTGTCCGCGGCGCCTCTCCGCGACCCTTGCCATCGCCGCCTCGAGGCCCTAAGGATCGGGTGCATGAGACGGATTCGGCGGAAACTTGACTTTGCGGACCGGCGAGGCGCGGATCGTGATCGAGGACGCCGCCGCCTCCGACGCCAAGCCGCGAACGCTGGCTGAAGCCAAGCCGGTAAACGACACGGCCGGAATCAAGGGCAGGAATCAAGGGGACACCATACTTAATTCCCCGTCTCGGTGATTTGGAGCCATGGATTAAGTATGGTGTCCCTTAATTGGCGGCGCCCGAAGACGGAAAGGAGCGAGGAAGGCAAATGACACTCATACCGACGGCGGTGGTTATAGTCTTGGTGGTTGCTCTTGGGCCCGGCCCGGCTGGTGCTCATCAACAGGGAAAGAAACTGCATTTGCGGGATGCGCCACTGAACCAGCAGGTTAAAGCCATCGGCTACTGCAAGGGCACTTACCGGGTCGTCACCAAGGGCGGTTCGCCGGTCGCGTATCCCGAATTCGACCTTCGTTTCAAGACCGATTCGAGTGCCAGTGGCCCGGCGCCGGGGACGCCGATCGTCATCAACGCCGGCATGCGGGGGAACCGGGGCTTCGTGATCTTTTCCAGCCCCGAAGATATGGCGGCCTTTCTCAAGACCGGGTGCTGATCGGGGCCGGCCGGAGGTGGTTGATGGGCCTTGTCGTCGCCATGTTTTCGAACCCTGAAAAGCCGCGCGGCATCGCGCTGGTGATCGTGCTGTGGGGCCTGGTGCTGCTGGCCGTGATCGCCGCCGCCTTCACCACCGGGACCCGCACCGAGGTGACGCTGGCGCGCAACCTGGTCGAGAACGCCAAGGCCAAGGCGCTGGCCGACGCCGGGGTCCACGCCGCCATGCTGGGCTTGCACCGCCGCGAGGTCGAGAAGCGCTGGCGGGCCGACGGCACGGTCTATTCCCTGGCGTTTCGCCACGCCGACCCGGCTCCGGCTCGCCTTGGCGAAGCCTCGCTTCGGGGGAGCCAGGCCGCACAGGCGGGCGAGGGCGAGGTTAGCATCGTCATCGATGACGAGGCCGGCAAGATCGACCTCAACGCGGCGCCGGACGAGCTCATCCAGGGCCTCCTCGTCGCCGTCGGCCTCGCCGACGGCGAGGCGCAAGCGCTCACCGCCGCCATCGCCGATTTCCGCGACGCGGATGATGAGACCCACCTCGGCGGCGCCGAGGATGCGGAGTACCGCGCCGCCGGCCTCGCCTGGGGCCCCAAGAACAAACCGTTCGAGGCGGTGGAGGAGTTGCACCAGGTGCTCGGCATGACGCGCCAGGTCTACGCCCTGGCCGCCCCCGGCCTGACCGTCCATTCGCGCTCCAAGGGCGTCGATGTGACGGTGGCGCCGGCGATCGTGCTCCTGGCCCTTCCCGGCGTCGACGCGGAAGCGGTGGAGGCCTTCACCGAGCAAAGGCAAGCTCGGCCGGGGGCGGGCGAACAAGGGGCGGGGCAGATGGCCGGGGCCGAACTCGGCGGCGCGCGGATAACGACACTGCCGGGGCTCGGGCGGCAATACGCCTCGCGCTCTCGCGGCCGGGTCTTCACCGTCCGCGCCGAGGCGCGGGTACGATCGGGCGCCGTCTTCGTCCGCGAGGCGGTCATCAGCATGACGCGGAACATCGAGAAGCCCTTCAACATCCACGCTTGGCGCCGGGGCAGGCGGGCATCACCCGGCCCCGAGTGACCGGCGCCATATCTTGACCCCTTTGGCCTTCTCGCCACGCTTCGCTGGCGCAGCGGGCCGGGCGAAGCCTCGCTTCGGCGGAGCCAGGGCCGGCCGCGCAGGCGGGCCGGCTCAGCCCGGCGTGATGGCCTTCAACAGATCGAGAAAGCGCTTGCGCGTCCCGGCGTCGGCGATCTGCCAATAGGCGC
>JACZQV010000137.1 GCA_022545545.1 Pseudomonadota bacterium
CCGCTCAGGACCTACCTGCCGGGGTGGCAACCCAAATGACCGGCGCGGCGGACGGCCTTCTGGTTTCCCGCGACCTGAGCAAGCGGTTCGGCGGCCTGGTCGCCGTGGATTCGCTGGATATCGCGGTCCGCCCGCAAGAGATCCTCGGCCTGATCGGCCCCAACGGTTCGGGCAAGACAACGTTCTTCAACGTCGTCACCGGCATCTATCCGACGAGCGGCGGCGTCGTCGAATTCGACGGCAAAGACATCACGGATCTCTCGCCGCAGGCCGTTTACCGGACCGGGATCGCCCGCACCTTCCAGCGTTCGCGCCTGTCGTTGTCGTTGTCCATTTTCGACAACGTCATGGTCGGCAATCACATGCGGCTGGACCAGGGCCTGTGGTTCAACCTGGTCCGGCGCCAGGACTTCAAGCGGCAGTTCGAGGAAAATTTCGACCGCGCCCGGGAGCTGGTGAAGGTGTTCGACCCGCCCTTGGCCGATCGCATGTTCGAGGCGGTTAGCGCATTTCCCATGATCGACCGCCGGCGTATCGAGATCTGCCGGGCCCTCATCAGCCGTCCCAAGCTTCTTTTGCTCGACGAACCGTCGGCCGGCATGACTCACGACGAGACCAGGGAACTGATGGACGATCTTCTCGAGATCAAGGAGCGCCTGGAGGATTTGACGATCATCATCATCGAGCATGAAATGGGCGTCATCGAGCGCATCACCAACACCTGCGTGGTTCTCAACTTCGGCCAGAAGATCTGTGAAGGAACCTATCGGGAAATAGCCGAGGACAAGCTGGTGCAGGAAGCCTATCTGGGAATCCAATGAGCGCCGGCGGCGAGAACGAACTGATTGTCGAGGGCGTTTATACCGCGTACGACAAGGCCGACGTCCTCGAGGACATCTCGCTCAGGGGCGCGCCGGGCAAGATCACCTGTCTTTTGGGCTCGAACGGCTCCGGCAAGTCGACGCTGATTCGCTCCATCCTTGGGCTGACGCCGCCCAACCGGGGCCGCATCGTCTTCGACGGCACCGAGCTCACGGGCCTCCCCACCCACAAGATCATCGCCACGGGAATCGCGTGCATCCCCGAGGGCCGCAAGGTCTTCGCCAAGCTCACCGTGGAGGAAAATCTGCGGTTGGGCGGGTATCAGGAAACCTCGTCGGAGGTCGTGCGCAAGCGTCTCGACCAGGTGTACGAGACCTTCCCCCAGCTCAAGGAACGCAAGGAACAGATTGCCGGCACCTTGTCGGGCGGCGAGCAGGCCATGGTCTCCATAGGCCGCGGCCTGATGGGCGCGCCCAAGCTTCTGCTGCTGGACGAGCCGTCGCTCGGGCTTTCGCCGATCCTGGTCAAGGAGAACTTCAACACCGTCCGGCGCATCAACGAACAGGGCGTCACCGTCTTTCTTGTCGAACAGAACGTCCGCCAGACCCTTGCCATCGCCGATTACGGCTATGTGCTGTCCAAGGGACGGGTCGTCGCCCACGGCACGCCCGAGGTACTGGGCCGGACCAGGGAGGTGCATGAGGCCTATTTTGGCTGAGCGCCTTGGCCAAAAACCCGCCGGGCGCCGCCTCCATCACATCGGGAGGAGGGACCTATGTCCGCCCCGCCGTCCGCTTTGGAAGTGACCCGTCAACTGTTGCGTTTCGACACCATCAATCCGCCCGGCCAGGAAAGGTCCTGCGCCGAGTACCTGGGCCGGCTACTCGAGGGCGGCGGATTCGAGGTCGGGTTCTACGAATTCGCCGAGGCCCGGACCAGCCTGGTCGCCCGGCTCGGCGGCAGCGACGACAGGCCGCCGCTCTGTTTCACCGGCCACATCGACACGGTGCCGCTCGGCGCCCAGCCGTGGAGCGCGGATCCATTCAGCGGCGAGATCGAGGACGGCAAGCTCTACGGCCGGGGCTCCAGCGACATGAAGAGCGGGGTCGCCGCCTTCGTCATCGCCGCTCTCGGTCTTGCCCGGTTGTCCCGGCCCGCCGGCGGTCTGGTGCTGGTCATCACCGCCGGCGAAGAGACGGGGTGCGAGGGCGCGTATCACCTGGCCCGTCTGGGCGCCGTCCTGGGCCGGGCCGGAGCCATCGTCGTCGGCGAACCGAGCTCCAACCAACCCTTCGTCGGCCACAAGGGGGCGTTGTGGCTGGAGGCCAGGACCAAGGGCGTGACCGCCCACGGGTCGATGCCGGGAAAGGGGATCAACGCCATCTACAAGGCGGCGCGCGCGGTGGGCAAGCTGGAGGACTTCGGCTTCAACGTGGCGCCCCATCCCCATCTCGGCACGCCGACCCTGAATGTGGGCACGATCCGCGGCGGGATGAACATCAACTCGGTTCCCGACGAATCCGTTATCACCATCGACATCCGCACCGTTCCCGGACAGACCCACGAAAGCCTGAGCGACATGCTCGCTTCCGAGCTGGGCGAGGAGGTGGAGATCAGCTCGCTGGTCGATGTGGAAGGGGTGTGGACGGACCCGCGCAACCCGTGGATGGAAGACGTCTTCGCCATCATGACCGACATCCTGGGCGAGCCCCCGGGGATTCGCACGGCCACGTATTTCACCGACGCCTCGGTCCTGACCCCCGCTTACGGCGGCGTGCCGACCGTCATCCTTGGTCCCGGCGAAGCGGAGATGGCCCATCAGACCGACGAATACTGCCACGTGGAGCGCATCGAGCAGGCGGTCGAGGCCTATCGGCGGGTGGCAAGGGCCTGGTGTGGATTCTGAGAAAAGGCACGACACCGCGCGCAAGGCGCGATGTTGAGGGCTAATCATTTGATTTTTCGGAGTTCCGGGGACAGGAGTTCCGGTATTACCCTCCGCCCTCGATCCTTGCCGTGAGGGCTTCGGCCAGGCGGGCGAAGACCGCGTCCCAGTCCCCGGCTTGGGCTTGACGGAAGAGCCGCAGGGTCGGGTACCAGGGCGTCGTCTCGCCTTCCAGGCCCCAGCGCCAATCGGGTATGCGGGGGAGCGCCATCCAGGTCTCGCGGCCAAGCGCGCCGGCGAGATGGGCGACGGCGGAATCGGACGTGATCACGAGATCGAGGTTGGCGATCACGGCGGCGGAGTCCATGAAGGCGCCGTTGGCCTCGTCGAAATCCGCTCCCGGATCGGTTATCGCCGAGCCCCCGGCGAAACCTAAGAGCTGTTCGGCGCCATGACCCTTCTGCAGGCTGATGAACCGGGCGCCGCCGATGCCGGCCAGGGCGGCGAAATGCGCAAGCGGGATCGAGCGACGACCGTCGGCCTTATAGGAAGGATTGCCCTGCCAGGCGATGCCGATGTTGAACCCGGCACCGCCGCCGAGCCGCTCCTTCCAGCGCGCGACCAGCGCCGCGTCCGGGGCGAGATAGGGGATATCCGCCGGTATGGTTTCGGCGGTGGTTCCGAGCACCGCCGGCAGGCTGATCAGCGGGACCTCGATATCGAACGGCGCCGGCGCATCGCCCCGGGCGGTCAGTCGATCGATGCCGGGCGCGCTTGCGGCAATCTTCATCAACGGCGCCGGGCACTCGAATATGACGGTACCACCCTTCTCCTTGGCGAGCCTGGCGTAACGGATGAACTGCAGGGCATCGCCGAGGCCCTGTTCGGCGTGGATGAGCAGCGTCTTGCCGGCGAACGGCGCGCCGTCCCACGCCGGCGCATCGAAGGAACGGACGCCGATCTCGGGGATTTTCCGGCGCCACTCATATTCCCGCCAGCCCTCCTCGAAGGCGCCGTCGAGCAACAGCGCCAGGCCCAGGTTCCAGTGGCCGTCGGCATCGGCGGGATCGAGCGCGATCGCGGTGCGCAGGCTGGCGATCGCCTCGACCATCCGCCCTTCTTCCTTCAGCGCCACGCCGAGATTGGCGTGGGCGCGGACATGGCCGGGCGCCAGGGTGACGGTGCGGGCGAAGCCCTCGGCCGCTTCCGCTACCCGTCCGTAGGAGAGGAGCGCGTTGGCGAAGTTGTAATGGAACTCGGCGTGGCCGGGCTTAAGCGCCAGCGCCCTTTCGAAGCTTTCGAGCGCCGCGTCCCGATCGCCCCCGGCCTTGTGGGTCAAGCCGAGATTCGACCACGCCTCGGCGAAGACGGGGTCGATCTCCACGGCGCGCCGGTGGTGGGCCACGGCCTCGTCGTACCGTCCCAAGCCCTTGAGCACGTTGCCGAGGTTGGTGTGGCTGAGCGCGGCGTCCGGCATCGACTTTAACGCCTGGGCGTAGCTCTCGGCCGCTTCCTCGAGCCTGCCGGCGCCTTGCAGGACGTAACCCTTGACATGATGGAGGTTGGCATCCCCGGGCGTCTCAGCCATCGCCTTGCCGATCAGTTGCAGGGCGCGCGAGGAGCGGCCGCGCTCATGGGCGATGAGACCCAGGAGATGGAGCGCATTGGGATCGCGCGGGTGCTTGCGCAAATGGCGCTTGTAGGCGGTCTCGGCCTTGGCGAGATCGCCCGAGCGATGATGGCCGAGCCCGGTCTCGAGCAGGTCCTTGCCGGCGGCGGGCGCGCCTGCGGTCGGCCCCGCGGCGCCACCGAATGAGGAGTGTCCGAGTTCGATGATCTCCGCTTTCACCTTCGCCGGTCCCGATCCTTGTTTTTCCGATCCAACTTCGATATGGCGGCGCGCCGGTGCGCTCGGCCTTGGGCATGCCCCATCGGAGGCGAATGCTAGGATCGAGAGGTTTAGGAAATCTTTATTCCCCCCGCCGCCGCCGTGCGGGTAATCGGCTTTTTTTGGCAAAGATCCTGATAATCCAGGGATATCGATGGGGTGTGCCGCCAAAAAATATGACAGGGCAGAACGAAGGGGCTAGTGTCGCGCCCCGGTAACACCCTCAACGCCGGACCGGGAGCGCGCGCCCTGTCGAGCAGAATGAAGAATTATCTTGTGTTGGTGCTGGCGGCCGTTTTCGCGGCCGCCATGATCATCGCCCAGCCGTCGCCGGCCGACGCCCAGATGCCGGGCGCGGCCACGGCGGAAGCGGGCAAGGGCGGGGCGGTCGGGCGTACGGATCTCGAGAACCTGGCCAAGACCCTGGAGGACGCCGACGCGCGCGAGCGCTTCGTCAAGGATCTCCGCGCCGCGATCGAGGCCAGGAAGGCGGCCGGAAAGCCGGAAGCGGAGCCGACGCCGGTCGAGAGCCTCGGCGCTAAGCTGATCTTCGAGGTCTCCGACGCGCTCAGCGGCATAAGCGCCGATGTGCTTGCCCTGGCGGCGGCGGCGCGCGATCTGCCGGCGCTCGGCGCCTGGTTCGAGCGCCAGACCAGCACCGCCGAGGCCCGCGCCTTCTGGGTCGATCTTTTCATCGCCCTGATCATCGTCTTCATTGCCGGCTTCGCCGCCGAACGGCTGGCATCGCGGTTGCTTGCGCGTGCGCGGGGCAATGTCGAGGCGCGCGAAAGCGAATCCATCCTCATGACCTCGGCGTTTCTGGGTTTGCGCACCCTCCTCGATTTCATCCCCCTGGCGGTGTTCGCCGCGGTGACCTACGGCGCCCTGTCCTTGGTCGCGCCCGGGAAGACCATCGGGCTGATCGTGCTGGCGCTGGTCAACGCCAGCGTGCTGGCCCGCGCGGTCCTGGTGCTTGCCCGGCTGGTGTTGGCGCCGAAGGCGGCGGGCCTGCGCCTGGTGACGATCACCGATGAGAACGCCTATTACGCCTATATCTGGCTGCGCCGGCTAACCGGCCTCACGGTCTACGGTTACTTCGCCGCCGAAGCGGCGCTGCTTCTGGGCCTGTCCCCGTTGGGCCACGGGGTGGCTCTGCGCGCGCTTGGACTGATCGTCGGCGCCATGGTGCCACTCACGATGCTGCTCACGCTGATGGGCATGTCCGTCTTTGGGATCGTGCTTCACCGGATTTCTATCGCCGCGATCATCGTTTCCCTCGGCCTCTTGGTCGATAACGGCGTCGTGGTCGCCGAAGACATCCGTCGGCGTCTTGACGAAGGTGCTGGCCGGCTGGACGCTGCACTCGGGGCGCCGCGATCCCTTGCGATTCCACTTCTGACGAGTTCGCTCACGACTATTCTCGCGTTCCTGCCCCTCATGCTCGTCGCAGACTCGATGGGTGAATTCCTCCGATCGCTCGGGCAAGTGCTGACTATCGCCCTGATGGGATCGTGGCTTCTCGCGATCTCGGTGGCTCCCGCTCTCTGCTACTGGTTTCTCCCTGAGAGCGGCGAGGCCCAGGGCGGCTCAGAACAGACTCTGAATTCCCGGCCCTATCGCGCCTATCGCTGCGCCCTCGTACGCATCCTTGACCATCGCATCGCGTTCGTTTTCCTAATGCTGGCCCTTCTCTTCGCAGCGGGACAGGTGTTCCAGCTCGTAAAGCAACGTTCGCTCGCCCCGTCGTCACGTAGCCAATTCACGGTCTACGTCGACCTTCCCGCGCAGGCACACATAGACCAAACCATCGCGACGACCCGAAAGCTTGCGGCTTATCTTGGGGACGCAGAGCAAAACCCCGAGGTAACGGATGTGCTGGCTTACGTGGGTGGAGGCGGGCCTCGGTTTTTCTTGGCCCTCTCACCCAATGACCCTCAGCCCAACAAAGCCTTCCTCGTCGTCAACACTCGGACTTCAGAGCAAGTCCCAACGGTTATGCGCCGTACTGAGGACTTCATCCAAAGCGACCTCCCCGAGGCGACCGGACGCGCGGATCTGCTCTTCCTTGGACCCGCCGCTCTAGGCACCGTGGAACTGCGCGTACGCGGGGCCAATATCGATTCACTACGACGACTCGTAGCCGACATCACAGACGTGTTCATTGGCGTCGACGGGATCGTTGCTGTTCGCAACGACTGGGAAAACGCCGTCCTAAAGCTTCGCGTCGAAGTCGATCAAGAGAGGGCACGGCGCGCGGCTGTTTCGAGTCAAGACATCGCCAAGACGCTATCGGCCACCTTCGACGGCGAGACGGTCACAAGCTACCGCGAAGGAGACAAATTGATCCCGGTGGTCATTCGCGCACAAGCCGATCGCCGGGAAAGCCTTGACCGCATTCGATCTGTCGAAGTGTACTCCGCAGCCCTAGGCGGCCCGGTTCCGCTGCTTCAGATCGCGGATATCGAAGGGGTCGTCGAGCCCAGTCGGATACGCCGCTTCAACCAGAAGCGCGCCGTCACCATCGCCGGTAAGCACCCTGACAAAACCGCTCTCGAACTCTACGCGATGATGCAGAGCGGCCTTGCTGAGATCGCCCTGCCTCCCGGTTACGAGTTGGATCTCGAAGGCGAACTCAAGGGATC
>JACZQV010000138.1 GCA_022545545.1 Pseudomonadota bacterium
TCCAGCGCATGTCGCCTTCCAACAAGGCGCGGACGGTTTTGGAAACCGTCGCCAGGATGTCCGACTGGCAGGCGAAGCGGCCCGAGGGCCGGGCGGTGGGACTGTCGATGTCCGAGCGCTCCCGTTCGCTCGGCGCCGGCGTGGCGGAAATCTCGCTCGATCGCAAGTCGGGCAAGATCCGGGTCCACAAGGCCTGGCTCGCCATCGACGGCGGCACCATCGTCCAGCCCGACTCGGCCAGGCGCAACCTCGAAAGCGGCATCATCTACGGCCTTTCCGCCGTGCTGAAGGAACGGGCGACGATGAAGAACGGCATCGTCGAGCAATCCAACTTCCACGACTATAAGGTGCTGCGCATGGCCGAGGCCCCGGACGAGCTGCATGTCGAGTTCATCGACAAGGACACCAAGCCGACGGGCATCGGCGAGATCGGCAACCCGTGGGTCGCCGCCGCGGTGGCCAACGCCTTCCACGCGCTGACCGGCAAGCGGCTCTATCACATGCCGTTCACGCCCGAACGGGTGAAAGCGGCGCTCAAGGCATAAGACAGGTTCGCGGGCCCGCGCGCTCGGCCCCGCAACCGAACGATTGGCCGTCGGCCCCCGAAACGGGGTCCACGGCCCTTCTTCTTGATGAAACACCCCGCCCGCCTGCGCGGCCGAAGCCGCTTCGGCGTGGCGAAGGCCCGCCGCCATCGAAGGCGGCGCCAAAAGGCGTCTGCAAACCCCTAGGCAGCGTTACCCTCCCTCATTATGCTGGCGGACCGGTTGTCACGGTTAGGGACGGAGTGAAGCCATGCCCGACGATGTGAAGAAGACGAAGTTCGATAAATCGAAGCTGCCGAGCCGCCACGTCACCGAGGGGCCGGAGCGCGCGCCGCACCGCTCGTTCTACCATGCCATGGGTCTGACGGACGAGGAGATCCATCAACCCTTCGTCGGCGTCGCCACCTGCTGGAACGAGGCCGCGCCCTGCAACATCACGCTGTCGCGCCAGGCCCAGGCGGTGAAGATCGGCGTCGATTCCCACGGCGGCACGCCGAGGGAGTTCACCACCATCACCGTCACCGACGGCATCGCCATGGGACACGAGGCGATGAAGTCGTCGCTGGTCAGCCGCGAGGTCATCGCCGATTCGGTCGAGCTCACCGTGCGCGGGCATTGCTATGACGCGCTGGTGACGCTGGCGGGATGCGACAAGTCGCTGCCCGGCATGATGATGGCGATGCTCAGGCTCAACGTGCCGGCGGTGTTCATGTATGGCGGCACCATCCTGCCCGGCAGGTTCAAGGGCCGGGACGTCACCGTCGGCGACGTGTTCGAGGCCGTCGGCCAGCATGCCGCCGGCAACATGACCGACGAGGAACTCTATGAGCTCGAATGCGTGGCCTGCCCGTCGGCGGGCTCCTGCGGCGGCCAGTTCACCGCCAACACCATGGCCTGCGTGTCCGAGGCCATCGGCCTCGCCCTGCCGGGTTCGGCCGGGACGCCGGCGCCGTTTGAATCGCGCGACGCCTATGCCAACGCCTCGGGCGCGGCGGTGATGGAGCTGCTGGCGAGCAAGATCCGTCCGCGCGACATCGTCACCAGGGAGGCGCTCGAGAACGCCGCCGTGGTGGTCGCCGCCACCGGCGGGTCGACCAACGGCGCGCTTCACCTGCCGGCCATCGCCCATGAGGCGGGCATCGATTTCGATCTCGACGCCGTCGCCGGGATCTTCAAGCGCACCCCCTATATCGCCTCGCTCAAGCCGAGCGGCGATTACGTCGCCACCGATCTCCATCAGGCGGGCGGCATGCCGATCGTGATGAAGACGCTTCTCGATAACGGCTATTTCAACGGCGACTGCCTGACGGTGACCGGCAAGACCCAGGCGGAGAACCTGGCCGATGTCGTCTTCCCCGAGGACCAGGACGTGGTGCGCCCGGCCGACGATCCGATCTCGCCCACCGGCGGCCTCGTCGGGCTCAAGGGCAACCTCGCCACCGAGGGCGCCATCGTCAAGGTGGCGGGCATGACCGATCTGACCTTCAGGGGCACTGCCCGGGTGTTCGAGCGCGAGGAAGACGCCTTCGAGGCCGTGGTCGAGGACAGGATCAACGACGGCGACGTCATCGTCATCCGCTACGAAGGCCCCAAGGGCGGGCCGGGCATGCGCGAGATGCTGTCGACCACCTCGGCGATCTACGGCAAGGGCCTCGGCGAGAAGGTGGCGCTGATCACCGACGGGCGGTTCTCCGGCGCCACCAGGGGCTTCTGCGTCGGCCATGTCTCCCCCGAGGCCGCCGTCGGCGGCGTCATCGGCCTGATCGAGGAGGGCGATATCATCAGTATCGACGCCAATGAAGGCACCCTCGAGGTCGAGCTAAGCGATGGGGAGCTCGAGGCCCGGCGCCAGAAATGGAAGCCGCGCAAGACCAACCACAACTCGGGCGCCTTGTGGCGTTTCGCCCAGCTCGTCGGTTCCGCCGCCAAGGGGGCGGTGACCCATCCCGGCGCCAAGGGCGAGACCCACACCTACGCCGATATCTGATCGGGCGCCGACATCCGATCGCCCGCCGCCTTGAAGCGCGACCGGTGCCGGGCCTTCGCCACGTCGAAGCCAGGCCGCGGCAGGCCGGCGCGGTTCAGCCTCCCTTGAGTCTGGCGAGGAAGGCGCGGATACGTTTGGCGTTGGTCCCGAGGTCGCTCCTGCCGACGCGCGAGAGCGAGCGCACGTCGACGCGGCTGCCGCTCCCCGCCGCCGGGGTGATGCGGATGACGACGTCATCGACGAACCCGAACCAAAGGGTCCGGTCGGTGGCTTCGATCCGCCCCGCCGCCTTGTCCGCTTCGACCACCGTCCAGCCCATGTCCCTGGCCGTCGCCAAGGCGCGCTCGAAGGCCTGGGCGGGTGACAGCGCGAGGATAGCGGGGACGATGTCGGGATAGGCCCGGAGCTGCTGGATGGCGATGCCGGCGCCGCCATAGACCGCCGGATTTGGCGCCCCGGCGCGAAGCGGCAGCAGCGCTTTGAACCGGGGCGGGTTTTCGCTGTCGGTGGTGATGTCGTGGATCGGCGGAACGGACCGCGCCGTTCGTTTCATCTGCCACGGAATGGCGGTGACGGCGAGGCCGATGACGACACCGAGAAGGGCGAAGATGAAACCCCGCCGGCCGCCGCCGGGGCGGGCCAGGACGGCGCCGAGGAGGGAGACCGAGGCGGCGCCGATGCCGCCATAGGCGGCCCATTTCAGGATCGTGATCCCCGTCCGCCAGTCCCAAAGGCCGAAACGGTGGCCGGGCCCGGAGATCGCCAGGGCGAGGGCGAAGAGAAGGGCGAGGGCGAAGCCGAGGAGCGCAAGCCTCGATCGCGCGGCCGCGCCGCCGCGGAATGCGGTGCGGTCGGGAACGGGGTCCTCGGTTTGGCTCATGGCGATCCTCGAGGGCGGACCGGCGCCCTAGGTTCTCATGACCCGCGCTTCTTCAGCTCGCACCAGATGGGGGTGTGGTCGGACGGCTTTTCCTTCTTGCGCGGCTCGCGGTCGATCTCCGATGCGGTGAGCAGATCCGCCGCCTGGGGCGAGAGCAGCAGGTGATCGATGCGAAGGCCGAAATCCTTCTGCCAGGCGCCGCCCTGGTAGTCCCAATAGGTGTATCCGATCTCGCCGGGATGGAACGCGCGGTAGGCGTCGGTCAGGCCGAGGAACATCAGGGTGCGGAAGCGTTCCCGTGTTTCCGGCCGGCAGAGCGCGTCGTCGGCAAAGCGCTCGGGGTCGTAGATATCCTGGTCATCGGGCGCGACGTTGTAATCGCCGCCCAAGACGAACGCCTCCTCGAAGTTCAGCAACCCCCTGACGTGGTCGCACAAGCGCTCCATCCAGCGGAGCTTGTAGGGAAATTTCTCGGAGTCCACGGGATTGCCGTTGGGCAGGTAGATCGACGCCACCCGGATGAGGAGGCCATCGCTTCCCGTCACCGCCTCCAGATAGCGCGCCTGGCCGTCGCCGGCATCGCCGGGAAGCGCCGCCGTCACGTCCTCGATCGGGAACCTCGACAGGATGGCGACGCCGTTATAGGTCTTCTGCCCGGCGACGGCGACGTTATAGCCCAACTCCTCGATCTCGAGGCGTGGGAAGCCTTCGTCCACGGTCTTGATCTCCTGCAGCAGCGCGACGTCGGGCCTGGCCGCCTCCAGCCATTCGAGGACGCGCGGCAGGCGCGCCCTGATCGAGTTGACGTTCCAGGTGGCGATCTTCAACGCTTAGGCTCCTCCCCGTAGGGGCGCGCAAAAAAGGCCGGCGCCAATGGCCGACCTTGATCCTAGCATAACGAAAATCTTTGATCAGCCGAGGGAGAAGGAATTTCCGCAGCCACACGACGAGGTGGCGTTGGGGTTCCTGATGGCGAAGGAGGCGCCGATCATCTCATCGACGTAGTCGATCTCGGAACCGGCGAGCAGCCCCATCGAGACCTCGTCGATGACGGCGGTGACGCCGTTCTTCTCGATCAGGGTGTCGTCGTCGTTTTTGGTGTCGTCGAAGGAGAAGGAGTACTGGAAGCCCGAGCAGCCGCCACCGTAAACGGCGACACGCAGCATCGAATCCTTGTTCTCCTCACTCGTCAGGAGGTGGGCGATCCTGGCCGCCGCCCGCTCGGTCAGGACGACGCCCGGCGCCGGGCCGGAGCTGTCGCCGCCGCCCATGCCGGTATCATCAGGTTGGCCTTCGTTTATATCCATGATCTGAAATATAGGCACTTTGGCAGCGGTTTCCAACCGGCGTGTGGGCGCCCGGGGCCGTGCCCAGGGGGAGGCTAAGATGCCGCTTGGGATGGGCGAATGGGTGATTGCCTGGAAGGCGCCGGGACTGTAGGTTGCCGCCATGGCGCATCCCTTGCAGTACGCCCCTTATGCCTGTGCGCCCGGGCAGAGCCGCGGCCGCCTCTATGGCGAGCCGGAAAGCCCGACGCGCTCTGTTTTCCAGCGCGACCGCGACCGCATCATCCATTCGGCGGCCTTCAGGCGCCTCAAATACAAGACCCAGGTCTTCGTCTATCACGAGGGCGACAATTACCGCACGCGCCTGACCCACAGCCTCGAGGTCTCCCAGATCGCCCGCTCCATCGCCCGGGCGCTGGCGCTGAACGAGGATCTGGCCGAGGCCCTGGCGCTGGCCCACGATCTCGGTCACACCCCCTTCGGCCACGCCGGCGGCGAGGCGCTGGACGAGGCGATGAAGGATTATGGCGGTTTCGACCACAACGCCCAGTCGCTGAGCATCCTGACCAGGCTGGAGAAACGCTACGCCGAGTTCGACGGGCTCAACCTTTGCTGGGAGACCCTCGAGGGTATCGCCAAGCACAACGGGCCGCTCAAGGGGCGGGGAGAGAACAAGCCCCTTCCCGGACCGATCGAGGAATATGACCGCGAACACGACCTCGAGCTTCACACCTACCCGGGCGCCGAGGCGCAAGTCGCGGCGCTGTCGGACGATATTGCCTATAACAACCACGACATCGACGATGGCCTGCGCGCCGAACTCTTCGCCATCGACGACCTCAAGGATATTCCCCTGGTCGGGCCGGTCTTCGCCGAAGTGATGGCGCGCTATCCCGGCCTCGAGCGCACCCGGGTGATCCACGAATCGGTGCGCCGCCTGATCGACGCCATGGTCAACGACCTCTTGAACGAGACCCGCCGGCGCATCGAGGACGCCAAGCCGGAATCGGCGCAGGCTATCCGCGATCTCGGCGCCCCGGTGGTCGCGTTCTCCGAAACCATGGCCGAAAACGACCGGGCGTTGAAATCGTTCCTGTTCGAGCGCATGTACCGCCACGACAAGGTCAAACGCATGGCGAGCAAGGCCCGCCGGGTCGTCCATGACCTGTTCGAATTGCTGTTCGACGATCCCAGCCGCCTGCCGCCCGACTGGCAGCGCGATGTGAATGGCGCCGACGAGACCCGAAAGGCGCGCGGCGTCGGCGATTACATCTCCGGCATGACCGACCGCTCCTCCATCGACGAGTACAAAAAACTCTACAGCCCCGACGTGAAGGATTGATGCCCAATAAAAAAGGCCGTCCCGAAGGACGGCCCCGAATGAAGTGCAAGTGAAGGCAACGTGCCACTTGTCATTCCATATTTTTCCCCAGAAAAAACATAAATCCCCCTATCGCCAACACTGCCAGGGCTCCCATTAAAAATCCTCCAGAACTTCCAATATCCAGCCATTCCATAGGTGCACCTCCCTGTGTAACCGGTGATTTTTGAGGCCTTGGGCTCCCCCTGAGGGTCCCGGCCTGCCCCCTAAAATATGTGAACCGGGGGCCGATGTCAAGGGCTCCCGCAACTGGTTGTAAACAAATGGTTCGCAGGCGCGAAAGACCCGCTTTTGTCGGGCAGCCGGATGAATTACAATAACCTGCGGATTTTTTTGGGAGAACAGGATGAAACCATTTAGGATCGCTGTTCTGTGGGGGCTCGGCCTGCTTCTGCTGACGGCCCTGGCTGGGGCGCAGTCCGCCGAGGACTGGTACCGCCAAGGATTCGAACATTCCTTGCAGGAAAACAGCCCGGCGGCGATTCAGGCCTACCGCAACGCGCTGGACCTGCGTCTCGATTGGGCGGAGGCGCATCACGCGCTGGGAACCTTGCTGTTCCGTTCCGGGCAGGGTCCCCAGGCGATCGCGCAATTTAGAATGGCCGCGCGTGCCTACGCCCGGCGCCAAGACGCCCAGGCCGTTACCAACCTTGGTATCATTCGCCGCAGCCTCAAACAGGCCTATCGGGAACTGGGGCTTGATCCCAAAGACTTCGAGCAGATCGAATCGATTCCCGGCCTGCCCACGGCTCCCAAATGGCGGACCGCCGGCACGGGTTTTCTCGCCGGAGCGCAGGGAACCGTGTTGACGTCCAACCATGCAGTGAAAGACGCACAAAAGATTCGCATCCGCCTGACGGACGGGTCCACGCATCCCGCGCGTTTGAATCAATCGTTCATGGTCTACGATGTGGCGGTGTTGGAGATGCAACCCTCCGGGCCGGTTTCGTGGAAACGGCTGTCTCTCGGAGATTCTTCTCTGATGAAAAAGGGCGATCCGGTTTATGCTTTGAATGATCCCCAATCCGCGGGCTCTAGAAATGGAAATCTTCTGGCGGTGAACGCGCTCGAAAGCAATAAAATTATTTTTCATGTCGGGATACCCGCCGGCCCCGGGGACAGTGGCGGCCCGGTG
>JACZQV010000139.1 GCA_022545545.1 Pseudomonadota bacterium
CCTGTACGTCGTTCCGCGGCACGCCGTGGCCTTTACTGTACATGAAGCCGAGATTGATTTGGGCCCTGGCATACCCCTTCTCGGCGGCCTTGCGATTCCACTTCACCGCCTCGGCGTCGTCCTTTGGCACGCCGCGGCCTTTTCTGTACATCCAGGCGAGATTGTTTTGGGCCCTGGCGTGGCCCTGCTCGGCGGCCTTGCGATACCATCCCACCGCCCTGGCGTAGTCCTGCGTCACGCCTAGGCCGCGCTCGTACATGAAGCCGAGATTGCTTTGAGCATTGGCGTACCCCTTCTCGGCGGCCTTGCGATACCACTTCACCGCCTCGGCGTCGTCCTGGGGGACGCCTCGGCCGTTTCTGTACATGACGCCGAGATTGCTTTGAGCTTCGGCGAAGCCCTGCTCGGCGGCCTTGCGCCACCATCCCACCGCCTCGGCGTAGTCCTGGGGGACGCCGCGGCCCTTTCTGTACATCCAGCCGAGATTGCTTTGAGCTTTGGCGTACCCCTGCTTGGCAAGCGGACGCCACTTACGAACGGCCGTCGCATAGTCGCCTTGTGTATACGCAGCACGCCCAGCATTAAAGTCGGCCTCGGCTGGTCGGGTCTCGGGCGCGGCCGGGGCGGTTTTGGAAGGGGACCGTTTTTTTGATCCTTCTCCACGGAGTGCGGTCAGCTGTTTTCCCGATCCATCAAACCGCAGGTTTTCAACGAACTCAAAAAGGTGTTGATCCAGTTTTTCGACTTCCGGATGTCTCCTGCTTAGACAGAGCCTTCCAACTATTATCTCATCTCCTATGACCGCTCCTAGGCGTTCCCCGAAAATGACACACCTGTAAAGGCTATCCGTTCTGTCCATATATTGCAAATATCCATACTTGTTTTCTCTACGCTTTATCTTTGTATCCGAAAAATCGACGGATTTTCTTTTATAGTATTCTTTATTAGACTCTTTCTCCAAATACGAGGTAAAATCATCTGTGAAACCGTCGTATATATCAGTCTCAGTTAGAGTCACGACCGCCAAAAAACCCACGGTCGTTCCCCCGATCCCGAGTGTAAATACCTCAGTGTCTTTCTCTAGCCCGATTTTTTTTCGGGCCCTCGTGACCGTAAAGAAATCGTAAGTCTCCGCAATCGTGGTCGTCATGGGTTTTCCTTCCTCCCACTCAGACGCGGATTTTGCGGACTCGCCCGCCGCCAAATACAGTGCGGAAACCAAGACCAGTGAGGAAATTCCATACCGCATCGTCCCGTCCTCCCGGTATAGGACATCACGGGGATGAGACGGCGGCCGCCCGGACGGCGGCTACACCGTCTCGGATTCGCTTGCCGGCACCGCGCCGCCCGTTGCCTTCGCCGCGGCGCCAACCGTTTAATAATTGTATTCTTTTTGTAAGGTTATTCTTCTTATGATGGTCGGACTCTGCTTGGGAGGAGTCAAGGGGCGGAGCTATGCCGTTAATACCACGAAAGAATAACCCCGCCACGCAAGCGGGGTCCTTTACGGTGCTCTACGGTTGGCGCTTCACGCCGTCACCGAAGCCGTCACCGAAGCGTCGTGTCAGATCGCCCCTTCGGTGCGCGCCGCCTCGATCTCGCTGTCCCCGTAGCCGACGATCTCCTTGAGGATCTGATCGGTGTGCTCGC
This sequence comes from Pseudomonadota bacterium, assembly GCA_022545545.1. Lineage (GTDB taxonomy): Bacteria > Pseudomonadota > Alphaproteobacteria > SMXQ01 > SMXQ01 > JACZQV01. Next base: position 1,651 of record JACZQV010000139.1, read on the forward strand.
CGAGGAGCGGCGAGGTTTTCACTTCCGTCGCCGAATCCGACAACTTGATCGGGTTGCCGACGGTCAGGAAGGTGCCCCTTTCCGGGTGCTCGACCTCGACCACGGTCCCGCGCACCCGCAAGGAGTCATCCTCGGCCAGTTCCTTCATGTCGAGGACCGGGCCGCAGGGCACGCCCAGGGCGTTGAGGGTTTCCATGACCTGGTACTTGTCCTTGGTTATGGTCCACCCCTCGATCAACGCGAAGCAATCGTCGAGCTTCGTCAGCCGCGCCTCCGGCGTCGCCCACTCGGGATCGTCGATCAGGTCGGCGCGGCCGATCATCTTCATCAGGGGCGCCCAGCTCTGCGGCTGGATGATCACGTAGGCGTAGTCGTTGGGGCCGTGGGCGGCGTGGGTGCCGCTTCGCGCGCCGCGGTGCGCGCATCGCACCACGTGGCCCGGCTGACCGCCGCCCGACGCGTGGCCGGCACGCGGCACCTGCTCGCCGAAGGTGCCGTTCGGATATTGCGGGTATTCCTTGAGCGGACCGTGGGCCAGGCGCTGCTGGTCGCGCAGCTTGACCCGGCAGAGGTTGAGGATGGCGTCCTGCATGGCGCATTCCACCCGCTGTCCGCGGCCGGTGTGCTCGCGTTGATAGAGCGCCGCCAGGATTCCCGCGACCACGTGCATGCCGGTCCCCGAATCCCCGATCTGCGCCCCGGAGACGAGCGGCGGGCCGTTATCGAATCCGGTGGTGCTGCAGGCGCCGCCCATGCATTGGGCGACGTTTTCATAGGCCTTGCAGTCTTCATAAGGCCCCGGGCCAAACCCCTTGATGGACGCGTAGATCATCCGCGGGTTGATCTCGTGGATGCGCTCCCAGGTGAATCCCATGCGATCCAGCGCGCCGGGGGAGAAGTTCTCCACCATCACGTCGCAGGCCTCGATCAGCCTGGTGAAAATGTCCTTGCCCTTGTCCGCCTTGGTGTTCAGCGTGATGGAACGCTTGTTGCAGTTGAGCATGGTGAAATACAGGCTGTCGACGTCGGGCAGGTCGCGCAGCTGCTGGCGCGTGATGTCACCCGTGCCCGGGCGTTCGACCTTGATCACGTCGGCGCCTAGCCAGGCCAGAATTTGCGTGCAAGAAGGACCCGACTGGACGTGGGTCATGTCCAGGACACGGATGCCATCCAAAGCTTTTGCCATCGTTTTCCTCGTCGCCTAATCGTCAAGTCGCCTAATCCAGAAGTCTCGGGCGCCGGCGCGGCGGACGGGGCCGCTTTGCCCGTTCGCGGCCGGTCGTCCGCGGCTATTTGTACATGGTCTGGGCTTTGGTGCCCGGGGCGTATTCGTTGGGATCGACCCAGATGTTGACCACGGCCGATTTGCCCGACTTGACCGCCTCGCGGGCCCGTTCCAGGGCCGGGCGGATCTCGCCGGGCTCGCGGACGCCCTCGCCGTAGCCGCCCAGCATTTCGGCGAAAGCCTCGAACGGCACGTCGCCCAGTATGTTGCCGACGTTGCCGCGCTGTTCGCCGTATTTCATGATCTGGCCGTAGCGAATCTGGTTCATCGCCGAGTTGTTGCCGATCACCGCCAGGAACGGCGCGTTGAACCGGTTGGCGGTTTCCATGTCGAAGCCGGTCATGGCGAAGGCGCCGTCGCCGTAATAGCACAGCACCTCTTTTTCCGGATGGGCCAGCTTCGAGGCCAGGGCGAACGCCGTGCCGACGCCGAGCGTGCCGAGCGGCCCCGGGTCCATCCAGTGGCCGGGGCTGTGCGGCTGGACGGCCTGCGCCGAGATGGTCACCACGTCGCCGCCGTCGCCGATGTAAATGGTATCGTCGGTCAGGAACTCGTTGAGCTCCCAGGCCACCCGGTAGGGATGGATGGGGACCGAGTCGGAGGTGAACAGGGGCATCAGCTTTTCCGTGCTCTTCTCTTCCTCTGCGCGAAGTTCCTCCATCCACGCCGTGCGCCCGCCGGCGCCCTTGTCGATGCGGCCGGTGGCGGCATCGGTGACGGCCTTGAGGATGGCCCCCACGTCGCCGACCAGACCCAGCGAGATGTCCCGGTTCTTGCCCACGGTGCGGTAATCCATGTCGATCTGCACGACGGTGGCGTCGGCGCGCAGGCGCTTGCCGTACCCCATGCGGAAGTCGAACGGCGTGCCCACGATGACGATCACGTCGGCCTTGTCGAAGGCCAGGCGCCGGGTGCGGTGGAAGTGATGGGGGTCGCCGGGCGGCAGCGTGCCGCGGCCGGACCCGTTCATGTAGGCGGGAATGTTGAGGGTGCGCACGAAATCGCGCGCCGCGTCGGTGCCGGCGCAGGTCCAGACCTGGGTTCCCAGCAACACGCACGGCCGTTCGGAGCCGACCAGGATATCGGCCAGCTTCTCGATATCGGCGGGATCGCCGATGGCCTTGGTGGAGGCCCGGTACCGGCCGGCCTCGGGGATGCGCGCGGCGCTGAAATCCACCTTGGCGTCGAGAACATCGCGCGGGATTTCCAGGAAAGACGGCCCGGGCGCGCCGTTGTAACATTCGCGAAAGGCCATGGAGATCATGTCGGCGATGCGCTCGGTGCTGGCCACCGTGGCGGCGAACTTGGTAATCGGCGCCAGCATGTCCACGTGCGGCAGGTCCTGAAGCGATCCCATCTTGTGCTGGGTCAGGGCCCCCTGGCCGCCGATCAACAGCATCGGACTCTCGGCCCGGAAAGCATTGGCGATGCCGGTCATGGCGTTGGTCGTTCCCGGACCCGCGGTGACCACCGCGCAACCCGGTTTCCCGGTCTGGCGCGCGTAGCCGTCGGCGGCATGGGCGGCCACCTGTTCGTGGTGCACGTCGACGATCTTGATGCCTTCATCCAGGCAGCCGTCGTAGATGTCGATGATGTGGCCGCCGCAGAGGGTGAATATGACGTCCACGCCCTCGTTCCTGAGGGCCTTGGCGACCAGGTGGCCGCCCGAAATTTTCTCCTCAGGTACCTTCAGTTCGGTAACCTTGCGCGCCGCGTCCGACATTGCGGATCTCCCGTTTCCTGGCTGTGACGTGTGAGTGCTAAAACGCGCGGACCCGCGCTAGTGCCCTGTCTCCGAGACAGGACACTAGCTCAGATAATCCACGTTCTTGTCCACATGCGCCGCCAAGTCCAGAGTGTGGTCCCGGACAAGGCGCTCGGCAAGCTCGGTGTCGCGCCGTTCCAGCGCCTCGATGATATGCATGTGGTCGATGATGGAGCGGTTGAACCTGTCGTCCTGGCCGATCGTGCTCGCCCGAATCGAATTGATGTGGATGAACAGATTCTCCGTCAGTTCGTTGAGCAGATCGCACCGACTCAAGCGCAACAGGGTTTGATGGAATTGAATGTTGGTGTCCGAATATTCGTCGATATTGGCCTTGATTTCCTTGCCTTCGAAGCTGGCGAACATCTTGCGCAGGGTGGCGATCTCCGCGTCCCCGGCCCGGAGCGTGATCAGCCGCGCCGCCATGCTTTCCAGGGCCGCCCAGACGGTGATCATCTCGATGATCTCGGCCTTGGTCTTGCGCACGACGAAGGCTCCCTTGCGCGCCACGATGCGCAAAAGTCCCTCCTGCGCGAGGCGCGCCATGGCCTCGCGGATGGGGGTCCGGCTGACCCCGAGGTCCTGGGACAACTGGCGCTCGTCGAGGCGGATATCCTCGTCGCCGCCATAGATGTTCATGGACGTGATGGCGTGCTTCAACGCCTTGTACGTCTGGGACGTCAAGCGGAAATCAACCTCTATGGGCTGGACCTTCAACCTGGCGATGGCCATGGGCTGTCCTCGGCGGTCACGGGGTTTCCGGGGCCGGGTTGTGACTCTGGTATATGATATACCCCATACAAAAAACTCGCACAATCCCGCGTATGTGAAGGCTCATCGCCGCGGCCGGCGCGGCCCTTGCCGGGGCGCGGTCCGGGATCTCGAAAAAGTCAGGTTGGTTCCGCCTTCCGCCGCCGGGCGTCGATCGCCTGTTTTACGAGGGGTATGACGAGGAGCCCGATGGCGATGAACATGAATACGCTGGAGAACGGCCGGGTGAAGAAGATCGAGAACGAGCCGCCGGAAATCAACAGCGACTGCCTAAGCGCCGGTTCCGCCAGCGGCCCCAGGACGATGGCCAGCACCGCCGGCGCCATCGGGTAGTCCAGCTTGCGCATGAGGTAGCCGACGACGCCGAAGACCAGCATCAGCCACACGTCGTGCATGTCCAGCGTCGGCACGAAACCGCCGACGATGCACAGGATGAAGATGACCGGCGCCAGGATCGTGAACGGCAGCTTCAACACCCAGATGAAGGCCGGGATGAAGGCGATGTTGATCAACAGCGAAAACAGGTTGGCGGCGTACAGGCTGGCGATAAAGCCCCAGACGAAATCGGGGTGGTCGATGAACACCATGGGGCCGGGTTCCAGCCCCCAGATCACCATCCCGCCGAGCAGGATCGCCGTCGTCGGCGATCCGGGGATGCCGAGGGTCAGCATGGGCAGCATGGCGCCGGTGGAGGCTGCGTTGTTGGCGGATTCCGGCGCCACGACGCCGTTGATGTTGCCTTTGCCGTAGGTCTCGGGGTCCTTCGCCATCTGCTTGGCGAAGCCGTAGGCCATGAGCGAGCCCGGCGTGGCGCCGGCGGCCGGCAGGATGCCGACGAAATAGCCCAGGAACGACCCCAACAACATCGCCTTCCAGGTCCGCGTCAGTTCCACCAAGTTATTCCAGATGCGCCGTACGGAGACGCTCGCCTGCGAGACCATCACGTTGCCCTTGGAGATCTCGATGGTCCACAGCATCTCGCCGATGCCATAGATGCCGATGGCCAGCACCAGGAAGTTGATGCCGTGGAAGAAACCGGGGATGTCGCCGAAGATAAGCCTGGGCTCGCCCGAGATGATATCCAGGCCGACGGCGCCGAACACCAGCCCGATGAAAATGGAGAACAAGGTCTTGGGGATGTCGTCGCCGCCCAGCCCGACGAAGGTGGCGAACGCCATCAGCATCAACGCGAATATCTCCGGCGCGCCGAAGCCCAGCGCGATATCGGCCAGCGGCGGCGCGAACAGCGTGAACAACACGACTCCGATGCTGCCGCCGACGAACGACGCCGCCGCCGCCGCCACCAGCGCCTTGTCGGCCTTGCCCTGCATGGCCATGGGCCGGCCGTCGAAGGTGGTGGCCACCGCCGTCGAGGCGCCGGGTATGCCGAGCATGATGGAACTGATGGCGCCTCCGTACATGGCCCCGTAATAGATGGCGCCGAGAAAGATGATGGCGCCCGTCGGCGGCACCAGGAAAGTCATCGGCAATAGAATGGCGACGCCGTTGACCGAGCCCAGGCCGGGCATGGCGCCGATAAAGAGGCCGACGGCGCAGCCGAAAATGATCAGCGCCAGGTTGAGCGGTTCAAAGGCGATGGCAAAGCCATTGAGGAGAAGAGACAGAATTTCCATCGGCGCTCGGGACTCAGGTCAAGGTGTTACGGGGGGGGTGCTCTGATTGTCGTCGAGCGGGATTAATAGAAAAACGCGAATATGGGTTCGAACCACG
>JACZQV010000001.1 GCA_022545545.1 Pseudomonadota bacterium
GATGGCCAGCACCAGGAAATTGATGCCGTGGTAGAAACCGGGGATGTCGCCGAAGATAAGCCTCGGCTCGCCCGAGATGATATCCAGCCCGACGGCGCCGAACACCAGCCCGATGAAGATCGAAAAAATGGTCTTGGGGATGTCGTCGCCGCCAAGCCCGATGAAAGTGGCGAACGCCATCAGCATCAAGGCGAATATCTCCGGCGCGCCGAAGGTCAGCGCGACATCGGCCAGCGGCGGCGCGAAGAGCGTGAACAACACGACGCCGACGCTGCCGCCGACGAAGGACGCCGCCGCCGCGGCGATCAGCGCCTTGTCGGCCTCGCCCTTGAGCGCCATGGGCCGGCCGTCGAAGGTCGTCGCCACCGCCGTGGAGGCGCCGGGGATGCCGAGCATGATCGAGGAGATGGCGCCGCCGTACATGGCGCCGTAATAGATCGCGCCGAGAAAGATGATGGCGCCCGTCGGCGGCACCAGGAAGGTCATCGGCAATAGAATGGCGACGCCGTTGACCGAGCCCAGGCCGGGCATGGCGCCGATAAAGAGGCCGATGGCGCAGCCGCCGATGATCAGCGCCAGGTTGAGCGGCTCGAAGGCGATGGCAAAGCCATTGAGGAGAAGAGGCAGAATATCCATCGGCGCGCGGGACTCAGGTCAAGTTGTTACAGGATGGGTTGCTTTGATTGGGGTCGGGGGATTAATAGAAAAAAGCGAATATGGGTTCGAACCACGGATCGGTGAACCCCTTGGGCAGGGTCTTCTGAAGCGCGATCTCGAAAAACAGGAAGGTGACGACCGGCGTCACGGCGGCGAAAGTTCCGGTCAACCGCCAGGAATGGCCGCCCAGGAACCGAAGGTAAAAGATCAGGAAAGCCGGGATGGCGCCGTAGGCGCCGACGATATGGAACAAGCCGATCATCGCGGCGAGCGCGCCGGCGTTGAGGAGGAACAGCTTGAACGCGCGGCTGTCCATGTAAACTTCTTCGGAACGGGATTGCGGCGTCATGCGTCTCGCCCACCGGATAACGATGGCGATGCAACATAACAACATCCCCGTCGCCAGCCAGAACGGCCATGCGCCGCCGCCGGGCCCTTCACCGGTAATCCAGCCGATCGGGAGCTCGGCGCTTTTCCACATCAGGTAAAGAGAGAAGACCCCCATAACGACGCCCATGGCGAGCTCTGCCATGCGCATGTCGGCGATCTCCTCCCTAAAACCTTAAGTGTCTTCTTCGTTCAAAATCCGGGCTATTTGATGGCGCCCATCTTTTGCAGCATGACCTTGTGGACGGCCTTTTCCCTGAGCCAATAACTCATCAGGATTTTGCCGGTAATGAAACCGCCTTGAAGGCTCTTTTTGGTCATGTAACCCTGCCACTCGTCGGAGCCGTAGATCTGAGCGAACAGCTGGCGGTAATAGGTCGCCGCCTCCTTGCTCATGCCCGGCGCGCCAACGACCGTGCGCTGCATGAAGTAGACGAAGTCCTTGCCCAACTCCTTGAACGTAGGCGCATCGGAGAACAAGGGCAGCCGTGCCGGCGTGAACGCCGCGATTGGCACGGTCTTGCCGGCCTGGTAGAAGCCAAGCTGCTCGGACGGGTTGTTGACCGTCGAGTTGGCGTTCTTGCCGGCCAGTTCCTTGGCCACGCGTCCGCCGCCCTTGTAGGGCACGTACTTCATGGAAAGGCCATAGGCCTTGTTGAGGAAGTCGGTCAGAAGATTGTCTTCGGAGTTCTTGCCGGTGCCGGCCATGATCCAGGCATTGCCCTTGGCCTTGGCCGCCTTGACGAACTGCTTGACGTTGGTGATGCCGGAGTCCTTGTGCACCCACAACAGGAAGGTGTCTTCGGCCATCCGTCCGATCGGCGTGAACTTCGAGATATCGACCTTGATCTTCGGTTGGCGAAGCGGCGTGGTGTAGAAGCTGTTCAAGGTGAACATGATGGTGTGGTTCGGGTCCTTGGCGCCCTTGACGTGGATCAGCGCTTCGGCGCCCGTGCCGCCCGGCTTGTTGATCGGCGTGAACGGCTTCGATGACAATTTATGCTTGGCGATGATGTTCTGCATGAACCGCACCGCCTTGTCGGCGCCTCCGCCCTTGCCGGCCATGATGATGAACTCGACCGGCTTCTTGGGCTCCCAAGCGCCGGCGTCGCCGGGGATGGTCGCCAGGCTCAGGCCGGTAAGCAGCCCGATGGCGAGCCCAAGCAGGCCAACTCTCCCTGATATTTTCACTTTTTTCATAACTTACATCCTTTCTGTCTGTGCAAGAATGATGCGGGCATAACTATAGATTATTAGGATACTAATTTAAAGCCCGCCGCGACTCGCCGGAACCCCTCGCCTCGATCCGTGCCCTCGGCAAGTCCGGCGCTATTTCTTACAGGGCGGCAGTATACAGTGGATAACCGGGCGGTCCAGCACGGGCGCCGCCGAAGTGCGCCTGGGCGCCGTCAAATATCCGTGAGATTTCGTTACCGTCGGGTCACCGCCGGACCCGGCCGGGCCGGCTGGAGCCCCCGGAACTCCTGGCTTCCGGGGTCAGCGCGATGCCTCTTCCGGCTCCGTGACCGGACCCAGCGTGCCGCCCGGCTCCCCCAGCGCGTGTTCGGTGAGCTCGGAGGTGATGAAATCGAAGGCCTCGTCGACCGAATCGGTGCGGAAGACGAGCGCCAGATCGTCCCGGTCGATGGTGCCGTATTCGACCATGGCATCGAGGTCGAGGACCTGGTCCCAGAATTCGGTGCCGAAAAGCACGATGGGCAGGTGTTTCTTGATCTTCAGCGTCTGCATCAGGGTCAGGATCTCCATCAGCTCGTCGATCGTCCCGAAGCCGCCCGGCATGACGATCATGGCCTTGGCGAAATAGGCGAACCAGAATTTGCGCATGAAGAAGTAATGGAACTCGAATGTCAGGCGGCGGGTGATGTAGGGGTTGGGGGTTTGCTCGAAGGGGATGGAGATCTTCAGCCCGATATTGACCCCCTTGGCCTCGGAGGCGCCGCGGTTGGCGGCTTCCATGATGCCCGGTCCGCCGCCGGAGCAGACGACGAAACGCCGCCCGGTATCCGTCAGGCCCTTGGACCATAGTGTCAGCCGGTTGGCGAGCTCCCGGGTATCTTCGTAGTAGCGCGACATCTTCATCCGCGATCGGGCTTCCTCGACATCGCCCTTTCCCTTCTTGGCGGCCGCGAGCTCGGCCTCGGCGGCCTCGCGCGAAAGCGTGCGCGCCGAGCCGAAGAAGACGATGGTGTCCTTGACCTCGAGATCGGCGAACCGTTTCTCCGGCTCGAGATATTCGGCCATGATGCGAAGCGCCCGGGCATCCGGGCTCTCCATGAAGGCCTTGCTTCTATGGGCCTGGACGGGCCGGGCTGTGCTTTTGGTCATGGTGTCTTGCCATTGGGCGTCGCGGTTTTGTGAAGTGACCGGCCTATCATATTCACGCCTTGTCCGAAAGCGCGGGCCACGCTCGTTCCCTTTTTTTGGCCTTTTTCACACGCCGGTTCGCGGCCTCTCGTCGGGCAGCTTTGGTTAGCAGCCGGTGGCCTCCTTTACAAGGCACGATCGTCCTCTCGCGGCCATTCGATCCTGACCAAACAGTCTCCAAGGCGCGCCCGGCGGTGAAGCCGCCACTTCCCTGGCAGACAAGTTCGAGCAATCCTGGCTTTTTCGATCGCCAGGGCATAATTTACTTACCCGCCTGCGCGGCCCGCCTCCCGAAGTCGTACGGAGGGCAGGCCGGGGCCGCTTCGGCGTGGCGAAGGCCCGTGTCCCCGCCTCCCGGTCCGTCGCCCGAAGGCTTTGGGCCGCGGGGCGAAGCCGTGGGGAGGGCAGGCGGGGAATCGTTCGGACCCGCCTGTGCGGCCGGCGCCATCGGAGGCCATGGGTGGCCGGACGGGGGTGGTAAGGGTCGAGCCGATCGGAGTGTGCTCTAACCCTTGGCGATAGGGGACGTTTCCGAAACAACCGATCAGGAGACGGCGCGATGCCCGGAAGATACGAAGAAGCCTACAGCCGGTCGATTGAGGACCCGTCGGGCTTTTGGTCCGAAGCGGCGGCGGGGATCGACTGGCACCGGAAGTGGGACCAGGTTCTCGATTCCTCCAATCCGCCCTTCTACCGCTGGTTCAAGGGAGCCGAACTCAACACTTGTTACAACGCGCTTGACCGCCACGCGGACGGCGGACGCGGCGACCAGAAGGCGCTGATCTACGACAGCCCGGTCACCGGTCAGATCAAGAGCTTCACCTACACCGAACTTCGCGAGCGCGTCGCCCGTTGCGCCGGCGGTCTCAAGACGCTCGGCGTCGAAAAGGGCGATCTGGTGCTGATCTACATGCCGATGATACCGGAAGCGGTCATCTCCATGCTCGCCTGCGCCCGCATCGGGGCGGTGCACTCGGTGGTTTTCGGTGGCTTCGCCGCCCGCGAGCTTGCCACCCGTATCAACGACGCCCGTCCGGTCTGCGTAATCACCGCCTCTTGCGGCATAGAGCCGGGCCGGATCGTCGAATATAAGCCGCTCCTGGACGCCGCCATCGAGCTCGCGGATCACAAGCCACGGGTCTGCGTCATGGTCCAGCGTGCGATGGCCGAGGCGCCGATGATCGAGGGCCGCGACATCGACTGGGACGAGGTCATGACATCCGCCCAGCCGACCGATTGCGTGCCGGTCGCGGCGACCGATCCGCTTTATATTCTCTATACCTCGGGCACCACCGGCCTGCCCAAGGGGGTCGTCCGCGACAACGGCGGCCACGCGGTGGCGCTTAAATGGTCGATGAAGAACGTCTACGGCATCGACCCGGGCGAGGTCTACTGGGCGGCCTCCGACATCGGCTGGGTGGTGGGTCATTCCTACATCGTCTATGCGCCGCTGTTTCACGGCTGCACCACCATCCTCTTCGAGGGCAAGCCGGTCGGCACCCCGGATGCCGGCGCCTTCTGGCGAGTCATCTCTCAGCACCAGGTGACGGCGCTGTTCACGGCGCCGACCGCCTTTCGCGCCATCAAGCAGCAGGATCCCAACGGCGAACACATCAAGAAATACGCCCTCGACGGATTCCGCACCCTGTTCCTCGCCGGCGAGCGGGCGGACCCCGATACCGTCAAGTGGGCGGAGCACCATCTTCGGGTCCCGGTCATCGATCACTGGTGGCAGACCGAAACCGGCTGGGCCATTGGCGCAAATTGCATTGGGCTCGGCATGCTGCCGGTGAAATACGGCAGCGCGACCAAGGCGGTCCCCGGATTCGATGTCCACGTACTGGACAAGAACCGCCGGCCGGTCAAGCCGGGCAAGATCGGCACCATCGTCATCAAGCTGCCGTTGCCGCCGGGCTGCCTGCCCTCACTGTGGAACAACGACGAGGGCTTCAAGCAGTCCTATCTCTCCGACTTTCCCGGCTACTACCTCACCGCCGACGCCGGCTACATCGACGAGGACGGCTATATTTTCGTCATGTCCCGCACCGACGACATCATCAACGTAGCCGGACACAGACTGTCCACCGGCGCCATGGAAGAGGTCCTCGCGGGCCATCCCGATGTCGCCGAATGCGCGGTGATCGGTGTCGCCGAAAAGGTGAAGGGGCAGGTGCCGCTCGGTTTCGTGGTGCTCACGGCCGGGGTCGAGCGCGCCGACGACGATATCGTCAAAGAGCTCGTCGCCATGGTACGCGAGCAGATCGGCCCGGTGGCGGCCTTCACCTCGGCGGTCGTGGTGAAGCGCCTGCCCAAGACCCGCTCCGGCAAGATCCTTCGCGGCACCATGTGCAAGATCGCCGACGGCGAGGAATACCGGGTCCCGGCCACCATCGACGATCCCGCCGTCCTGGATGAGATCGGCGCGGCGCTGCAAGGCATCGGCCACGCCGGCGCGGGCTAGTACTTACTTTCATAGAAGGGTGATACATATGATCGTCTTTTCGCGGCCTCCGGGTAGGAGGCGTCGCGCCGACGATGTCTGGACATCGTCAAGCGGCGCCGACGCCCTCCGGTGGCCGCGAAAAGCGACCCTGCGGGCGGCCTTGCAGGCCCTTCGGACGTCGTCGCGCGGCCCTTGTGATGCGCCAGCATCACGGCGGACCACGCTCCTAGCCGAAGAACCTGCAAGGCCGTCAGATGTGTCACCCTTCTATGAAAGTGAGTACTAACGCCCTCATTCATAGCGCAGGGCCTCGACCGGATCGAGCGAAGCCGCCCGCAAGGAAGGATAGATGGTCGCCAGGAAGGAAAGCGCCAGCGCCGTCAGGACCACCACCGCCACGTCCGCCCCATCGAGTCTCGAGGTCAGACGGGCGAAGAATTCGGCCTCGCCCGAATAGCCGCCGCCGACACCGAGCGCCGCGATCGCCCCGCCGAGATCCTCGATGCGCGCCGCGAGGAACAGGCCGACAATGGTGCCGATCGCGGTGCCGAGGACGCCGACGGAAGCGCCGCTAAAGATGAAGATGCGAAGGATCATCCCCCTCGTCGCGCCCATGGTGCGCAGGATGGCGATGTCGCGGCCCTTGTCCTTCACCAGCATCACCATACTGGCGATGATGTTGAGCGCGGCGACGAGGACGATCAGGGAGACGATGATGAAGGTGGCGATGCGCTCGACCTCGAGCGCCACCAGCAAGGTCGCGTTCACCTGACGCCAATCGCGGACCTTGAAACCGCCGCCGGCGAGGCGCGAGATCCCGGCGGTCCAGGCCTCGACCCGCCCGGGATCGGCGACCTCGACCTCGAGCGCGCTGACCCGGCCGGGCAGGCCGAACATGCGCTGGGCCGCGGCCAGCGGCATCAACAGCAAAGATTCCCCCCTGGGTCCGGTGGTGGCGGCGGAAAGGGCGCCGATGCGAAAACGACCGCGCCGCGGCGCCAGTTGGATGCCTTTCTTGCCGCCGGCGGTGGGCGTCACCAGGGTCAAGGCATCGCCCCGGGTGACGCCGAGTTTCGCCGCCAGCCGTGGGGAGATGACGATCTCGGGCGCGCCTTCCCCGCCGCCGCCGTCCGGCCCTTGGGCGCCCCCGCCGGTAAGCCGGGCGAGTTCGTCGTCGGCCAAGCCCCTGGCGATGAGGACCAAAAGCCTGCCGCGCGAGGACACCATGACCTGGCGCTCGATCACCGGACGGACGCGGACGACGCCCTCGATGGCGGCGATCTCGCCGGCCAGGGATTCGAACCCGGCGATGCCCGGCGGCCCGGCGGCCACCGTCAGATGGCCGCGAAAGCCGATCATCCGATCGACGAGCTGATCGCGAAAACCGTTGAGCACCGCCAGCACCACCAGCAGCGTGGCGACGCCAAGGGCGATGCCGGCGAGGCTGAGCCCGGCGATGAGGGACACCTTGCCCTCCTGGCGCCGGGCGCGCAGATAGCGCACCGCGACGAGGCGCTCGAAGGCGTTAATCACCGCCGCCCCTCCGCCGACTCGTTTTTGCCGATGACCTAGCCATGGCGCCCCGATGACCTAACCATAACGAAGCGTCTCGACCGGATCGAGCGAGGCCGCCCGCCACGACGGATAGAGCGTCGCCAGCAACGAGATGCCGAGCGCCATCGCCGCGACCCAGGCCACGTCCGCCCCCTGGATGCGCGCCGGGAGCTCGGCCAGGAAGTAGAGCTCGGGCGAAAACAGATCGACGCCCGCCACTTTCTCGATCCAACGGCGGATGCCCTCGATGTTGGACGCCAGCACCATGGCGAGGCCGACGCCGGCGCCGGTGCCGGTGACGCCGATGGCGAGGCTGTTGAGCAGGAAGATGCGCATGACCATGCCCCGGGTCGCGCCCATGGTGCGCAGAATCCCGATCTCGGACCGCTTGTCCTTCACCAGCATGTTCAGCCCCGAAACGATGTTGAAGGCGGCGACGACGATCATCAGCCCCAACACCAGCATCAGCATGTTGCGCTGCACGCGCACCTCGTTGAGGAACGGCGTATAGGCCTGGCGCCAGTCGAAGAGCCTACGTTCCGGCCCCGCGATCGAGGCGATCTCGGCGCGCGCCGAAGCGAGTTCCCGGGGATCGCCAAGCGCGACCTCGATGCCGGTGACGGCGCCCTTGAAACGAAAGAAGATCTGCGCCGCCTCGAGCGGCATGTAGATGAAGGCATCGTCGTAATCGAACATGCCGATCTCGAAAGTGGCGATGACGCGATAGCGCTTCTGGCGGGCGAAGGCGCCGAACGCCGTTCGCGTCGCCTGGGGCGACACCAGGGTCACTCGGTCGCCGACGCCGACGCCGAGCTTCTCGGCCAGGCGCGCACCTAAGATGACGGCGTTCTTTCCCTTGAAGCGGTCAAGCTTACCGGCGCGGAGATTGCCGGCGACGATGCGGCGGTCCTTGAGATCGGCGGGGCTGAGCCCGCGCACCACCGCCCCGGCGGCGATATCCCCGCTGATGGCCATGACGCGGCCCTGGACCATGGGCGTCGCGCGGACCACCCGGCCGAGGCCGCCGATGCGCTTGGCCAGCGCGTCGAAGTCGTTGATCCGCCCGCGCTGGTCGTAGACCATGAGGTGGCCGTTGACTTCGAGGACACGCGAAAGAAGCTCATGGCGGAAGCCGTCCATCACCGCCATGACGACGATCAGCGCGCCGACGCCAAGCGCGATCCCCAGCACCGAAAGGGCGGCGATCACCGAAATGAAGCCTTCCTGGCGGCGCGCCCGCAGATAGCGCCAGGCGACGGTCCGCTCGAACGGGGAGAACATCATCGCCCGAATTCACCCGGCCGGCGCCGGGACCAGGCGGGCGAGCGCGGACTCGGCCGATAGCTCTTCCGCCTCGCCGCCCTCGCGCCGCTTCAACTCGACCACGCCCTGCTTCACCCCCCGCGGCCCGACGATCAGTTGGTAGGGCAGGCCGATCAGGTCCATGGTGGCGAACTTGACGCCGGGACGCTCGTCGCGGTCATCGTAAAGCACCTCGACGCCGGCCCGGCGCAACTTGGCGTATAGATCGGAACAGACCCCGTCGCAGCCCTTATCGCCGACGCGCAGGTTGATCAGCCCGACCTTGAACGGCGCCACCGATTCCGGCCAGATCATGCCGGCATCGTCGTGGCTCGCCTCGATGATGGCGCCGGCGAGGCGCGAGATGCCGATGCCGTAGGACCCCATTTCGACGGTGATGGACTCACCGTCCGCGCCGGTCACGACGGCGCCCATGGGCGCCGAATATTTGGTCCCGAAATAGAATATGTGGCCGACCTCGATGCCCCTTGCGGTGCGGAGCCTGTCGTCGGGAAGCGGACAGGCGGCTGGGTCGTGCTCGTCATCGGTCGCCGCGTACAAGGACCGCAGGGTCTCGATATCCGGCTGTTCCCCCTTGGCGCGCAGCTCGTCGAACGTGGCGTCGTAGAAGATCTCGCTCTCGCCGGTCTCGGCCAGTATCTGGAACTCGTGGCTCATATCGCCGCCGATGGCGCCGGGATCGGCGCGCACGGGGATCGCCGTCAGCCCCAACCGCTGGAAGGTCTTGAGATAGGTCACGTACATGTTGTCGTAGGACCGCTTGGCGCCGTCGAAATCGAGGTCGAAGGAGTAGTTGTCCTTCATCAGGAACTCGCGGCCCCGCATGACGCCGAAGCGCGGGCGGATCTCGTCGCGGAACTTCCACTGGATCTGGTAGAGGTTCTTCGGCAGGTCCCGGTAACTCTTGATCAGGTGCCGGAAGATGTCGGTGATCAGTTCCTCGTTGGTCGGGCCGTAGAGCATCTCGCGCTTATGGCGGTCGGTGATGCGCAGCATCTCCTTGCCGTAGCCGTCATAGCGGCCCGACTCCTCCCACAGCTCCGCCGGCTGGATCGTCGGCATGAGGATTTCCTGGCACCCGGCGGCGTCCTGCTCTTCGCGGACGATGCGGATGATGTTCTGCAGCACCCTGAGGCCAAGCGGCAGCCAGGAATAGATGCCGGCGCTCGATTGGCGGATCATGCCGGCGCGCAGCATCAACCGATGGGAGACGATCTGCGCTTCGGCGGGCGTCTCCTTCAGGGTCGGCAGGAAATAGGCCGATAGATGCATGGCGTCCTTGAGCGCGAAACGGTGCGGCGCCCGCACCGGCGCCGATCGAAGATCGGCCGGTCCGAGCGGTCAAACTTTAGGCAAAGGCGCAATCAATAGCAATGGCGGGCGAAACCGGCGGGGGAACTTGGTGCAGGAGCGAACGAAATGTGTCCGCTACGGCCTCTAAAGCGCCGGACCCTGTTTCTGGCAGGCGGCGGCCAGCGCGTGGCTCTCCTCGCTGGTCAGGGGCTGGCCGTTGAAATAAGCCCGGCCGTCCTTCTTGACGATGACGGTGCCGATATAGGCCTCCGGCCGGAACAGGTCCGGGGTCGGCGGGATGTTGAAGCGCTTGTCGATATCGACGGTGATCGCGATCACGATCTCCTCTGGCAGCTCGATTTCGGGCGTATCGCCGAGATCGGCGGGGACGACGGGGCGGCCATTGACGTCGACACCGGGCTCATAGGCGACGCCCGGTTCCCCGACATGACGGACGAGGGCGGCGCAGTCGGCCTTGGTGATGATGACGGTCGCGGCGCCGGTAGGAACGGTGAAAACCGGAAGGATGGCGAGCGTCAGCGCGAAAGCGTAAAAATATTTCGGCAACATGGATCAAACCTAGTTCGCCAACCTTTAAGGAAGCGATAACCGCCCGGGCCCGCCCTATCCCCATAAATCAGATTAACAAGTCATATCATACCATTGAATAATAAAGATATATAATCCGTCGGTCTGGCGCCGTCCGGCACCCGGCGGACCCCCATCGCGACCCTCCTTGCCGGTTTTCGAAGGCGATGAAAAAAAACGAAAAAATGCTCAAGGACTCGTGACTCCGGCGCTAGAACCACGTACAATAATCGCCAAGTGATAAAAAAAGGCCGCACCGGCGGTTACCAATACGGCCCAAGTTCAGGGAGGAAACGCCTAGTTAGGCGAGTGCAGGGACAAAAACCCCGCACCGGCTCATATAGAGCCCAATTATAAAATGGCAAGCCCCAATGTGGGAATTGCCATTTTTTTTTGTAAGTCTTCTTGCCGAGGCGCAGCCGCGCCAAGGATCGACTTTCAGGCGCTGAATGGATTTTTGCAACGCGGTTTTTTGTACCGCGGTCTTTTGCGGCACGGACTTTTCCCGCCCGCGCCGTCGCCGGTCAAAGCACCGCCACCGAGCCCTTCCATCGCCATCAACAGCAGGATGACCTGGAATATCCTGTAGAACCGTGCATCGGAGAGCGCGCCGAAGAACCCGGTGCCGGCGGTGACGCCGAGATAAACGACCGGTAGAAGCAACAAGGATTCCACCAGCAGTGAAAGGGAGACCAACCGGCGAAGGCGGCGACGGCGAAACGCCAGAACATGAACACCAGTCCCATGAGGATTATCGGCGCCCTCAGCTTCCGAGGCGTCGGACAGGCGAGCTTGAGATTAACGGCGAGGAGATACATCCCCCCGACCAGTCGTCACGGCGGCGATCGTTTGATCCTTCGCCGTGATGGCGAGGGGCGACTTTGCCGTAGGGCTCGTCGCCGCAATCCGTCCCCGGTAATGTTTTTCCCGTAAACTGTATTTTCTTACAGTTCACGCGGGCGAACCGAGTTGATAGCCTATGTTACCTGGTTACCTGTTGGCGTGGCGCTGGCCGGTGACCGGCTAACCGCTACTTGGCGCGAATCGCGCCATAACAATCCGTGGGCCCTACCCCGTGAGGGCCCTACAGGGGCAATTCAGGGAGGCATTGGAACGGCGTAAAATCCGTCGCAGGAGAATTTGCGCGATTGCCGCCGGTCGGCGGTTGATCGCCATTGCCAGTCCGCCATCACGCCATTTCTCTTTTCTCTTTCGGTGACCCTCCATTGATGGACCAGGGACGCCGATACCTCGGGTGGGGGCCGCGTTTGATATAAATCAAGTTCTGGCTGCTAAGGGCTTGCTATGGAGTTTTGCCGTTCGTGGCCGCCGCGAGTCGCGTTGGCATGGTGCGCTGGAAGGGTGTATCGTGGGGGAAACCGGTACACGGCTGGAACGAGCCGTACCTTTTGGGGAGGAGAGATTACATGACACCCGGAATTCGAACCTTGATCGTTAGCGTGCCACTGGCGCTTTTTGTTGCCGGCTGCGGCTGGAGCAAGGTCGATACGATGAAGGACATGAAGCCCACGGGCAGCAAGTTCTACAAGGCGCTCTACAGCGAATACGTCAAGGTGGGCGACCGCGAGGCGAAGGAGGAGGACTGGGGCAACGCCGTGAAATTTGCCGATCGCGCCATCAAATCGGCGTCGGGAGGGCCGCAGTATCCGGAGGCGATCGAGGCCCGTGATCTTCCCAAGAACACGGTGGGAGATCTCCTTGCCGCCCGCAATCGTTTGACCGCCGCCTTGATCCGCAGTGGCCGGAAAAAGGCGCCCAAGGACGCGGCGCACGCCCAGGTCATGTTCGATTGCTGGATGGAGGAGCAGGAAGAAGATCATCAGCCGAAGGATATCGCCAAATGCCGCGCCGCCTTCGAGAAGTCCCTGGTCAAGGTCGAGAAGGCCCTGAAGAAAAAGAAGAAGAAAAAGAAGCGCAAGGCGAAGGCCATGCCGGCGCCGAAACCCGCGCCCAAGCCGGAGAAGGCGAGCTTCATCGTCTATTTCGACTTCGACAGCGCCAAAATCACCGCCAAGGGCCGGGCGGTCATCGGCCAGGCCCTGAGTTGGAGCAAGGCCAGGAGCCCGGGGGAGATCTCCGTGACCGGACACACCGACCGCGCCGGCGCCAACGCATATAATACGAAGCTGTCCGAAAGACGGGCGGAGGCGGTTGCCAAAGCCTTGATCGACGGCGGTCTCGCGCTCGGATTCCTCTTCAAGACCGGGGCGTCCGGCGAGGAGGCGCCGGCGGTGGCAACGGCGGACGGCAAGCGCGAAGCACGTAATCGGCGCGTCAAGATCGACCTCGTGCAGTCGGCGAGATGACGATGCACTGCGGGGCCGACCGGTCCGGCGCCAGGCTGGCTTTGATGCTGGCGCCGGGTGGGGCCGTCCATTGGGCCTAAATTGCACCGGAGACAGCCGGTAGCTGAAAGGGTTGTCGCGAATCTGGGGCGGGACTAAGGGCCTGATCAGGCCCGTGGCCAAACCGCCCTACCGCGAAATCGAAGCCACCGGCCCTCGTGCCGGCGGCGGATAACGGAAAAAATCGGGCGGTGCGCGCAAGCGGATGCGCGTCTTCCCGGCGTCTCAGAGGAGGACTTATCGATGAAAAAGCTGCTCGTCGGCCTTGGCGTCGTCATCGTGTTGCTGGTTACGGCGGTAATCGCACTGCCGGTTCTCATCCCTTCGGACACGATCAAGGAGCAAATCGCCGCTCAGGTCCGCGACGCCACCGGGCGGGAGTTGCGAATCGATGGCGAGGTAAGTTTCTCCCTCGTGCCCAATATCGAGTTCAATGCCAGCGATCTCAGTCTGTCGAACGCAGCGGGCATGACCGATCCCGAAATGTTCTCGCTCGGCGGTATCACCGTCAAGATAGGGCTGCTGCCGCTGCTCGGCCGAGAGGTGGTGATCGACACCCTCGTCATCCGCGATCCCGCGCTACATCTGGAGATCGACAAAGAGGGACGGCCGAATTGGGCCTTCAAGCCGGCGAAAGCGGGGACGGCGGTCGCTGGGCAAGCGCCGGCCGGGAAGTCGGCGGCATTACCATTCTCCGATCTCCGTCTAGGCGATGTCCGGATCGAGAAGGGCCTCGTCTCATTCAGGAACGCGTCGACCGGCCAAATCCTGCGGGCCAAGGATATCGAACTGAAAGTGGCTTTGGCCGATCTCGGGAGCCCGCTTTCCCTCACCGGGCGCCTGATCCTCAATGACGAGCCCGTCACCCTCGACCTCTCGGTCAAAACGCCGAGGGACCTGCTTACCGGCAAGAGCGCGGCCATTCAGACGGCTCTCGTCACCAAGCACCTGACAACCGGCTTCGACGCCAAGATACACCAACAGCCGGTGCCGGGTCTCGACGGCGCCTTCAAGCTCGACATTGCCTCGGTCGGCAAGCTGGCGGCGTGGCTCGGCCAGCCGCTGGACAAGGCACTGCCCGATCCCGGGCCGCTCAAGGTGCGCGCGACCTTCGCCGGTGACGGCGCCAAGGTCGCGCTCAAGCAAGCGACGATCGAGGGCAAGGGGCTCAAGGCCAAAGTCACCGGCAGCTTCGACGGCTCGGGCAAGATCGCCAAGGTGGTGCTTAACGTCGAGAGCGGCGTCCTCGACATCGACCGCTATCTGCCGCCGGCGCGAGGTAAGCGAGATAAGAAGGAGATCACGGCCGAACCGCCCAAGGGGAAGAAAAAGGCGGCCGACATGCTGGCGGCCTTATCCGAGAAACCCCTCGATTTGAGCGCCCTGCGCCAGACCGACGCCGATGTGCGGATCGCCATCGGCGGCATCAAGGTGGCGGGCTTCGAGGTCGGACGCGTGGCGTTCACGACCAAACTGACGAAGGGCGTTTTGGCCGCCGAGTTGAGTGAACTCCGTCTTTACGGCGGTAATGTCAGGGGCAAGGTGAAGCTCGACGGCTCCGGCGACGCCCTCGGGGTGGAGGCGGCGTTGACCATCGATGGCGTGAAGCCCGCCAATTTGGCCCAGACGGCGACCGGCGGCAAGGTGGCCCTGACCGGTGCGGCGTCGGGTTCGCTGAACGCCACCGCGCGCGGCGCCAGCCCACGGGCGCTGGCGCAAAGTCTCCGCGGCAAGCTCACTTTCGCGCTCGGCGGCGTCGAGATCAAGGACGCGCCGGTGGGCGCTATCTCCGATATCAATGTGACCCTCGACCTGCCGGGCCTCGAAAGTCCGCCGAGCCTGAAGGGCAGCGTGATCTACAACAAGGAACGGATCGATCTGACCGTGTCCCTCGATCCGCTCAAGAAGGTGATGTCGGGCGGGCCGTTCGCGGCCAAGCTATCGGTGGCGACGAAGCATCTGAAGGCCGGTTACGACGGCAAGGTACAACAACAGCCTGTGCCCGGTCTCGACGGCGCCTTCAAGCTCGACATCGCCTCCCTCGGCAAGCTGGCGGCGTGGCTCGGCCAGCCGCTGGACAAGGCACAGCCCGATCCCGGGCCGCTCAAGGTGCGCGCGACCTTCGCCAGCGACGGCGCCAAGGTGGCGCTCAAGCAAGCGACGATCGAGGGCAAGGAACTCAAGGCCAAGGCCGCCGGCAGCTTCGATGGCTCCAAGCCCATCCCGCGCTTCAAATCCAATATCGAGATCATGGAAGCGAACCTGAATGCCTATTTGCCAGCGCCGGCGGCCAAGAAAAAAGCGCCGGCCAAATCCAAAACCGGGAAACAACGGCCCGGCGGCTGGAGCGAGGAACCGATCGACTTTTCACCTCTGTCCAAAGCCAACGGTGACATCGACGTTAAGATTGGCACGATTCGTTATAAGGATCTGCTCATCCAAAACGGCCGCATCAGGGTTTCGATCGCCAACGGTGTTCTCACGGCGTCGGTGGAGCAACTGAAGCTCGCCGAGGGGACGATCTCGGCAACGGCGAAGATCGACGCTTCGCAACCGGCCGCGGTCCTCGACTATCGGGCGTCGATCACCGGTGTCGAGGCGAGGAAGTTATTGAAGACGTTCGCCGACAACGACCGGCTGAGTGGCAAGGCCAATTTCCAGGCCAAGGGCAAGGCGCGGGGCCGCAACCAGAAGGAGCTGGTTGAATCGCTCAACGGCGACGGCAGGTTCAAGTTCATCGACGGCGCCATCCACGGAATCAATCTGGCGGCAACGCTTCGCAAGGCCAAGACCCTGGGGATTGGCGCCTCCGGGAGTGAAGCGCAGAAGACCGATTTCGCCGAGTTGAGCGGCAGCTTCACGATCAAGAACGGCCTATTGGAGAACCGCGATTTCAAGATGCTGGCGCCGTTGATTCGTCTCAGCGGGACCGGTGTCGTGCCGCTGCCGCCGCGGCGGGTCGATTATCTGGTGACGGCGAAGCTCGTGGCCTCCATCAAGGGCCAGGGTGGAGGTGACGCCCTTGCCGGTTTGCCGATACCGATCAAAGTCAAAGGCCCCTGGAGCAACGTCGGTTATGGCGTCGATTGGAAGAGCGTGTTCTCCAAGGCGATGTTGGATCCCGAACGCCTTAGGAATATGCCCACGGACCTGCGCGAATCGGCGAAGGGATTCGGCGTCGATCTGCCGGCTTTGAAGGTACCCGGCACCGAGTTTCTGAAGGGGCTGTTCCAACCGAAGCAAGAACAGCCGGTCGAACAAACGCCGGTCGAACAAACCAAGGAACAGGAAGCCCCGGCGGCGCCCGATCCATTCAAGGCCTTGAGGGGCTTGTTCGGCAAGTAGGGATGCGCATCCCGTCTGCCGTGCGCCCTTCGCCCAGCCGTTGACCCGGGTGTCGACGGCGAACTTCGGATCGCGGGCGATGAAAATTCCCGGCGCGTCGCCACGGCCGAGGGGTTACCACCGCCCTTCAACTTGGTAACCTCGCGCCTGGCGGCCGCCGACGGCCGGTGCCGTATACAGAGGGGGAAAAGCAAGCGATGAAACAGGAAATGGAAGCCCTGACGAAACTGTTGGACACGCTGGTCGAATTCTCCGTGACCTACGGTTTCCAGATTCTCGGCGCTCTTGTGTTTTTCGTTATCGGCCTGAAAGCGGCCGGCTGGGCCGGCAAACAGACGGCGCGGCTGGCCGAAAGCAAGCAGATCGACATAACCCTGGCCAAATTCATCGGCAATGTCGTGAAGCTGGTGTTGATCGGCTTCGTCGCCATCATCACCTTGGGTAATTTCGGCATCACCATCGGGCCGCTGATCGCGCTTGCCGGCGCCGTCGCGTTCGGCGCCACCTTCGCCATCCAGGGACCGCTCGCCAACTATGGGGCCGGTTTATCGATCATCCTCACCCGTCCCTTCGTCGTCGGCAACACCATTGAAATCAAGAACACCAACGGCGTGGTGGAGAACGTCACGCTTGCCGCGACCATCCTGGTGACCGAGGACGGAGAGCGCATCACCGTGCCGAACAGACAGATCGTCGGAGAGATCCTGACCAATTCCCTGGCGCACCGGGTCGTGCAGACCAAATTGTGCATCGGATTTGGCGAGGACACGGAGGTCGCCATCGGCGCCCTGAAAAAAGCGCTCGCCGAGATCGCGGAACTGAACTCAGGACCGGCGCCGCAAGTCGGCATCCATGATTTCACTTACGGCGGCGTCGTATTGGGTATCCGTTTCTGGGTTCCAAGCCAAAAATATTTTCAGACACGCTACGCCGTAAACCACGCCGCGCTGAACGCCCTCAAGGAAGCGGGAGTCAAGCTTCTGCCGGTGGATGGAATCGCCGTCGCGGCGCAATCGCTATCCGCGGACAGCGGGGAGACCGCCCCATCCTGAGCCGCGCCGACCGTCCCCGGGGCGGCGTTTCAGTCAGCCTTCCCTGAATTCATCCACGGCGGGTTGTGGGCGGCGATTTCGGCAAACACCGGGCAATCGGGATCATGGGCGCCGGGCAGATAACCGATACTCATGAGGAACTCCGAGACGATCTCGGGTCCCATGAACCGGAAGGTGCCGCGGAAGAGCTTTACCCATTCACCCCGCGCCAATGGGTGATGCAGGGCCAGCCAGGCGGCGAAGGAGCCCTCGGCGTCACGGATGGCCACCAGGCGCCGGGCGTTCTCGATCACCGCCTCGATCTTGCGCCGGTTGCGGATGATTCCAACATCCAACAACAGACGGGCGACATCGGCCTCGCCGAATGCGGCCACCGACTCGGGGTCGAAATCGGCGAAGGCCGCGTTCAGCGCCGCCCGCTTCTTGAGCACCAACAGCCATGACAGCCCGGCTTGGTTGATCTCGAGCGCCAGGCGTTCCAAGAGGATGCGGTCGTCATCGACGGGAAACCCGTATTCCTGGTCGTGGTGAGGCCCGTGGAAGGGATGGCCCTTGGCGATCTCGCAATAGCTCAAATTCTTGCCTCCCTTCTCCCGCTCAGGCCTTCTCCCGCTCAGGCCCTCTTCCGCTCAAGAGGGGCGGAAGGAAATCACCTCGGCCGCGATCACCAGGTAAACGACGCCCCACAGCGCCCCGGCGATCAGGGTCGTGGCGGCGGATTTGATCCCGAGGTTGGGATTGGCCGGCGCGCTCGGGGCGTGGCCTTTCTCGACCTCGTCGGGAACCTTGACGCCGATCGGCAGCATCACGAACCAAACCAGCCACCACAGGATGACGTAGACCATTAACCCTGTGAACCAATTCATCCCGACCCCTCGTCCGCCCCACCAGGGGCGCCGCAAGCCTAGTCCATGTTCCACTCGCCCGGCTCCGGCCGCACAGGCGGGAGGGGTCGAGCCAATCGGATAAGGCGCGAGAGGCGGGAGCTCAAGACGGCGCCTGGGCGCGCTTCCATCAGACCCTGACCACATGCACCTCGGTCAAGGGCCTCTTGCCCCGGATCCGCTTCAATGTGCGCCTGACGGTAAGGCGCACCTTTTGCGCCACCGCCTCGTCATCTAACCGCTTTGGCCCCGGCATACCGTCCACCGCGTCGGCGATGGCGCCGATGACATGATCGAGCGCCTCGGCGTCCTCTTCGTCGCCCGTGGCATCGAAGAGGCCGTGGACGGAAAGGCGCGGCGTCCCCATAAGCCGCCCTGCCCCGTCGAGGACGACGGTCGCGACCGCCGTGCCGTTCGACATCATCCGCCGACGCGCGCGCAGAACATCGCCTTCCAACGGCACCAGCCTGTTGCCGTCGAGCGCCAGCCGGCCGCTCGGGACCTCGGCGATCACCTCGACGTTCCCGGGCGCCAATCTGAGGACATCGCCGTTGGTGGCGACGATGGCTTCCGGCACCTGGCAGGCGCGGGCGAAGGCGGCATGTTCTATCAGATGCCGCGTCTCGCCGTGCATGGGCACGACGACGGACGGGCGCACCCACTGATACATGCGCGCCAGATCGCCGCGCGCCGGGTGGCCGGAGACATGGATCGGCTGATCGAGGTTGGTGATGACCTCTACGCCGCGCCCGGCAAGCTGGTTTTGCAGTCCCAGCACCGGCTTTTCGTTGCCGGGAATGATCCGCGATGAAAACAGCACGACATCGCCGGCGGCGAGCACCACGTTGGGATGATCCCCGGCGGCGATCCGCGTTAACGCCGCTCCCGGCTCGCCCTGGCTGCCGGTGCAGATCAACAGGACCTCTTCCGGCGGTAGGTGGCCGACATCGTGCTCGGTCAGGAACGGCGGCACGTCCTTCAAATAGCCACATTCCCGGGCGACCTCGCTGACGCGCCACAAGGAACGGCCGACGAGCGCCGCGTGCCGCCCATTGGCCGCCGCCGCCGCGGCGATGGACTCGACGCGGGCGACGTTGGAGGCGAAGCAGGCAACGGCGACCCGGTTCTCGTATCCGCCGATGAGTTCGATCAGCTTGGCGCGGACATCCGATTCCGACCCCGCTTCGCCGTCGACGAAGACGTTGGTGGAATCGCAGATCATGGCGAGGGGACCTTCGGCGCCGAGATCCTTGAGCGCGTCCTCGTCCGTCACCTCGCCGATCAACGGTTCCGGGTCGATCTTCCAATCCCCGGTGTGGAGCACGGTGCCGAACGGCGTCCTGATCGCCAGCGCGTTCGGTTCGGGAATGGAATGGGTGAGGGTAATCAACTCGACGGAAAAGGGCGCCAGCTCGATGCGCCCGCCGAGCGGGACCTCGTTGAGTGCGACCTCATCCTCGATACCGGCCTCGATCAGCTTGCTTCGAAGCATCCCGGCGGCGAACGGCGTCGCGTAGATCGGGCACCGGAGTTTCGGCCAAAGATAGGGCACGGCGCCCAAATGGTCCTCGTGGGCATGGGTCAGCACCAGTCCGACGAGGTCCTCTCGGCGTGAGACGATGAACCCGGGGTCGGGCATATAGATATCGACGCCCGGTACCGTTTCGCCGGCGAAGGAAATGCCGAGATCGACCATCAGCCACTTGCCGGCGCAGCCATAGAGATAGAGGTTCATGCCGATCTCGCCGGCGCCGCCGAGCGGCAGATAGACGAGCCCCTCGGCCGCCGCCGCCAAGGCCTCGGAGAAACTGTCGTCGGCGCCGCTCATGCCTTGGCGTTGCGGCGATAGACCATGGCCAACCCGCGCAAGGTCAGGTCGGTATCGAGATGGTCGATGCTATCGGTCGCTTCGGCGAACAGCGGCGCCAGGCCGCCGGTGGCGACGACGGTGAGCTTGGCGCCGAATTCCCTGGCGATGCGTTCGACCAGACCCTCGATCAACGCCACATAGCCCCAGTAAACGCCCGATTCCATCGCCGGAACCGTCGCCTTGCCGATCACCATTGCCGGGCGCTTGATGCCGACCCTCGGCAGCTTGGCCGCCGCCTGATAGAGCGCCTCGACCGAAAGGTTGACCCCCGGCGCGATCACACCGCCACGGTAACTGCCGTCGCCGTCGATGACGTCGAAGGTCGTGGCGGTGCCGAAATCGATCAGGATCAGCGGGCCGGGGTAGCGTTCGTGGGCCGCCAGCGCGCTGACCAGCCGGTCGGCGCCGACCTGCTCCGGCCGGTCGACCAGAACATCGAGGCCGATATCGACCCCTTCCTCGCCCACCACCAGGGGCTCGGAAGCGAAGTAGCGCCGGCACAGCTCGACCAGGGCGAACAGCGCCGCCGGGACGACGCTGGCGATGATGGCGCCGGAAACCTCCTGGCGCTCGACGTCCTCGATCGCCATCAGCTGGGTGAGCCACACGGCGTACTCATCGGCGGTCCGTTTGGCGTCGGCCGCCGCGCGCCATTCGCCACGAAGGTCATCGCCTTCGAAAACGGCGAAGGCCGTATTGGTGTTACCACTGTCGATCGCCAGGAACATGGACGCAATCTATCATCGATCGGCGGCGGCCGGGAGAAACACCTCGCCGGCGCTGATGCGGCGGTCCTCTTCCCCGGCCCTTCGGAGGATCAGCGCGCCGGCCTCGTCAAGCCCGGCGAAGATGCCCGAAAGGGTTTCGCCATCGAGGCGCACCTCGATCGTCTCGCCGATACCGGCGGCGCGCCCGAGCCATCGGCGCCGCACCCCGGCGAAGCCTTCGTCCCGCCAGCGTTCGTACCCCGAGAGGAAGGCCTGGCAAAAACCTTCCAGCACGCACGCGGCGTCGAGGCCTTCGGCCCCCTCGGCCACAAGCGACGTCGCCGGATAGCCGGTACGCTTGGGAAAGCCGAGGACGTTGACGCCGACCCCGATCACCAGCCAATCGAGCCCGCCCTTGGGCCCAAGCGAGGATTCAAGGAGGACGCCCGCGACCTTGCGCCCGTTCAACAACACATCGTTGGGCCACTTGTAACGGACGGCGACGGACGCCGGTATCAGTGGCGCGATGCCCTCGCCGATGGCGATGGCGGCGAGGAAGGCGAGCTCCGCCGCCCCCGTCGCATCTCGGCCGGGACGGAGGATGAGGGAGAGGTAAAGGTTGCCTTCCGGCGAGGACCAGCTTCGCCCCCGCCTGCCCCGCCCCTTGGTCTGGGTCCGGGCCCAGACGAGGGTGCCCGCCGCCGCTCCCTCGGCCGCCAGGACCATGGCTTCATCGTTGGTGCTGGTTACGGTATCGAGGGCGATCGGGTCGAAGAATGGCGCCAGGCGGAGAGTCATCCCACGAACAGGGACCTCGCGGCCACCCCGGCGCCCGTCAGCAATGGCGAGATGAAGGGGAAGAAGAAGACGATGAACAAGCCCGTTCCCACCAGGATCAGGGACATCTCCCGCCCGATCGGGCGGTCGAAGCGTTCGGCGGGCTCGTCGAAATACATGACCTTGACGATACGCAGGTAATAGAAGGCGGCGACGACGCTCGACAGCACGCCGATCACCGCGAGGGTATACATTTCCGCGTTGATCGCCGCCCGGAAGATGAAGAACTTGCCGAAAAAGCCGGCCACCGGCGGAATCCCGGTCATGGAGAACATGAACGCCGTCAACACCGCCGCCATCGGGGCGTTGGTCCTGCCGAGCCCGGCGAGATCGTCGATCCCTTCCACCATACGGCCGTGGCTGCGCATGCAAAGGATGCAGGCGAAGGTGCCGACATTCATGAACACATAGATGGTGAGATAGATGATGAGGCCGCTGATGCCCTCCTCGGTGCCAACCGCGAGGCCGATCAGCATATAGCCGACATGGCCGATGGAACTGTAGGCCATGAGCCGCTTGATGTTTCTCTGATCGATGGCGGCGAAGGCGGCCAGCACCATCGAGGCGATGGAGATGAACACGATGATCTGTTGCCACTGGGTGATGAGGGCGCCGAAAGGATCGATCATGACGCGCACGAAAAGCGCCATGGCGGCGACCTTGGGCGCCACGGCGAAGAAGGCGGTGACCGGCGTCGGCGCGCCCTCGTAAACGTCCGGCGTCCACATGTGGAACGGCACCGCCGCCACCTTGAACGCCAAGCCGGAGACGACGAACACCAGGCCGACGATCAGCCCGACGGGTGCGGCGCCGGCGTCGAGAACGGCCGCCAGGCGATCGAAGCCGGTGGTGCCGGCGAAGCCATAGACCATGGAGGCGCCGTAAAGCAGCATGCCCGAAGACAGCGCCCCGAGGACGAAATATTTGAGCCCGGCCTCGGTCGAGCGGGTGGAATCGCGCCTGAAGGCGGCGATCACGTAGAGCGACAGGCTTTGCAACTCGAGGCCGAGATAGAGCGCGATCAGATCGTTCGCCGAGATCATCATCATCATGCCGAGCGTGGCGAACAGGAACAGTATCGGGTACTCGAAGCGCGCGATCTTCTCGCGCTCGATGTAACCAAGCGACATCACCACCGCGAAGCTCGAGCCGATGAGGGCGAGCACCTTCATGTACTGGGCGAAGGCGTCGACGATGAAGATGCCGCCGAAGGCGCGCTGTGTCCCCCCTATGCCGTCGAGCACCAGGAGCAGCGTGAGGCCGAGCACCAGCACCGCGAACCAACTGAGAATTCGGGTGTGGCCGTCACCCCTGAAGACGCCGAGCATGAGGAGGGCCATGGTCGAAAGGGCCAGGAAAACCTCCGGCAGGGCCGGCTGGAGCGCGAGAAAATCCCAACTCAGCATGCGTCCTTCCCCCGGTTCAAGGCCGTGCCGGCCCGGTGGCGGCCTTGATGGCGTTGGCCGCCTCGTATTGGTCGATCAGGCCGACCACCGAGGCATGGATGGCGTCGAGGAACGGCGCCGGATAGATGCCGATCCACAGCACCAAGGCAACCAGGGGCGCGAACACGGCGATCTCACGTTTGTCGAGATCGACGATCTCCTTCAAGTGATCGCGGATACGCCTGCCGTAGAACACGCGGCGGTAAAGCCACAGCATATAGGCCGCACCCAGGACAACGCCGGTGGTGGCGAGAAGCGCCACCAAGGTATTGGCCTGATAGGCGCCGACGAGCGCCAGGAATTCACCGACGAAGCCCGACGTGCCGGGAAGCCCAACGGCGGCGAGCATGAATACCGCGAACACCACGGCATATTTGGGCATGCGGTGGACGAGCCCGCCATAGTGCGAGATATCGCGGCTGTGCTCGCGGTCATAGAGGACGCCGACGCACAGGAACAACGCCGCGGACACCACCCCGTGGCTCAACATCAGGATGATCGCGCCCTCGATCCCCTGGACGTTGAAGGTGAAGATGCCGATGGTCACGAACCCCATATGGGCGACGGACGAATAGGCGATCAGCTTCTTCATGTCGTCCTGGGCAAGCGCCACCAGGGAGGTATAGATGATGGCGATGACGCTCAAGGAGAAGATCAGCGGCGTGAAGTAGGCCGAGGCCTGCGGCAGCATCGGGATCGAGAACCTGAGATAGCCGTAGGCACCCATCTTCAGCAAAACCGCGGCGAGGATGACCGAGCCCGCGGTCGGCGCCTCGGTGTGGGCGTCCGGCAACCAGGTGTGAAACGGCCACATCGGCACCTTGACCGCGAAGGAGGCGAAGAAGGCAAGCCACAGCCAAAGCTGCATCGTCCTCGGGAACACGGTCTTCATCAGGGTCGGTACGTCGGTGGTGCCGGCCTCGAAATAAATCGCCAGCAGCGCCAGCAGCAACAGCACCGAACCGGTCAGCGTAAAGAGGAAGAACTTGAAGGCCGAATAGACGCGCCGGGACCCGCCCCAGATGCCGATGATCAGGAACATCGGGATCAGCACGCCCTCGAAGAAGACATAGAACAGCAGGAAATCGAGGGCGCAGAACATGCCGACCATCAAGGTCTCGAGCACCAGGAACGCGATCATGTATTCCTTGACCCGGTCCTGGATCGCCTGCCAGCTCGAAATGATGCAAAGCGGCGTCAGGAAGGTGGACAGCAGCACGAAGAACACCGAGATGCCGTCGACGCCGAGGTGATAGGAGATGTTGTAGGCGGGAATCCAGTTGGCCTTCTCGACGAACTGGAAGCCCGCCGTCGAGGTGTCGAAGTTGGCCCAGATGGCGAGCGAAAGCACGAAGGTGATCAACGACGTCCACAACGCCGCGTAGCGGGCGTTGCGGGCGACGATTTCGGCATCGCCGCGGATCGTCAGGATGAAGCCGGCGCCCACCAGGGGCAGGAAGATGGTGAGGCTGAGAAGGGGCCAGTCGCTCATCTCGCTCTCACCCGGCCTGCTGGAACAGATACCAGCTGACCAGCCCGGCGACGCCGATCAGCATGGCGAAGGCGTAGTGGTAGACGTAACCCGATTGCAGCCGGCCGGCGAGCCGCGCCAACTCCCGGGTCGCCGCCGCCAGACCGTCGGGGCCGATGCCGTCGATCACCGCCCCGTCCCCCGATTTCCAGAAACCGAGCCCGATGGCGTTCGCCGGCGACACGAAAACCCGGTCGTAGATGGCGTCGAAATACCACTTGTTGACGAGGAAGGTGTGAACGGCGCGGAAGCGTCCGGCGACCAATCCCGGCAGCGCCGGGCGGAACATGTAGAAAATATAGGCGAGGATGATGCCGCCTAAGGCCACCACCAGGGGCAGGAGCTTGACCCAGAGCGGCACGTCATGGGCGTCCTCGAGCGCGGTGTGGGCCGGCAGGACCACGATGGAGTCGCGCCAGAACGCCCGCGCGCCCTCGCCGACGAAGACATCGAAACCGAGCTTGCCCATGACGATGGCGCCGACGGCCAGCACCACCATCGGGATCCACATGGTTTTCGGCGCTTCGTGGACATGGGCCATGACCTTCTCGTCGGCCCTCGGCGCCCCGTGGAAGGTCATCAGGATGAGCCGCCAGGAATAGAACGCCGTCAGCGCGGCGACGATCACACCGAGCCAGAAGGCGTACTGGCCGACCCCCGTTGCCGCCGCGAAGGCGGATTCGATGATGATGTCCTTGGAGTAGAACCCGGCGAGGAACGGCATGCCGGCGAGCGCCAGCGAGCCTGTCCACATCAGCCCATAGGTGATGGGAATGGCCCGCCAGATACCGCCCATCTTGCGCATGTCCTGCTCATCCGACATGGCGTGGATGACCGCGCCCGAGGCCAGGAACAGGAGCGCCTTGAAGAAGGCATGGGTGACGAGATGGAAGATGGCGGCCGAGTAGGCCGAGACGCCGATGGCGAAGAACATGTAGCCGAGCTGGCTGCAGGTCGAATAGGCGATCACCCGCTTGATGTCGTTCTGGACCATGGCGACGGTGGCGGCGAAGAACGCCGTCGAGGCGCCGACGATGGCGACCACGGCAAGGGCGATGGGGGCGTATTCGAACATCGGCGAGAGGCGCACCACCATGAACACGCCGGCGGTGACCATGGTGGCGGCGTGGATCAGGGCCGAGACCGGCGTCGGCCCCTCCATGGCGTCGGGCAGCCAGGTGTGCAGACCAAGCTGGGCCGACTTGCCCATGGCGCCGAGGAACAGCAGCAGGCAGATGGTGGTCAGCGCGTCGACCTCCCAGCCGAGGAAGTTGAAGGTCTCGTCCGCCAACCCCGGGGTGGCGGCGAAGACGGTGTCGAAGCCGACCGAGTTGAACAGGAAGAACACCGCCATGATGCCGAGCGCGAAGCCGAAATCGCCCACCCGGTTGACGATGAAGGCCTTGATCGCCGCGGCGTTGGCCGCGGGGCGTTCGTACCAGAAGCCGATCAGCAAGTATGACGCCAGGCCGACACCCTCCCAGCCGAAATAAAGCTGGAGGAAATTGTTGGCCGTCACCAGGGCGAGCATGAAGAAGGTGAAGAGCGAGAGATAGGAGAAGAAGCGCGGCACCGACTTGTCGGCGGCCATATAACCGATGGAATAGACGTGGATCATGGCGGATACGAAGCTCACCACCAGGACCATCACCGCGCTCAAGGCGTCGAACCGGAGCGCCCAGGAAACCTCGAAGGTGCCTGAATCGATCCAGGTCAGCAACTCGACGTCGCGCGGATTGTCGAGGACCGCCACTTCAATGAACATCGGAACGGCGAGCAGCGCCGACAGCAATAGCGCGCCCGAGCACACCCAGCCCGCGGCCTTATCGCCGATCAGGCGGCCGAACAGCCCGGCGATGATGGCGCCGATCAGGGGCAGGAACACCGTGGCGGCGTACAATGCGGGCTTATCCCTTCATCACGTTGATGTCCTCGACCGCGATCGAACCGCGGTTGCGGAAATAGACGACGATGATGGCCAAGCCGATGGCGGCCTCCGCCGCCGCCACGGTGAGGACGAACATGGCGAACACCTGGCCGACGAGATCGCCGAGATGGACCGAGAACGCCACCAGATTGATGTTCACCGCGAGCAGCATCAACTCGATCGACATCAGGATGATGATGACGTTCTTGCGGTTGAGGAAGATGCCGAAGACGCCGAGGGTGAACAGGATCGCGGCGACGGTCAGGTAGTGGGATAGGGTGATTTCGAACATCAGATCCCCTTGCCCGTCTCGACCTTCTTGATCTCCACCGATTCGGCGCGGGTGCGGCGCACCTGGTCAGGCACCTTCTGGCGGCGCACGCCCTTGCGCGGGCGCAACGTCAGCACGATGGCCCCGATCATGGCCACCAGCAGCACGAGCCCCGCCGCCTGGAAGAGATAGATGTATTTGGTGTAAAGCAGCCGGCCGAGCGCGCGGGTGTTGGAGACCTCGGACAAGTCGAACATCGGCAGGGCAGCGACGTTGCCCGCGTCGGGCGTCACCGTCCAACCCGCGAAGACGAACAGAAGCTCGATCAGCAGAATGACACCGATCAGCCCGCCGATCGGCAGATATTGCAGGAAGCCCTGGCGCATCTCGACGAAATTGATGTCGAGCATCATGACCACGAACAGGAACAGCACCGCCACCGCGCCGACATAGACGATCACCAGGATCATGGCGAGGAACTCCGCCCCCATGAGGACGAAAAGCCCGGCGGCGTTGAAGAAGGCGGCGATCAGGAACAACACCGAATGCACGGGATTGCGGGCCGAGATCACCATCACGCCGGCGGCGATGGCGACGGTGGCGAACATATAGAAGGCAAGGGCCTGGACGATCATCGACCCTCCCTCACCGCTTCACGGCCCCGGCAAGGGAACCAAGGCGCAAGCCCGCCCGACACGACCACCGATCCTTCATCGCCCTTCAAATCCATGCTCTACCGGTAAGGGGCGTCGGCGGCGAGGTCCGCCGCGATCGCCGATTCCCACCTGTCGCCGTTGGCAAGCAGTTTCTCCTTGTTGTACAGGAGCTCCTCCCGGGTCTCGGTGGCGAACTCGTAATTCGGCCCCTCGACGATGGCGTCCACGGGACAGGATTCCTCGCACAGCCCGCAATAGATGCACTTGGTCATGTCGATGTCGTAGCGGGTGGTGCGGCGCGACCCGTCGGCGCGCGGCTCGGCCTCGATGGTTATCGCCTGGGCGGGACAGATCGCCTCGCAAAGCTTGCAGGCGATGCATCTTTCCTCGCCGTTGGGATAGCGGCGCAACACATGCTCGCCCCTGAACCGGGGGCTCAGCGGGCCCTTCTCGTGGGGGTAGTTCAGCGTCACCTTGCGCCGGAACATGTAGCTAAACGTCAGCGCCATCCCCTTCAGCAGTTCGACGAGGAATATGGTGCGCACACCGTGGTTGAGAAACGCCATCATACGCCTCCCTTCACTTCGGCACCCAGCCGGTGGCCACCAGCACACCGGCGGTAAGGAAAACCCAGAACAGCGACAACGGCAGGAACACCTTCCAGCCCAGGCGCATCAACTGATCGTAGCGGTAGCGCGGGAAAGTGGCGCGCACCCACAGGAAGACGAACAGCACCATGGCGATCTTGGCGCCGAACCAGATCGGGCCGGGGATCCAGTTGAAGGGCGCGACGTCGATGGGCGGCAGCCAGCCGCCGAGGAAAAGGATCGTGGTCATGGCGCTCATCAGGATCATG
Source organism: Pseudomonadota bacterium (assembly GCA_022545545.1). Lineage (GTDB taxonomy): Bacteria > Pseudomonadota > Alphaproteobacteria > SMXQ01 > SMXQ01 > JACZQV01. The sequence goes on from JACZQV010000001.1 coordinate 28,378, forward strand.
TTGGCGTATTCGCCGAGGAAGAAGAGCGCGAACGGCATCGAGGAATATTCGACGTTGAAACCCGCCACCAACTCGGCCTCGGCTTCCGGCAGGTCGAAGGGCGCGCGGTTGGTCTCGGCCAGGCCCGAGACGAAGAAGACGACGAACATCGGCAGCAACGGCACGGCGAACCACAAATCCTCCTGCGCGCGCACTATTTCGGTCAGGTTGAGCGAGCCGACGCACAACAGAACGGTGACGATCACGAAACCGATGGAAATCTCGTAGGACACCATCTGGGCGGCGGAACGAAGCGCGCCCAGGAAGGCGTATTTCGAATTGCTGGCCCAGCCGGCCATGATGACGCCGTAGACGCCGAGCGAGGAAACCGCGAACAGGTAAAGGATGCCGACATTGATGTCGGCCAGCACCATGCCGTCGTCGAAAGGAATCACCGCCCAGCCGATCAGACCCAGGAGGAAGGTCACCACCGGGGCGGCGATGAACACGACCTTGTTGGCGCCGCTCGGGATCACGGTCTCCTTGAACAGAAGCTTGAGACCGTCGGCGATCGGCTGCCCCAGCCCGAAGGGACCGACGACGTTCGGCCCCTTCCTCAACTGCATGCCGGCGAGCACCTTGCGCTCGGCGTAGGTGAGGTACGCCACCGCCAACAGCAGCGGCGCCACGATGGCGATGATCTGGGCGACGATGATGACCGTCGGCAACAGATATCCGGTCCACAGCTCAGCCATCGGTTCCGGTCTTGTCCTTGTTCACCGAGCGGGCAAGCTCGGTGCATTTGGCCATGGTCACGGACGCCCGGGTGATCGGATCGGTCATGTAGAAGTTTTCGACCGGATAGGCGAAGGGCGCCGGGTCCATCTCGCCGGGCGTACCGAAGGCGCCCCACTCGGCGGGCTGGGCCTCATCGGGCGCGGCGAAAATCCGATTGACCTCGGCCATGCGGGCACGCAATGCGCCTATGTCGTCGTAGGCCAGCGTCTGGCCCAATACCCCCGACAGCGCCCGGACGATCTTCCAGTCCTCGCGCGCCTCGCCCGGCGGGAATACCGCCAGGCGGGTGTACTGCACCCGCCCCTCGGTGTTGACGTAAGTCGCGTCCTTTTCGGTGTAGGCCGCGCCCGGCAGGATCACGTCGGCGGCCTCGGCGCCGGCGTCGCCATTATGGCCCTGGTAGATGACGAAGGTATCGGCAAGCCCGGCCATGTCGATCTCATCGGCGCCGAGCAGATAAACCGCGTCGAGCCCGCCACTGGACGCGGCCTCGAGGATGGCGGCGACATCAAGCCCGCCTTCGCCCGGTACGAAGCCGATGTCGAGGCCGCCGACCCTGGCGGCGGCAAGGTGGAGCACGTTGAAGCCGTTCCAGCCGTCGGCGATCATGCCGGTCTCCTCGGCGATCGCGCGCGCCGTCGCCAGGACCTGGGCGCCGTCGGGCCGGGCCAAGGCGCCCTGACCTATGATCAACATCGGATGCGAGGCGTGGTCTAGAACCCGCGCGAAGGGATGCTCACCCTCGGCGATCTCGCCGAGGGTCTTGGGGCCGGCGCCGAGCCGTTCGGCCCGGTAGGTCAGGTCCACCTCCGGCCCGACGAACCCGACGCTAAAGCCGCCCGCGAGATAGCGTTTGCGAAGGCGGGCGTTGATCAGCGGTGCCTCGAAGCGCGCATTCGTGCCGATCAACAGGCAGGCGTCCGCCTGCTCGATGCCGGCGATGGTGGTGTTGAAGATGTATCCGGCCCGCCTGCCGGCCTCGATCCTGGCGCCGTCCTGGCGGCAGTCGGTATTGGCCGAGCCGAGCGCCGCCATCAGGTCCTTTAGCGCCAGCATGGATTCGCAATCGGCGAGATCGCCGGCGATGGCCGCGATCCTTTGCCCCGGCGCGTCCTCGAGCTGTCCGGCGATGGCGGCGAAGGCCTCGTCCCAACTTGCCTCCTCGAGCTTGCCGTCACGGCGCACATAGGGGCGGTCGAGGCGTTGGCGCCTGAGTCCGTCATAAGCGAAGCGGGTCTTGTCGGAAATCCATTCCTCGTTCACCGCCTCGTTCAGGCGGGGCAGGATGCGCATGACCTCGCCGTCCCGCGAATCGACACGGATGGCGGAACCGACGGCGTCGAGGGCGTCGACCGACTCGGTCTTGCCGAGCTCCCACGACCGGGCAGTGAACGCATAAGGCTTCGACGTCAGCGCGCCGACCGGGCAGAGATCGATCATGTTGCCGGAAAGCTCGGAGCCAAGCGCCTTCTCGACATAGGTATCGATCTCGACGTCCTCGCCGCGCCCGGTGAGCCCCAACTCCTCGACGCCGGCGATCTCGGTGGCGAAGCGCACGCAGCGGGTGCAGTGGATACATCGGGTCATGAAGGTCTGGATCAGGGGCCCGAAGTCCTTTTCCTCGACCGAACGCTTGGGCTCCTCGAAGCGGGTGCGGTCGAAGCCGTAGAACAGGGCCTGATCCTGCAGATCGCACTCGCCGCCCTGGTCGCAGATGGGACAATCGAGGGGATGGTTGATGAGCAGGAACTCCATCACCCCGCGGCGCGCCTTTACCGCCATTTCCGAATGGGTGAGAATGACCATGCCGTCCGCTACCGGCATGGCGCAGGAAGCGACGGGCTTCGGCGATTTTTCCATCTCGACCAGGCACATGCGGCAGTTACCGGCGATGGACAGGCGTTCGTGATAGCAAAAGCGGGGAATCTCGACGCCGGCGGTTTCGCAGGCCTGCAGGACCGTGATCCCGGGTTCCACCTCGACCTCGACGCCATCTATCGTCAGCTTCGGCACCGGCCCCTCCCCTACGCCGCCCTTGTCCCGGCGGGCGCCGGCGCCTGCGCCGTCTTGCAAGCCTCGATGCGGCGCTCGAGCTCGGGGCGGAAATGGCGGATCAGCCCCTGCACCGGCCACGCCGCGGCATCGCCAAGGGCGCAGATGGTGTGGCCCTCGATCTCGTGACTGACCTCGAGCAGCAGGTCGATTTCCTTGATCCCGGCGTCGCCCGTCACCAGCCGCTCCATCACCCGCCACATCCAACCCGTACCCTCGCGGCACGGCGTGCACTGGCCGCAGCTCTCGTGTTTGTAGAACTTGGACAGCCGGGCGATGGCGGCGACGATGTCGGTGGATTTGTCCATGACGATCACCGCCGCCGTGCCGAGGCCCGATTTCACCTCCACGAGGCTGTCGAAATCCATCAGCACCGAATCACAGACCAATTTGGGGATGAGGGGCACCGATGAACCGCCGGGTATGACGGCGAGCAGTTTGTCCCAGCCGCCACGCACGCCGCCGGCATGCTTTTCGATGAGTTCCTTCAAGGGAATGCCCATCTCCTCCTCGACGTTGCAGGGGTCGTTCACGTGGCCCGAAATGCAAAATATCTTGGTGCCGGCGTTGTTGGGCCGGCCGAGGGCGGAGAACCACGATCCCCCGCGGCGCAGGATGTCCGGCACGACGGCGAGGCTCTCGACGTTGTTCACCGTCGTCGGACAGCCATAGAGCCCGGCGCCCGCCGGGAACGGCGGCTTCAGGCGGGGCATGCCCTTGCGGCCCTCGAGGCTTTCGAGCAGCGCCGTTTCCTCGCCGCAAATATAGGCGCCGGCGCCGCGATGTACCCGGATGTCGAATTCGAAGCCCGAACCGCAGGCGTCCTTGCCGATCAGCCCGGCTTCGCGCGCCTCCTCCACCGCCGCCTCCAAGCGCTCGGCCTCGTCATGGAACTCGCCGCGGATGTAGATGTAGGCGAGGTGCGCGTCCATGGCCAAGGAAGCCAGCAGACATCCTTCAAGTAATTTATGAGGTTCATTCCGTAAAACGTCTCTGTCCTTGCAAGTTCCAGGCTCGCCCTCGTCCGCATTCACGACCAGGTAATGGGGTCGTCCGTCCGGCTCCTTGGGCATGAAGGACCATTTCAGACCGGTCGGAAAGCCGGCCCCGCCGCGCCCGCGCAGGCCCGATTTCTTGACCTCATCGATGATCCAGTCGGCCCCCTTGGCCATCAGGTCCTTGGTGTTGTCCCAGTCGCCGCGCGAGCGCGCGCCCTTGAGGCGCCAGTCCCCGGCGCCGTAAAGGTTGGTGAAGACGCGGTCCTCCTCGCGAAGCATCAGTCGCCTTCTCTCCCCTTCATCTTGCCGGACGAGATCAAGGTGGCGAGGCCCTTCACCGGCGCCGAACATTGCCGGCCGGTCTGGGAACCGGGTTTCGGCTTCTCGCCCTTCTTCAAAAGGTCGAGGAGCGCCGCCGTACGCGCGCCATCGAGGTCCTCGTAATAATCATCGTTGATCTGTATCACCGGGGCGTTGACGCAGGCGCCGATGCACTCCACTTCCGTCAAGGTGAATTCGCCGTCTTCCGAGGTCTCGTCGAGATCGATGCCGAGGGTCTCGCGGCAGGCATCGAGAACCTCGGCCGAGCCGCAGAGCCAACAAGGCGTCGTCGTGCATACCTTGACCTGGTTGCGGCCGACGGGTTTTAGATTGAACATGGAATAGAAGGTGACGACCTCGTAGACCCGGATATGGGGCATGCCGAGATAATCGGCCACGTACGCCACCGCCGGGGGGGGCAGCCAGCCGCCGTTCTGGCGCTGGGCGAGGTCAAGCAGCGGCATCACGGCGCTCGCCTCCCGGTCTTCGGGATAGCGGCCGACGATCTCTTCGGCCAGCGCCGCATTCGCCTTGGTGAAGGCGAAGGGCCCGGCTTCATCGGCACCGTTCGCCGGAGGGTTGGTTGGGCCGCTCACCGGTCGATCTCACCGAAAACGATGTCGAGAGAGCCGATGATGGCGACGACATCCGCCAGCATATGTCCCTTGGCGAGATGGTCGAGGCCCTGCAGAAAGGCGAAGCTCGGCGCCCGGATCTTGCACCGGTAGGGCCTGTTGGTGCCGTCGGAGACGAGGTAAACGCCGAACTCTCCCTTGGGCGCCTCGACCGCGGCGTAACATTCCCCGGCGGGAACGTGATAGCCCTCGGTGTAAAGCTTGAAGTGATGGATCAGCGCCTCCATGGAGCGCTTCATCTCGGCTCGTCTGGGCGGCGCGATCTTGTGGTCGTCCACCATCACCGGGCCGCCGGGCATGTCGTTCAGGCACTGTTTCATGATCGGCACGCATTGGCGCATTTCCTCGATGCGCACGAGATAGCGGGCATAGCAATCGCCGTTCTTGCCGACGGGAATATCGAAGTCCAGGCGGTCATAGACGTCGTAGGGCTGAGCCTTGCGCAGGTCCCAGGCGACATCGCAGGCGCGCAGATTGGGTCCGGTAAAGCCCCAGTCGAAGGCGTCCTCGGCGCTGATCGTCCCGATATCCACCGTGCGCTGCTTGAAGATGCGGTTTTCCGTCAACAGCCCCTCGATATCGTCGATGTGGGCCGGGAAGGCGTCGGCGAACGCCATGATGTCGTCGGCCAGGCCATCCGGCAGGTCCTGATGCACGCCGCCGGGGCGGAAATAAGCCGCGTGCATGCGCGCGCCCGAGACCCGCTCGTAAAACTCCATCAGCTTCTCGCGCTCCTCGAACCCCCACAGCAGCGGCGTCATGGCGCCGAGGTCGAGCGCCATGGTCGTGATGCTGAGGATATGGTTGAGCAGACGGCTGATCTCCGAGAACAGGACCCGGATGTACTGGGCGCGCAGCGGCACCTCGACGCCGAGCAGCCTTTCCACGGCCAGGGCGAAGGCGTGCTCCTGATTCATCGGCGCGACGTAGTCCAGCCGGTCGAAATAAGGGATGGCCTGCAAATAGGTCTTGTACTCGATCAGCTTCTCCGTTCCCCGGTGGAGGAGGCCGATATGGGGGTCGGCGCGCCGGATGACCTCGCCATCCATTTCCAGCACCAGGCGCAGCACGCCGTGGGCCGCCGGATGCTGGGGACCGAAATTCATGGTGAAGTTCTGGAGCCGGGTCTCGGCCATCGCCGTCAACCTTCCGCCTTTTCATCGCCGGGAAGCGTGGACGGCATCCCTTCCCACGGGCTCAGGAAATCGAAGCTGCGGAATTCCTGGGTCAGCTTGACCGGCTCGTAGACGACCCGCTTCTGTTCATCGTCATAGCGCACCTCGACATGCCCGGTGAGCGGAAAATCCTTGCGCAGGGGATGCCCCTCGAAACCGTAATCGGTGAGGATCCGGCGCAGATCGGGGTGGCCGGAAAACAGGATGCCGTATAGGTCCCAGGCCTCCCGCTCCCACCAACCGGCGGCGGAGAAAACCCCGGTCGCCGAGGGCACGGGTGTTGACTCATCGGTGCTCAGCTTGACGCGGATACGCTGGTTTTGGCGCAGGCTCAGGAGATGATAGACCACCTCGAAGCGCCGCTCGCGGCCGGGATAATCGACGCCGCAGATATCGATCAACTGGCGGAACTGGCAATTGGTGTCGTCACGCAGGAAGGTCAGCACCGTGACGATGGCGTCCCAGTTCACCTCGATGGTCAACTCGCCGTGGGCGACCTCGGCGCCCGACACCATTTCAGGCAGCGCGCCAAGAACGTATTCGCCGAGTTCCTCTAGAGCTTCATCCATGTACGATGCCGACAGCGACGGCTCAACGGGCGATGGTGCCCGTCCGTCTGATTTTCTTTTGTAACTGCAGGATGCCATAAAGCAGCGCTTCGGCCGTCGGCGGACACCCGGGAACGTAAATATCCACGGGTACGATCCGGTCACACCCGCGGACCACCGAATAGGAATAGTGATAATAGCCGCCGCCATTGGCGCAGGAGCCCATGGAAATCACCCAGCGGGGTTCGGCCATTTGGTCGTAAACGCGGCGCAGCGCCGGCGCCATTTTGTTGGTCAGCGTGCCGGCGACGATCATCACGTCGGACTGGCGCGGGCTTGGCCTGAAGAATATGCCGAACCGGTCAAGGTCATAGCGGCTGGCGGCGGTCTGCATCATCTCGATGGCGCAACACGCGAGCCCGAAAGTCATCGGCCAAAGCGAGCCGGTGCGCGCCCAGTTCACCAGCTTGTCGAGATTGGCGACGACGAATCCCTTGTCTTGCATCTCGCCCGCCACCGATCTCAGGACCGCGTCCTGGTCGGGCTCGGGAGCGAAAGGAATTTCGCCGGTGGCGGGGTTGTGGATGCCGGCCCCTTTCACTCCCATTCCAAGGCCCCCTTCTTCCATTCGTAGATGAAGCCGATGGTCAGCACCCCGAGGAAGACGATCATCGACCAAAAGCCGATGAGACCGATCTCGCCGAGGGCAATCGCCCAAGGGAACAGGAAGGCGACCTCGAGATCGAAAATGATGAACAGGATGGCCACCAGATAGAAGCGCACATCGAACATGCCGCGGGCATCGTCGAAAGCATCGAACCCGCATTCGTAAGCGGAGAGCTTTTCGGAATCGGGGCGCTGGTGGGCAAGGACGAAGGCCGCGGCGACAATGAGAAGTGCGAGGGCGGTGGCGATCCCCAAGAAAATCAGGATGGGAAGATATTTGGAAAGATATTCGAGGAGCAGTGCTTCCATCGGCGCCCCCTAACTCAACCGTTACCGGCCGCTGCCGTCACCCAACAACGCGGCAAAACTATCCGTCCCCTGTACCACCCTTCCAGGGCTGGCGACGGGCCGTAAGGAATATAGGAACGGGGAGGCTCAAATGAAAGCACAGATTGGGTCACTTCTGGCTGGACGGCCCTGGGTTTGCGGCGCCGTCAGCCGCGGGGAAAATCTCTCGATCGGCACGTGCGCCCTCTCGATGTTGGCGGGAGTGACGGGACTTGAACCCGCGACCTCCGGCTTGACAGGCCGGCGCTCTAAACCAACTGAGCTACACCCCCAAACACAGCCCCCGGCCACGGCATCTTGCCGGGCGCGATCTTGCGGGAGGCTTGATGTAATGCACGCCTCCCCAAGCTGTCAACGAACCTCTTGCCCCTCCTGGCCAGGCACACCAACCGGGGGCGCCTATGCAGTAATTGGAGATCGGGGCTGGAAAATTAAAGGCGGCGGGAAAATTTTCGGGCCGCCCATTTCAGCCGCCTTTGGCCCGGCGGCACCATCGCCGCCGGCACGAAAACGGGTGAAGCCGGGACCAAGACGAGTGGAGCCGGAAGCTAGTGGTGGGCGATGACGGATTCGAACCGCCGGCCTTCTCGGTGTAAACGAGACGCTCTGCCAACTGAGCTAATCGCCCAACCCGGACCCCGCGACGTCGGGCGGCTACCTCGCCATCATCGCCCGGATCGCCGACCGGCGATAGGTGATTCGAATGGCCACGAATAAAAATGCCGGCTGCCATTGTGGACAGCCGGCACGAAAAGGAACGTGAAGCAATTAATTCACTGCGCTTTTCAGACCCTTGCCCGCGCGGAATTTCGGCTGGTTCGACGCAGGAATCTGTATGGGCTCTCCAGTGCGGGGGTTGCGGCCTTGCGTTGCACGCCGATGGACAACGTTGAAGGTACCGAAACCTACCAGACGCACTTCCTCTCCCCGGCCGAGTGCCGAGGTTATTGAATCAATGACGCCGTCAACCGCGGTTGCCGCGTCGGTCTTGGACATACCTGTATTTGACGCGACCGCCGTCACGAGTTCGTTTTTATTCACTGTCAACCCCCTCTGATTTCGAATTATCAACGTACCGCATGAAATTGCCGGTAACGCTAGAACCGAGTGTCTCATCTTGCTGAGGCCGATCAGTCTAGATCGTCGCAAAAGGGCGCGTCAATCACAGAAGCACAGTTTTCCCCAGCTTTTTGCGCTTTTCACGCCCTTCACGAACCCACGGACGCCCCGGGGACTCGATTTGGTCCGAAAATGGGATTCGCCTATGTGGCGAAGTGGAATCTATCCGCCTAGACAGCGGGACGAAAACGGCCGACGGGGCTAGTGAGTCACCAGCCCTTCGCGATCGTCGTCGGAGTCCGACTCAGGGATCCCTTCCACTTCCGCCGGCTCGATCCATTCGACGGGAGTCAGCGGCTTGGTCAAGGCGTGCTTGAGAATCTCGTCGACGGTAGCCACGGGGATGATCTTGAGGCCCCGCTTGACATTATCCGGAATCTCCTCGAGGTCCTTCTCGTTCTCGGAAGGTATCAGCACCGTCTTGAATCTGCCGCGCAGGGCAGCGAGGAGTTTTTCCTTCAACCCGCCGATCGGCAGAACGGTGCCGCGCAAGCTGATCTCACCGGTCATGGCGACGTCCTTGCGCACCGCGATTCCGGTCAAAACCGAGACGATCGATGTGACCATGGCGACGCCCGCCGAAGGTCCGTCCTTGGGTGTCGCACCCTCCGGCACGTGGATATGGATGTCCCGCTTCTCGAACAACGGCGGTTTGATGCCGAACTCGACCGCGCGGAAACGCACGTAGCTGGCCGCCGCCTGCACCGATTCCTGCATGACGTCGCCGAGCTTACCGGTAATCATCATCTTGCCCTTGCCGCGCATCATCACCGCTTCGATGGAGAGCAGCTCGCCGCCCACCTCGGTCCAGGCGAGCCCCGTGGTCACGCCGACCAGATCATTGGCCTCGACCTCGCCGTAGCGATAGCGACGGACGCCGGCGAATTTCTTGAGGTTGCGCTTGGTCACCTTGACCTTGCCGGCCTTGCCGGAGACGATCTCCTTGATCGCCTTGCGCGACAGGTTGGCGATCTCGCGCTCCAGATTCCGCACCCCGGCCTCACGGGTGTAGTAACGGATCAGATCGAGGATCGTCTTGTCCGAAATCGACCATTCGTCCTTCTTCAGCCCATGGGCCTTCATCTGCTTGGGGATGAGGTGGCGCTTGGCGATCTGGACTTTCTCGTCCTCGGTGTAGCCGGGCAGCCGGATGATCTCCATCCGGTCCATCAGCGGCGGCAAGATGCGCAATGTATTGGCGGTGGTGATGAACATCACGTCCGAAAGGTCGTAATCGACCTCGAGGTAATGGTCGTTGAAGGTCGAGTTCTGCTCGGGATCGAGAACCTCGAGCAACGCCGAAGACGGATCGCCGCGGAAATCGGAGCCGACCTTGTCGATCTCGTCGAGCAGGAACAGCGGATTCGATGTTTTGGCCTTCTTCATCCCCTGGATGATCCTGCCGGGCATCGAACCGATATAGGTGCGCCGGTGTCCGCGGATTTCCGCCTCGTCCCTGATGCCGCCGAGCGACATACGCACGAAGTCCCGCCCCGTCGCCCGGGCGATCGACTTGCCGAGCGACGTCTTTCCCACGCCCGGCGCGCCGACGAAGCAAAGTATCGGGCCCTTCATCTTAGTGACCCGCAGCTGGACGGCGAGATATTCGAGGATGCGTTCCTTGACCTTCTCCAGTCCGTAGTGATCGGCGTTGAGGACCCGCTCGGCGTTGCCGAGGTCACGCTTGATCCGCTTGCGCTTGTGCCACGGGATGTTCAACAGCCAATCGAGGTAATTGCGCACCACGGTGGACTCCGCCGACATCGGACCCATGGAACGGAGCTTCTTGAGCTCCTGGGTGGCCTTTTCGCGGGCCTCCTTGGAAAGCTTGGTCTTCTTGATCTGCTCCTCGAGCTCGGAAATCTCGTCCTTGCCGTTCTCCGTCTCGCCGAGCTCATTCTGAATCGCCTTGAGCTGCTCGTTGAGATAGTACTCGCGCTGGGTCTTCTCCATCTGGCGCTTGACGCGGCCGCGAATCTTCTTCTCCACCCGGAGCACCCCGATCTCGGACTCCATGTAGGAGTAAACCCGCTCGAGCCGCTCGCTCACCGACTGGATTTCCAGCAGTTCCTGTTTCTCCGAAATCTTCAGCGCCAGATGGCAGGCGACGGTATCGGCGAGTCTTCCCGCCTCATCGACCTGATTGAGAGAAACCAGCACTTCCGGAGGAATCTTCTTGTTCAGCTTTATGTACTGTTCGAATTGCGTGACGACCGCGCGCGAGAGGGCCTCGAGCTCCTGGGACTCGCCCACGTCCTCTTCGACCAGCTCGGTATAGGCCTGGAAGAACTCATCGTTATCGGCGTAGCTCAGGATGCGCGCCCGTTGACCGCCCTCGACCAGCACCTTGACCGTGCCGTCGGGAAGCTTGAGCAGCTGGAGCACCGTGCCGATGGTGCCGAAGGAATGGATATCGGAGGTCGCCGGATCGTCCTGGGAGGCATGCTTCTGCGCCACAAGCAGGATCTGCTTATCCTCCTTCATCACGTCGTCGAGGGCGCGAATGGACTTCTCGCGGCCGACGAACAGAGGCACGATCATATGCGGAAACACGACGATGTCGCGCAACGGCAGAACCGGAAACAGAACTCCCTTGGAGGTATCGAACATACTAACCCTTCACTCGATGCGACGGCCTTCTAGGTGACGGCGCCAGGTGACGGGAACGGAGCGCCCGGTCAAAAAGTAGTCGGCATGGAGGAGCGGTTCAAGGGGCCCCATGCCTTTCCGACGATCAACGGCGCCCTGGCGGGTCAGGCGCTGGTGCCCAAATCCTCCCGGCGGTCGGCATAAATGTAGAGAGGCTTGGATCCCCCATCCACCACTTCACGGTTGACGACGATCTCCTCGACACTCTCCAGCCCGGGAAGCTCGAACATGGGATCGAGAAGGATATTCTCCATGATCGAGCGCAGGCCGCGGGCGCCGGTCTTCCGCGCGATGGCCTTGGTGGCGACGGCGCTGAGCGCGTCGTCGGAGAATTCGAGGCGCACGTCCTCCATCTCGAAAAGCAGCTGATACTGTTTGACCAGGGCGTTCCGCGGCAATGTGAGAATGTCGATCAGGGCCGACTTGTCGAGATCATCGAGGGTCGCGACGACCGGCAGCCGGCCTATGAATTCCGGAATCAGCCCGTATTTCAGGAGGTCCTCGGGTTCGACACTGCGTAAGATCTCGCCGGTATGGCGATCTTCCGGGCCGCGGACATCGGCGCCGTAGCCGATCGTGGTGCCCCGGCCGCGCGCCGTGATGATCTTCTCGAGACCGGCAAAGCCGCCGCCGCAGATAAACAGGATATTCGTGGTATCGACCTGCAGGAACTCCTGCTGCGGATGTTTGCGCCCGCCTTGGGGCGGAACGGACGCGACCGTACCTTCCATGATCTTGAGGAGCGCCTGCTGGACGCCCTCGCCCGAGACGTCGCGGGTGATCGAGGGGTTGTCCGACTTGCGCGAAATCTTGTCGACCTCGTCGATGTAGACGATGCCCCGCTGCGCCCGCTCGACATTGTAATCGGCGGCCTGTAACAGCTTGAGGATGATGTTCTCGACATCCTCGCCGACATAGCCCGCTTCGGTCAGCGTCGTGGCGTCGGCCATGGTGAAGGGAACGTCGAGGACCCGCGCCAGGGTCTGGGCCAGCAAGGTCTTGCCGCAGCCGGTCGGGCCGAGCAGCAGGATGTTGGACTTGGCCAGTTCGACATCGTCGCCCTTGGAGCCATGGGCCAGCCGTTTGTAATGGTTGTGCACGGCCACCGAGAGAACGCGCTTGGCGTGGTCCTGGCCGATCACATAGTCGTCGAGCACGGCGCAGATGTCCCCCGGAGTCGGCACGCCGTCCTGGGAACGCACGAGCGTCGTCTTGTGCTCCTCGCGGATGATGTCCATGCACAATTCGACGCATTCATCGCAAATGAACACGGTCGGCCCGGCGATGAGCTTACGCACCTCGTGCTGGCTCTTGCCGCAGAACGAGCAATACAGGGTGTTTTTAGAATCGCTGCTCGACTTGTTCATGTGAACCCCGTTTCAACCGACGACTTGACCACCCGGTATTATGTTAGACACAGCACGATATTTTACACAACGCAAAAATAAACGGTCAATATAGAGGGGCCCAAGAAACGGGTTTGACATCGTCAGACCCGGCCCCCCTGAATTTGACCGTCCCTCACCCGAGGCTCCAAACCGGTACGCGTTACGCAGTTCTACCTACCAATCCCAGCCTGACACCTACTCGTCAATAATTTGTTAACTTCGATCCACATTCAACCTCCACGCCGGAGAAAGGGCGCTCAATCCCCTTAGTTTTCGGAGTTTTCCTCGCTTTCACGGTTGGCGACGACTTCATCGACCAACCCGAATTCCACGGCTTCCTCGGGCGTCAGGAACCTGTCCCGGTCCACCGCCTTCTCGATGACTTCCAGGGGCTGGCCGGTGCAACTGGCGTAGATGTTGTTGAGCCGCGCACGAAGCGCCAGGATTTCCTTGGCCTGGATTTCGATATCGGTGGCCTGGCCCTGAATGCCGCCCGACGGCTGATGGATCATGACCCGGGAGTTGGGAAGGCAGTAACGTTTTCCCTTGGCTCCCGAGGTCAACAGCAAGGATCCCATGGACGCCGCCTGGCCGATACATACCGTGGCCACGTCGGGGCGGATATATTGCATGGTGTCGTACACCGCGAGCCCCGAGGTCACCACGCCACCCGGCGAATTGATATAAAAGGAGATATCCTTTTTGGGATTTTCCGCTTCCAGGTAGAGCAGCTGGGCGGCGACCAGGCTCGCTACGGTGTCGTCCACGGGCCCGACGAGGAAAATGATTCGCTCCTTGAGCAAGCGCGAATAGATATCGTAGGCCCGTTCGCCCCGGGCGGTCTGCTCCACGACCATGGGCACCAGGGTGTTCATATAGGTTTCATAGGGATCGGTCATTTCCGATAGCTCTCGCTCGCTTCGCCAAGGGTGGATAACAGGGGCTACACAGTTTCAATATGGGGTCACTTTGTCATTTTTGTGGCCGCCGCCAATTTTTTCGATGGCGCTTTGCCGGCGCTCTCCCCCCCTGATTCGCTCTTCACCGCCGCTTTTTCCTTTGCCCTCGCCTTCTTTTTGGCCGCGGCCTTCTTCTTACCGGCATCTGTTTCGGCGTCTCCCAAGGCTTCCTCCTCTTCCGTGGCCTTCAGCATATCCTCGAGAGACACCTTGCGCTCGGTCACCCGCGCCAACTCGAGGATGAAGTTGACCACCTTGTCCTCGAAGACGGGCGCCCGGAGCGTTCCCATGGCTTCCCGGTCCTTCCGGTAATGATCGACCACCTCGCGCTCCCGGCCCGGGAAGCGCCGCGCCTCCGCGGCCACCGCCCGATTGAGGTCCTCCTGGGTGACGTCGATATTGTTTATCCGCCCGACCTCGGAGAGGAAAAGGCCGAGCCGGACCCGGCGCTCGGCGATGGTCCGGTATTCGGCCCTAAGCTCGTCCTCGCTCTTGCCGGCCTCCTCGAGGGCGTCCTTGTTGCGCTCCAACTCCTCGGCCACGCTCTTCCAGATCGCCTCGAACTCGCTATTCGCCGTGGATTCGGGGACCGGGAAATCGCATCGCTCGGCCAGTGCGTCCAACAGGCGCCGTTTCAGGTGCAGGCGCGACATCGCCGCATATTCCCGCTCTCGCGCCTCCCGGATGGCCTTTTTCAAGGCATTCAGATTCTCCACTCCCATCTTCTGGGCCAGTTGATCGTCTATGGCGGCGGCGCCGCGTTGGCGCAACTCCTTGACATCGACCTCGAACTCCGCGTCCTTGCCGGCCAGCTCGGCGTTGCCGTACTCATCGGGGAAGCGGACCTTGACCGTAAGGTGATCCCCGGCCTTGGCGCCCCGGATCTGTTCGACGAATCCGGGGACGAAGGTGATGGCGGAAAGTTCGAGGAGGAAGTCCTTTGCCGTCCCGCCCTCGAAGGCCTCGCCGTCGACCCGGCCGACGAAGTCGATCATCAGGGCATCGCTCTCGGTCGATGGGCGGACCTCTTCCACGGTCTCGAAGCCGGCCTGATCCTTGGCCAGATCCCCGATGGCCTCGTCGATCTCGGCGTCGCTGACCTCGACGACGAGCCGTTCCAGCTCCAGCTTTGAAAATTCCACCGGCTCGATCTCGGGCATCAACTCGACCGCCATGGTGTATTCGAGATCGGCGCCTTCGGCGAAGGACTTGATCTCGATCTTGGGCTGCACCGCCAGGCGCAAACCCTTGTCCGCCAGCGCCCGCTGGGAACTGTCGGAAACCACATGATCGAGGATCTCGCCCATCAGGGACCGCCCGTACTGCTTCTTGAGGAGCGGCATGGGGACCTTGCCGGGACGGAAACCCGGCATCTTTATGGTCCGGCTAAGCTCCTCGAGACGGGAATTGAGCGTGGCTTCGATATCGGCGGCGGCGACGGTGATGGTGAATTCGCGCTTCAGCCCCTCGTTACTGTCTTCGACGACCTGCATGGAGTTCCCTGTCCCTATTCCAAAACTACCGGGCGTCGAGCGCGATGAGTGCCTGGCATGTCGATCTGGTGCGGGCGGAGGGACTTGAACCCCCACGACTTTCGTCACCAGATCCTAAATCTGGCGCGTCTACCAGTTCCGCCACGCCCGCACCGATGGGCGGCGGCTGAAGATCACCGACCCCAGAAGCGCCTCTCTATAGCATAGTCGATTCGGGCAAGACAGGGCAAAACCTAGCGCATTATCCGATTGGTTCGACCCCTCCCGCTCCCCCACCCGGCCGCACAGGCGGGCCTTCTCCACGCCGACCCGCGACGCCAGCGAAGCGTGGCGAGAGCGGCTCTCGCCTCGGCGAAGCCTCCGGCGAAGCCAGGGTCGCTTCGGCGGCGCCAGGCCGCACAGGCGGGCCGGCACGATTCGACGAAAGTGGATTATGCCCTACCGTCCCCGAAGACCGCTACTTCGGTAGCGCCAAAGGCGGACCGCCGCCGAAAACGGGGATCGGCAAGCGCCCCGTGCTGGGAACTCCTGGAGATTTTCGGCATCCGGGAGCGGCGCCAGGAAGGCGCCGGAGGACAGGGAGAAGCGCCGAACGCCTGGTCAGGTGGTCTTCGCCGCCGCTAAATCGTCGGCGGCCAAATCGACGGCGGCCGAATCGCCGGAGATCATCTCGTCGTATAGTTCGGCAAAGGACTGCAGCGCCAGCACCCGCTTGCAATCCCAGTACAAGGACCGGTCGGACCGTCCGATGGTGACCTTGTACTTGACGTGGGGGATGCCGAAGGAGTCGTCATGGATGTCGAGGACGGTCGCGGTCTCCACCGCATTGTTGGCGCGGTTCCGGCGATAGACACATCCGGTCCGGATGGCCGCCCTTTTCGGTCCGCGTTTGAAACAACGGCCGAACAACTCGATCACGTTTGCCAACATCTCCAACATCTTCGTGGCCGAAACCTACACTTCCTCTCACCTGCAGCATAAGCGAAAACCCTTTAAGAACCGGTTAAGGTAAATATCGGAATAACGACGAAATTTCAAATATTTGTACCGGATTCCTGACCCTCTTTAGCGGCGGCGGCAGGGAACGGCCAACTGCCCCCGCGGAGGCATCCGGGAGCCGGCGGCGGCCGGGCCGTCAACCTAGGGCTCTAGGCCGGCGCCCTCCTCGAGGCGCGCCAGGACGCCGGGAACGAGGCCGGCCAGATCCTCGGCGATGAGGCCGGGGCCGAAGGCTGAAGCCGCCTCGCCGTGGATCCACGCCGCCGCCGAGGCGGCCTCGAAGGGCGCCATGCCCTGGGCCATCAGCCCGATGATCAGGCCGGCGAGGACGTCGCCGGCGCCCCCGGTGGCGAGCGTGGCGGGCGCGTTGGCGTTGATCGCACAGCGCCCGCCCGGAGACGCGATCACCGTATCGGCGCCCTTGAGCAGGACGACGGCGCCGCTGATCTTAGCCGCGGCGCGCGCGCGGGCGAGCTTGCCGCCGGGCTTGCCCCCGAGGTCCGGCCCCCCGAGGTCGGGAAAAATCCGGGCGAACTCCCCCTCATGGGGGGTCAGCACGCAATCACCGGCGATGGCGGCGAAGAGGTCGCCGGGCGCATCGGCGAAGACCGTCAGCGCATCGGCATCCAGCACCACGCGTTTCCCCGCCCCAAGCGCCGCCAGCACGCGGGACCGGGTGGCCTCGTTGACGCCGTAGCCGGGGCCGAGCAGCACGGCGTTTTTGCGCCGATCGGCGAGGAGCGCGGCGAACGCCTGCTCATCATCGATGGGGACGGTCAGGACGCCCGGCATGTAGACGGCATAGACCGGCACCGCCTCGGGCGGGCTGGCGATGGTGAGGAGGCCGGCGCCGGCGCGCAGCGCCGCCCCCGCCGCCAGGCGCGCGGCGCCGGTCATCTCGGCGCCGCCGCCGACGATGACATGGCCACGGGAATATTTGTGGTCCTCGGGCCTGGGCCAGGGCAGCAGATGACGCCAGAGCGAAGGCGTGTTCTCGAAGGTCCGTGGTGCGATCGCCTCGAGCACGCTATCGGGGATGCCGATATCGGCGACCACCACCTCGCCGGCAAGCCGCTTTCCGGGCAACAGCAGATGGCCCGGCTTCTTGCGGAAGAAGGTGACGGTGAGGGCGCATCGGGGGGCGGCGCCGAGGACCGCGCCGCTATCGCCGTCGATGCCGCTCGGCGTATCGACGCCGACGCACGGGAGATCGCGGCCATCGACCGCCTCGCCATTGACCGCCTCGATGGTGGCCAGCGCCTGGCCCGCCAATGGCCGGGCGAGGCCGGCGCCGAAGATGGCGTCGACCACCAGGGCGCGGCCGTCGAGCGCCGCGGGCGCCAGCCCCATGACCTCGCCCTTCCAGCGCCGGGCGTTAAGCGCCGCGTCGCCCTTGAGCCTGTCGGCGGCGCCGAGCAGCGCCACCACGACGTCCCAGCCGGCCTCTCCCAAGTGCCGGGCGATGACGAACCCGTCGCCGCCATTGTTGCCGGGCCCACACAGCACGACTGCGGGGCAGGGTCGCCAGCGGCTTCGGATCTCGCGCGCCACCGCCGCCCCCGCCGCCTCCATCAGCACCTCGCCCGGGGTGCCGGCGGCGATGGTGGCGGCGTCGGCGCGGCCCATCTCGGCGACGGTCAGAAGGACGGCATCGGCGGCGGTCGGGACGGCGGCGGCGGGTACGGGGGCGGTACCGGCGTCGGATGTTGCGGCGGAGATGGCCCCGGCCCCGGATTCAGGCGCGGCCCCGGAGGCGGATCGGACCGGCGCCGCTTCCTCCGGCGCCGGTGCGCGCGGTGCGCCGGCGGCCTCGGGCCCGTCGAAGAAGTCGGCGAAACCGAGCGCGATGCCGCATTCCCTCGCCGCCGCCATGACCTCGTCCTGCCGGCGGCTGGGGATGGCGCCGCGGTCCGACCAGCCCTGGATGGTGGTGGCCGGCACCCGCCTGCCCAGCGCCTGGCTCATCTGGCGCGCCATCGGGCGGATGCCGCCGAAGAGCCCGATGATGCGCCGCACGCCCATGCACGCATTTGTACGTAAAATACGTACGGCTGTCAATGGGCGATGCTATATTGGGAGTGGTCCCGGTGGAGAAGCCTGGTGCATGGACCGGAACCGCGCCCGGCGGGATGGCCCCGGCGATTCTCCCGACAGCGACGGTGTTCGCCCATTTTGTAGACGCTCTTCCATTTCTCCTGACCGTGGCGGCGCGTTCCCATTTATAGTATGGAGCCGGTTCATGGTGCCGGGCCGCCGGCGCGGACCGGTCCCCTCGGGTCTCGGCACGCGGCGGCAAAGACATGGCGTAAGGCCAGCAAGGCGCAATTCAGGGTCAGGGAAGGCGATGGCGAAGGTACTGGTACTCGGCGCCGGTGTGATCGGCGTGAGCTCGGCCTACTTCCTCGCCCGCGCCGGGCACGAGGTCGCCGTCATCGACCGCCAGCGGGGGCCGGGTCTCGAGACCAGCTACGCCAATGGCGGCCATGTCGCGGCCTCCCACGCCATGCCCTGGGCCAACCCTACCGTGCCCTTGCAACTCCTCAGATGGCTCGGGCGCGAGGACGCGCCGCTGGTCTTTCATCTCAACGCCGATGCCGCCATGTGGGCCTGGGGGCTCCGCTTCCTCGCCAACTGCGCGCCGTGGCGGGCGCGCGCCAACATCCGCCGCGTCCTCCCCCTCGCCCTTCACAGCCGCGCCGTGCTCAAGGAGCTGACGGCGAAGACCGGGCTCGAATACGACCAACAGAGCCGGGGCATCCTCCATATCTTCCGCGATGACCGGGAGCTCTCCCACGGCGCCGAGCGGGCGACGGTGATGAGCGAGATGGGATGCGAGATCTCGGTCCTCGACGGCGCCGGTTGCGTCGCGCTCGAGCCCGCCCTGGCGGCGGCCCGGGACCGGATCGTCGGCGGCGTCCACAGCCCCGGCGATATCAGCGGCGATGCCTACAAATTCACCGCCCGCCTGGCCGAGGTGTGCGCCGAGATGGGCGTCGTCTTCCGTCTCGGCACACCGATCTGGCGGATATCGAAGATGGCCGGGCGGGTCACCGGCGTCATGACCGAGCGCGGCATGTTCACCGCCGATCATTACGTCGTCGCGCTCGGCAGCTACAGCCCGCTTTACTTGCGCCCCCTCGGCATCAGGATCCCGGTCTATCCGGCCAAGGGTTATTCGGTGACCCTGCCGGTCACGAGCGAGGCCAAGGCGCCGACCATGGCGATCACCGATGACACCCATAAGCTGGTCTACAGCCGCTTGGGCGACCGCTTGCGCGTCGCCGGCACGGCGGAGTTCGACCGCTACAATTCCGACATCGATCCGGTCAGGGCCGACGCGGTCCTGCGCGGCGCCATGGCGCTGTTCCCGGAAGCGGGCGAGGAGGCCGAGGCCCAGTTCTGGGCCGGGCTTCGCCCGCTGACGCCCGATGGCGCGCCGGTGATCGGCGCCACGCCCATAAGCAACCTCTTCCTCAACACCGGGCACGGGACGCTCGGCTGGACGCTCGCCTGCGGATCGGGCCAGGTCATCGCCGACATCATCGACGGCCAAACGCCGGAGGTCGATATCGAAGGGCTGGGGATGGAGAGGTTCTGAGCCTTCGCCCCGCTCCTATTCCCCGGGCCGCCGCCGATCCTTTTCCCGCCCGGCCGGCGCCACGGCCGGTCCGGCGGGGGCCCCCGGCGCGGCGGAGTTGGTGAAAATAGGTTATTGACAGAGTCGCAAGAAAAACCGGATAAGCCACGTCCATGTCAGCGGCATCCGACGGCGCATCGAACCAGGAGCGGCCGACGCCCGAGGCCGGGCTCTTCATCAGGCTGTCGCGGGCCTTGCTGGTGTCGTTTTGTCTCGGCGGCGCCATCGCCTATCTGATCGTCGGCGTCAAATACAACCTCCTGGTCGCCGGCCCCGGCTTCCTGAACCTCGCCGGCAACGGGGCGGGGTCGGATTTCATCGCCTTCTATGCCGCCGCCAATCAGGCCGCCGCCGGCGACGCCGCCGGCGTCTACGACGTCGCCAAGCTGCACGCGCTGGAAGTCTCCCTGCTCGGCGCCGATGCCGGCGTCTATCCGTGGTCCTATCCGCCGCCCTATCTTCTCGTCGTCGCGCCGCTGGCCTTGCTGCCGTTCGTCCCGGCGCTCTGGACCTGGCTGATCGCCACCACCGGCGCGCTCATCCTCGCGGTGCGCCAGGCGGCGCCGCATCTCATCACGCCCGCGCTTGTCGTCATTTTCCCGGGCGTCATGCAGAACCTGTTCGCCGGCCAGAACGGCGCCCTGAGCGCGGCCCTGATCGCCGGCGGCCTGGTATCGCTCGCCGGCCGGCCGGCACTGGCCGGGTTCTTTTTCGGCATGATGATCTACAAGCCGCACATCGCCCTGCTCCTGCCGCTCTGCCTGATCGCCGGGAAGCATTTCCGGGCGCTGGCGTGGATGGTGGCGACGGCGGCGGCCCTGGTGCTCGCTTCGCTGGCGGCGTTCGGCTTGGAGCCCTGGTACCTGTTCATCGAGCAAATGCCCAAAAGCCTGGAATACAACGCCAAACTCCTCCTCCCCTGGCAGCGGGTTCCGACCGTATTCATCGCCGTGATGAAGGCGACCGGTAATGAGGGTTGGGCACTGGCGGCGCAAGGGATCAGCACCGTCGCCGCCATCCTCGCCTGCACCTGGGTGTGGATGCGCAACCAGGGCTTAGCGGCCCGGGCGCTGGCGCTGGCCGCGGCCATACCGCTGGCAACCCCCCATGCGCTGGACTACGACATGGCCATCCTCGTCATCCCCTTCGCCTTCCTGGCATGGCAGTCCTGGCGTTCCGGTCCGAGGCCCGGCGCGCTCTTCATCCTGGTCTTGTTGTGGATCGCGCCGCTGTTGATATGGTTCGCATCTCACGCCATCGGTCAACAGATCGGGCCGGTCGTCTTCATCGTCTTGCTGGTTTACGCCTTTATCTATCCTTCCGGCGGGGGATTTTCACACCGCCTGACTCCGCCCGCCGTTGCGGCGGGTCCGTAGGCCGAAGCGGCCGGCCAGCGGCGGCGCTTGCCAAATAAAGCCGTTGCCGAATAATGGGGTGGGGCCTCGCCCCGCCGGCGGATGCGAAATCTCTCGATGACGAATGATCCACCTCGGGCCGGGCGTCGTCGATCCGGAAGTCTCGGGGAGGTAAGGCATGAAACTGGTCAGTTTTCGATGGCAAGACAAGGACAGCTACGGCGCCGTCGCCGAGGGCGGCGTGATCGATCTCGGCCCGCGCCTGGGCGCACGCCACCCCGATCTCAAGTCGGTGCTGGCGGCCGGGGCGCTGGACGAGGTCACCGACGCCACGAAGGGGCAGACGGCCGATGTCGGGTTGGATGACATCACCTTCCTTCCCGTCATACCCAATCCTTCCAAGATCCTCTGCGTCGGGCTCAACTACGTGGCGCACCGCGACGAAGCCAAGCGCAAGGAAACGGATCACCCGGCGATCTTCACCCGTTTCGCCGATTCCCAGGTCGGCCACGAACAGCCCGTCGTCCGGCCCAGGGTCTCGGATCGTCTGGATTTCGAGGGCGAGCTCGCCGTCATCATCGGCAAGGCGGGGCGCTACATCGAACCCGAAGACGCGCTCGGTCACATCGCCGGCTATAGCTGTTACCTCGACGCCAGCGTGCGCGACTGGCAGCGTCATACCGGGCAGTGGACGGCGGGCAAGAACTTCCCCGCCACCGGCGGCTTCGGCCCGTGGATGGTGACGGCGGATGAGATCCCCGACCCCAGCCGGCTTACCCTCACCACCCGGCTCAACGGCAAGCTCATGCAACAGGCGGACACCGATCTCCTGATCTTCACCCTCCCCGTCATCATCCACTACATCTCGTCCTTCACCGAGCTTCGCCCCGGCGACGTCATCGCCACCGGCACGCCGGGCGGGGTCGGCTCGAGGCGCGATCCGCCGGTGTATATGAAGCCCGGCGATAGGATCGAGGTCGATATTACCGGCATCGGCACCCTCGCCCACCCCATCGCCGGCGAATAGGCGTCCCAGGCGCCGGTGCCGAGGGACCCCAAGGGCAGCTCAGCGAGCCGGCGGCGCGTGAACCTCGATCGCGGCGCCGAGGGCAAGGCCGAGGGCGGCATCGGCCCGGCCCCGGTTGACGGCGATCTCGGCGAGGCCGTCGGCGTTCTCGTACCAGAAAGCCTCGCCGTCGGCGGCGTCCGAGAAGGTGCGGCGTTGCCCGAACCTCGCGCCCGCCGCCTCGAGCACCGTCCCCGGCGCCAGCGTCTCGGCGCGCAGGCCGGTGACGGCGTTGCCGAAATGATCGACATAGATGACGCGCGCGAGATCATCGGGCCAATCGCTTCCGGGACGCCCCTCCCCGTCCAATGGTTCGCCCGCTGGCCGCTCGCCCTTGGCGATCCGCGCCGCCACCGGCGCGAACAGGTCGCGGCCGTGAAAGGAAGCCGATAAACGTTCCCCCCGCCAGGTGATCTCCCACCATCTCGCCTCCCCCTCGCGCCTGGCGGCGATGGCGAAGAGGCCGTTGTCGGGCCCGACGAACCAGCGCCCGCCGGCCTCGACCATGACCGGGGCGCGCACGCCGCCGACGCCGGGATCGACGACGCCGAGGAAAACCGTGCCGGCATCGAAGGCCGGGGCCAGGGCGGCGAGGAGATAGGCCGACGCCATGGGATCGCAGGCGGGCGCGTCTGACATCAGATCGATCACCGCCACGCCCGGCGCGTCTTTGTGCAGCACCGCCTTCATCTGACCGCTATAGGGACCGGCGGGCCCGAAATCGGTGAACAGGACGATCATCGCCCGATTATGGGAGCGGAACCGCCCCTCCGGCAAGGCCGGCTTCGCCCCAATCCCGCCCCATTGTTTCATCACTTCGCCACATTCCCCGCCAAATCCCGCCTCATTGTCCGATCAGGCTTCCGCCACCGTTCATCTCGGACGGCGCCGGGCGCAACGACGCCGCCGCAAAACAGGGAAGCAATCATGGAGACAAGACCTTTGGTCCGCTTCGGCGCGAAGGTCGCCGATATTCTGTTGGCCGTAGCGATAGCGGCCGTCGTCATCCTCCTCCTGACCCAGGCCGGCGCCGCCGGGCCCGGCCAAACCGGGCTGAAACCCCAGGCCCAGCCGGGGGGGACAGCCGAGAAACTGTTCGCCCCTGCCCGGCTCGGCGAAATCGGCCGCCCCAGTCTGCTGTTCCGCGCCCACGAGTCCGACCGGCTTGCCTTCGCGCCGGTGGTGACGACCGAGGTCAGGATCACCGTCGGCGGGCTCCTCGTCCGCGCCCGCGTCAGCCAGACGTTCCGCAACCCGAATGATGACTGGGTCGAAGGCGTCTACGTCTTTCCCCTGCCCGAGAACGCCGCCGTCGACCATCTGAAGCTCAAGCTCGGCGAACGCGTGATCGAGGGCCGGATCAAGGAACGCGAGACGGCGCTGCGCATCTACCAGACGGCGAAACGGCAGGGAAAGAAGGCCGGGCTGCTCGAGGGCGAGCGGCCCAACATCTTCACCACCTCCATCGCCAATATCGGTCCCCAGGAGGAGATCACTATCGACATCGAGTACCAGCAGACGCTCCGCTATGACCAGGGCGCCTTCCGGCTGCGCTTTCCCATGGTCGTCGGCCCACGCTATACCCCCGGCAACGTCCGCGTCGCCAAGTTCGGCGCCGGCGGCTGGTCGGTCGGCACCGAGGGGGTGCCCGAGCCTGAGAAAATTCGCGCGCCGGTGCTGCCGCCCGCCTTCGGCAAGATCAACCCGGTCAAACTTTCGATCGAACTGGAGCCCGGCTTCGCGCTGTCCGAGCTGAAGAGCTCCTATCACCCGGTCGCCGTCAGTGAGGACGGCTCGGGCGGTTACGAGATCAGCCTCAAGGACGGCGAGGTCCCGGCCGACCGCGATTTCGAGCTGGTATGGAAGCCCGAGACCGGAGCCCAGCCCCAGGCCGGACTGTTCACCGAGACCACAAAGGACGGGCGCTACATCCTCGTCATGATCTTACCGCCGACGGCCAAGCCGGCGGACGGCAAGGCGAAGGGCCTGCCGCGCGAGGTCATCTTCGTCATCGACGTCTCGGGTTCGATGGCGGGAACCTCGATCAAGCAGGCGAAGGCGGCCCTGGCGCTGGCCATCGACCGGCTGACCGCCGATGACCGGTTCAACATCGTCGGTTTCAACGACACCGCCTTCACCCTCTTTCCCAATCCCCGTCCGGCCGACCGGATGACGCGCGAGACCGCCAAGCGGTTCGTCCACTGGCTCGCCGCCGAGGGCGGCACCAGGATGGCGCCGGCGGTCAGGCTGGCGCTCAGGGGCCGCCCGCCCGCCGGTCATATCCGCCAGATGGTGTTCCTCACCGACGGCGCCATCGGCAACGAGCGGGAGCTGTTCGGCATCATCGACGACCGTCTCGGCGACGCCCGGCTGTTCACCATCGGCATCGGCTCGGCGCCCAACAGCTACTTCATGAGAAAGGCGGCGGAGGTGGGACGGGGCACCTTCACCCATATCGGCGATGTCAACGAGGTCGGGGTGCGCATGGCGGCGCTGTTCGAGAAGCTGGAGAGGCCGGTGCTGACCGATCTCGCGGTCGCCTGGCCCGACGGCATGAAGGCCGAGATGTGGCCTGAGAGGTTGCCCGACCTCTATGCCGGAGAGCCCGTCATCTTCACCGCCAGGGCGCCCAATGCCACCTCCGCACCCGCCCCCGAGTCCCAAGGCACCATCGTCGTCACCGGCCGTATCGGCCTCGCCCGGTGGCAGGGCACGCTAAGTTTGCGCGGCGGCAAGGCGACGCCCGGCGTCTCCAAGCTCTGGGCCAGGGACAAGATCTCGGGGCTGATGAACGCCCTGCACGAAAATGGTGACGCCAACGACGTCAGGCGCCAGGTCGTCGCCCTTGGCCTTGGCCATCACCTGGTGACCAAGTACACCAGCCTGATCGCCGTCGACGTGACGCCGAGCCGGCCCCAGGGGGAGCCCTTGAAGCGGCGCAAGGTGCCCCACAACCTGCCCGAGGGCTGGGAGTACGACAAGGTGTTCGGCGGCGTGCCCGACAACGCCACGGGGCTCGACCGCAAGGCCGGGCTGATGAACGCCCCGGCCGCCATCACACCGGCCGCCATCATCATCGGCTCCGCGCGCGGTCTTGCCCTGCCCAAGGGGGCGACGGCGGCGCCGCTGCATCTCGTGCTCGGCGCCGCACTCCTGGTCCTCGGCCTGATCGCGTTGGTGCTGGTAAGAAGGCGCCTCGCATGAGCCGGCGCCTCTCATGAACCGCCGACGCCTGCTCATCGGCCTCGCCGTTCTGCCCCTGGCGCTTGGCCTCTGGCAGATCGGCGAGGGCGCCACCATCCACGCCAAGGCGCTCCTCGCCCAGCATCTGATCGCCAAGGCCTGGGCCGAGACCCTCGCCGGTTCGCGCGCCGTCAAGCCCTGGCCCTGGGCCGACGCCTGGCCCGTCGCCCGGCTCGAGTTCCCGGCAGTGGGCGAAGAAATGATCGTGCTCTCGGGCGGCAGCGGTCGGACCCTGGCCTTCGCGCCGGGCCACCTCGACGGATCGCCCCTGCCCGGCGCGCCCGGCAACAGCATCATCGGCGGCCATCGCGACACCCACTTCCGCCTGCTCGAACGGCTCAAGCCCGGCGACGTGATCCGCGCCGAGGACCGGTGGGGCGTCCGCCACCGCTTTCGCGTCACCGCCAAGCAGGTGGTGGACTCGCGCATCACGCGGCTCGATCCCGACGGCGTCACCCCGGCCCTGATCCTGGTGACGTGCTATCCCTTCGATGCGATTGTTCCCGGCGGACCCTTGCGCTACCTCGTCTTCGCCGAAGCGGACGCGGGACCGCCATCCATCGCCGTCACCAGCCTGAGCCCCTCCGGCTCTCCCTCCCCATGACCCTCTTGACTTTCGTTCCCTTAGCAGTTAGAACAAAACATGAACGGTGTAGGGTGGGGAGGTGTCACTCCCCGGCGCGGGGTTCGGATGGCGGAAGTGAAATCACGGTATCCAAACGGTATCCAGATGACGGCATTCGGGGAGAAAGTTCCGGACCGGGGTCTCGACGCCCTGCGCGCCAAGATCGCCCGGCTGGAGGGCCCGCCCGCCCTCCACTTCCCCAAGGCCGGGAGTAAGGACAGCGGCGGCGCGCCCCCTCGCCGCCCCGTCGTCGCGCTTGGCGTAAAGGCGATCGACGGCTACCTCCCCTGGGGCGGGCTGCCGGCGGGCGCGCTGCATGAGGTGATCGCCGGCGACGTCAGCGCGGCGGCAACCGCCTTCGCCCTCACCCTCGCCGCCTCCCTCGCCGCCGGTGAGGGGCGCGGGCGCAAAGGCCCCGCCCCCTTCCTCTGGTGCGTCAACGGTAACGTCCCCTACGGCCCCGGCCTTGCCGCCTTCGGCATCGAGGACCACCAGCTGCTCGTGGTCCGGGGACGCAACGACCGCGACGTGCTGTGGGCCGCCGAGGAAGGGCTCGGCGCCCGCGCCCTGGCGGCGGTTTTCGCCGAGGTCCACGCCCTCGATCTCACCGCGTCGCGCCGCCTGGCGCTGGCGGCGCGGGAAAGCGGCGTGACCGCCTTCGCACTCCGCCCCTTCGGTACCGCCCCGGCTGCGCCGGGCGAAGCCGGCTTCGCCGGGCGAAGCCCGGCGGCGACGGCGGCGCTCACCCGCTGGCGGGTGACGAGCGCGCAAAGCCTGGGCGAGGCAAGTGACGGCGGCGTCGGCACGGCGTGCTGGCGGCTCGAGCTCCTGCGTTGCCGCAACGCCATGCCCAAGGCGTGGCGAGTGGCGTGGCGCGGGGCGGCGGCGGGGCGCTGGGACCTGACCCGGAACCAAGCCTGGAAAGAAGAACATGGCCGAGAGAATGGCGGCGGGGGGGAGACGGGTGGTCTCTCTCTGGCTACCGAGATTTCCGACCGACCGGATCATCCGGGAAAAGAGTCGGGGAGAACCTATACCACCACCCCCCTCGGGCCGGCGGCGAACCGGGCCTCTGGCGCTTAGCGTGAAGGAGGCCGGCCGGCTGATCGCCGCCGCCACCGACCGGCGGGCGGAAGCGGCCGGCGTGCACCCCGGCATGGCGCTGACCGACGCCCGGGCGCTGGCGCCGGGCTTGAAGGTGCTTCCATTCGATGGCAGGGCCGATGCCCGGGC
>JACZQV010000196.1 GCA_022545545.1 Pseudomonadota bacterium
TGCTCCTGGCCTCCTGCCGGCAACGACTTTGAACGCCGGGTCTTCAAAACCCGCGGCGTTCAAATCTATATCGTCATCGGTAGCCGTCACCAATTTGCGGCCGGGAATTGGAACGATTACCAACGTCAATCCGCCTTTACCTTCGAAGAAGAAAAGGCACTTAGAGCCTGACTCGGAAGTTTATGCTGTTATCGAAGGGTTTGCGAGGCGGCGCAGCATGATGCGGATCATGGCGAGCTTGATGAAGGCGACGGCGGTCGCGGCGAGGGCTTCGTAGTGCCGCGCGAGCCTTCGGCAACGGGTGAGCCAGGCCAGCGTGCGCTCGACAACCCAGCGTCGCGGCAGCACGGCGAAGCCTTTCTGGCCGTCATTGCGTTTGACGATCTCGACGGTGAGGCGGCCGCCCGCGCCGAGGGCTCGGGCGAACCTGGGACCGGCATAGGCTTGATCGGCGAACAGATGGGCCAGCCAGGGGAACAGCCGGCGTGCGTCGCGGACGAGGTCCGGTGCCCCGTCTCGGTCCTGAACGTTGGCGGGGCCGACGGCGATGGCGAGCATCAACCCGCCGGTGTCGACCAGGAGGTGGCGCTTGATGCCCTTGATCTTCTTGGCCGCATCGAAGCCGACCGGGTCCGCGTGCGCCCCCCTTTTTCCGCCGCCTTCACCGACTGGCTGTCGATGATCCCGGCGCTGGGGCTCGCCGCGCGCCCGTCGCGTTCGCGGCACGCTTCAAGCAGCGCATGATGGATGCGGTCGAGCACGCCGTAGCGGCGCCACTCCCAGAAGTAGGCGTAGACGGTCGAGCGCGGCGGGAAGTCCTTGGGCAGCGCCCGCCACTGGCAGCCGGTCGCGAGCACGTAGAGGACCGCGTTCATGACCTCGCGCATGTCGGTCTTCCGCCCGCGGCCGCCAGAGCGCGGCGGCGGGATGAAAGGCGCGATCAGCGCCCATTCCGCGTCGGTCAAATCGCTCGGATAACGCCGGCCACGCGGGGCGTGACGGGCACGCTGCTCTTCGGTCCACATCGGGCAACCTCCTCCTCAAACAAGGTTCCCCGACACAGAATCACAACCGATTCATCCGATTCAACAACTTTCTGGTCAGGCTCTTAGCGGACGATTGTTGCTTCCACGGTCTCGACCAGGGTGAATACCGGAATTTCGATGTGGACCCGCATGGCGGGCGCTGACGGCGCGTCGGGCTCCGGCGCCGCCTCGGGTTCGATCGTCAGGTACGGCCCGGCGTCCCCGGCGCCGACTTCCGATACGCCAATTCCGATCTGGCCCATGCCGTCACCGGGTCGACGGCCGCCGGCGCAGAATGGGCCGACCGGATGCCGGCGTCGGCGACGGCCAGGTCAAGCGTGTCTTCCGTCTCGGCGATCATCGTCGCCTCACCGTCCGGGTAACAAATCGGGTCCTCGGTCACGCCTCGCCACAACGCGCAGTCCTGTTGCATGACGATGGATATCCCGTGGTCGGCGACGGATTTCTTCGAGACGACGTAGGAAACGCCGTCGAGCGCCAACAAGGCGACCCCAACCGGCCCCGGAAGCAGCGCGCAACCGCTAACCGCCAGCGCCGCGGCGCCGAGAACAATCGCTATCCTCACCGATTTTTTCTCCCCAGGGTGCATCGTCATCGATTAACAACCGTTTCCGTCGAGTTTCCAATCCGTTGCGGGCCGACGGCCATGCCGGCCGGCCCTCCGCTTATAGGGAAACTAAGGTGTCTTAAGGGTTTCGAAGCGTTTCGTCGTGTGTCGCCGGCAACCGGCTGGCGCCGGAAGCGTTCGCGCTGATCTGGCACCTGGAAGAGGGGTATCGGTTTTTGACACGCCATTTGACGACGATGAGGAAGTGCCCGACGAAGCGATGCTGCTTGCGGCGTGTTTCATCCTGGCAGACAGTGATGAAGAATGGGTGAAGGAAACCGTGGAGGCTATTTTCGACGCCGGGATGACTCAGGATTCGCGTTGTGGGGTTGGGGGTGCAAAGGACTCGGGAAGGGCTAAACGCGCCTGTACGGGCTTCCTAGGGCGTCTAATGCAC
>JACZQV010000140.1 GCA_022545545.1 Pseudomonadota bacterium
AGTCGAGCACCCCGGCCTAGTCGAGCACCCCGGCCTAGTCGAGCACGATGTCGTATTGCTCAGGCCCGTAGCCGCGATCGGCTTCGAGCGCGACCTCGCGGCCGAGTGAGGCCTCCAGCGCCTCGAGCGCGGCGCCCGCCTCGCCTTGCAGCGCCTCGATCACCTGGGGCCGGGCGAGTATCGTGATCGCCCCTCCGGGCCTCTGCCTCGCTTCCCGCGCAGCCTCGCGCATGATGCGGTAGGCCAGCGCCAAGGGCGTCAACGCGCGCCCGGCGCCCTGGCACCGTCCGCAAACGCCGGTCAGCATCTCGGCCAAGGGTTCGCGGCCCCGCCGGCGTGAAATCTCCACCAGGCCGAGATCGGAGAAACCGGTCGAGCGGCCGAAGGCGGGATCGCCGGCCAAGGCCCCCTCGAGCGCCGCCAGCACCCGCGCCTGGTGTTCTTCCGTCTCCATGTGGATGAAGTCGATGACGATCAGTCCGGCGAGATTGCGCAGGCGCACCTGGCGGGCGATCTCCACCGCCGCCTCGAGGTTGGTCTCCAATAGGGTCTCGGCGAGATTGACGCCGCCGGTATGGCGGCCGGAATTGACGTCGATGGCGCTCAAGGCGTGGGTGGTCTCGATCATCAGGTGTCCGCCGCAGGCGAGCTCGACCTTGGGCGACAGCGCCAGATCGATCGCCTCCTCGACGCCGTAACGCTCGAACAGGGGCTCATCGTCGGTGTAATGATCGAGCAAGGGTTCGATCATTGGCAGGAACCGCGCCGCGTAGCGCTTGGCGGCGGCGAAGGCCTCGGCGTCGTCGATCAGGATGCGCCGCAACGATTCATGCGCCCGGTCGCGCAGGACGCGCACGATCGGGTCGGGTTCTTCGAAAATCAGCGCCGGCGCCTCGGCGTTCGCGCTCCTCTCCTCGAGAGCCGACCACGACTCGCGCAGATAGGCGGCGTCGCTTTCGAGATCCACCATGCCGGCGCCCGCCGCCGCCGTCCGCAGGATGAAGCCCTCATCGGCGTCGGCGATTCCATCCATGATATCGGCGAGCCTCGCGCGCTCGGCCTCATCGGTGATGCGCCGCGAGATCCTGATCCCGTTCTGCTTGGGGGCGTAGACCAGGTAGCGTCCCGGCAGCGTCAGGTTGATCGTCAGCCCCGCGCCCTTGCCGCCCTGGGACGCCTTTTGGACCTGGACGGTGACGGTCTCGCCCTCATGCACGGTGACGGGCGGCGGCGGTTCCTCTTCTTCGTCCTCGGCGGCGCGCCGCCTTCTCAGGCCGAGGAAGCCGGCGCGCTCGAACCCGATCTCGACGAAGGCGGCCTCCATGCCGGTGAGCATCCGGCTCACCCGGCCGAGATATATGTTGCCGACGACGCCGGGGGAGGCATGGCGTTCGATGAATATCTCGACCGCGCTCCCCGCCTCGATCAGCGCGATGCGGGTCTCGCCCGGCGCCACCGTGCACAGTATCTCGGCGCTCAACCGCCGCCCTCCCGGATTTCCTCGGGCACGCATCCCAAGCCCAGGAGCAGGCCATGGGCCTCGAACAGAGGAAGGCCGACGACGTTCGAGTACGAGCCGTTGATCGCCCGCGCGAAGGCCCCGGCCCGTCCCTGGATGGCGTAACCGCCGGCCTTGCCCCGCCATTCGCCGGTCAAGAGATAGGCCTCGATTTCGCGCCTCTCCAGCCGCTTGAAGGTGACGATGGTGGTGACCAGGCGGCAATGGGCCTTGCCCTTGGGATCGACGACGCAAAGCCCGCCATGGACCCGGTGGCGGCGTCCCGAAAGCATCTCGAGGCACTGCCTGGCCGTGCCTTCATCCTCGGCCTTGGGCAGGATCCGCCGGCCGCAGGCGACCACGGTGTCGGCGCCGAGGACGACGGCGCCGGGATGGCGTCGGGCCACCTCCTCGGCCTTGAGGCGCGCCAGACGAACGGCATAGCGGGGCGGCGTTTCGCGCTTCTCGGGCGTCTCGTCCACCTCGGCGGGGTCGATGGCGCCGGGCTCGAAACCGATCTGGCGGAGAAGCTCCCGCCGGCGCGGCGAAGCCGAAGCAAGCACCAGCCCATGCGGCCTCCCCATGGGGTCTGAAGCTTATTTGAAACGAAAGATGATCCGACCCTTGGACAGATCGTACGGGGTCATCTCGACGTTCACCTTGTCCCCGGCGAGGACGCGGATTCGGTTCTTGCGCATCTTGCCCGAGGTGTGGGCAAGAATCTCATGGTCGTTCTCGAGCTTGACGCGGAACATCGCGTTCGGCAACCGTTCGGTCACCGTGCCGGAAAATTCAAGCAGTTCTTCTTTAGCCATTATTCCTCTTACCTTTGTCGAAGATTGCCGGAAAATGAAGGCGATAGCGCCATCGGTCAAGCCTTTTCGGCGCTAATTGGCGTAATGCTTCCAGTAAACACGAAGTATTGGCCGGCGCCAAAATCCGGAAAAAACAAGGACCGAGGCGCGATCCCCGCCGAATACCGCCCGCGGGTCCGGGTCAATGCATGTAAATCTCCTATCCCCGGTCTTCTCTACATTCAGCCCGCCCGCGCGCTCCAAATGACGGCCGGTCATTCCTTGCGCCCGATATTGAGCCGGATGGCGATGGAGAGCGCGTGGGCGTCGAGACCCTCGGCCTTCGCCAGCGTCATCGCCGCCGGGCCGATGGCGGCGAGGCTGTCTGCGTCGCAGCCGACGATGGAGGTGCGCTTGAGGAAATCACCGACGCCGAGGCCGGAGGCGTAGCGCGCGCTGCGGTTCGTCGGCAGCACGTGGTTGGGCCCGGCGACGTAATCGCCGATGGCTTCGGGGGTGTAACGGCCGAGGAAGATGGCGCCGGCATTGCGTACCTCATCGGCGATGCTATCGGGGTCCTCGATGGCGAGCTCCAGGTGCTCGGGCGCCAGCCGGTCGATCAGCGGCGCCGCCTCGCTAAGATCGCCAAGGGTGATCACGGCGCCGAAATCCTCCCAGCTCCTGGCCGCGATATCGGCCCGGGGAAGGGTCGCCAGGTGCGTCCCCACCGCCTCGATCACCGCCGCCGCCAGGGCCTCGTCATCGGTCATCAGTATGGACTGGGACGCCGGGTCGTGCTCGGCCTGGGACAGCAGGTCGATGGCGATCCAGGCGGGGTCCTGGGCGGCGTCGGCCACCACCAGGATCTCCGACGGTCCGGCGATCATGTCGATGCCGACGGCGCCGAACACCTGGCGCTTGGCGGCGGCGACGTAGACGTTGCCGGGGCCGACGATCTTATCGACGGGGGCGATGGTTTCGGTGCCGAACGCCAGGGCGGCGATCGCCTGGGCGCCGCCGATCCGGTAGATCTCGGAGACACCGGCGAGGTGCGCCGCCGCCAGCACCAACGGGTTGATCACCCCTCCCGGCGCCGGCACCGCCATGACGATGCGCTCGACACCGGCGATGCGGGCGGGCAGCGCGTTCATCAACACGCTCGAGGGATAGGCGGCCAGGCCACCCGGCACGTAAATGCCGACGGCGGCGATGGCGCGAAAGCGGGTTCCAAGGGTCACTCCGGCGCCGTCCACATAGGCCGAATCCTCTGGCAGCTGGCGGCGGTGATAGTCCTCGATCCGGTTGGCGGCGAGCTTCAGCGCCGCCAGCGTCTCGGCATCCACCGACCCTGCCGCCGCCTCGATCTCGGCCACCGGCACGGCCAGGGTCTCGGGCGTCAACTCGGCATCATCGAAGCGCTTGGTATAATCGATGACCGCCCCGTCGCCGCGCGCGCGCACGTCGGCGAGGATTTCGGCGACGGTGGCATCGACCTCCGCTTGCGCTTCGCGCTTGCCCGCCACCAGCTCGGCGAACGCCGCCTCGAAACCGGGGTCTCCGGTCGATAGCCTAAGCACCATCGCCCGCTCCATCTCCCGCTCCATCGACGGCTTGGGCGAAACGCTCGACCCAGGCGCCGACGAACTTGGGCCGGGTCTTGAGCGCCGCCCGGTTGACCACCAGGCGCGAGGTGACGTCGGCGATGTGCTCGACCTCCACCAGCCCGTTGGCCTTGAGCGTCGCGCCGGTGGACACGAGGTCGACGATACGCCTGCAAAGGCCGAGGCTCGGCGCCAGCTCCATGGCGCCGGAGAGCTTGAGGCACTCGGCCTGGACGCCGCGCCGGGCGAAGTGACGCCGGGTGATCTCGGGATATTTGGTGGCGACGCGCACATGGGACCAGCGCGACGGGTCGTCGCCCGCCACCATCTCGGCGGGCTCCGCCACCACCATCCGGCAGCGGCCGATGCCGAGGTCGAGGGGCGCGTAGATTTCCGGATAGTCGAATTCCATGAGCACGTCGTTGCCGGCGACGCCGAGCTCGGCGCCGCCGAAGGCGACGATGGTGGCGACGTCGAAGGAGCGCACGCAAACGATGTCGAGCGCCGCATCGGAGGTGGAAAACTTGAGTTGGCGCGCGTTCGGGTCGTCGAGAGCCGCTTCCGGCTCGATGCCCATGCGCGTGAGCAGCGGCCGGAACTCTTCAAGGATACGGCCCCTGGGCAGGGCCAACACCACTGAGTCCGTTTTCGGCAAGTTCCTTACCCTGTGCCGGGGTTCGAAGGGGGGGCTTATTTACCCCGTTTGCGCCTAATCTTCCAGTGGATGTTGGGGGCGCCACCGGGTCGGCCAGGGTTCGCCGAAATCCTCGAGCAGGCAGTGGACCCGGTCGATCTCGAAGCGGATCACGGCGTCGCCGGCGAATACCAGCGTTAGGGTATCGCCTTCGGCGACGATGGTGAGGATCTCGAGCACGTCCCCCGGTTTTTTCTGCTCGATGCCGCGGCAGCGCACCGCCTTGACGCCGTCGAAACAGATGCCGCAATGGACCCTCTCATATTGCTCGGCGCTGGGCCGGGCCGACAGGTTTTCCCAGCGAAAGCGGTTGGCGACGAGCATGAAGCGCGCCTCGTCGGGGAAGAACTTCATGTCGCCGAAGGGGATCAGGGCGTCCTGCAGGCAGGCGGCGATGACGCCCATGTCCTCGGCGTCCTCGGCGCGCAGTTTCAGCCGCGCCGTCATTGCCCGTCCTTGATGCGCTCGATCTCGGCGCCGCAGGCGGAAAGCTTCTCCTCGAGGCGCTCATAGCCCCGATCCAGGTGGTAGACCCGGTTGATCACCGTCTCGCCCTCGGCCGCGAGGCCGGCAAGCACGAGGGACACCGAGGCCCTGAGGTCGGTCGCCATGACCTCGGCGCCGATCAGCTTGTCCACCCCGAGCACCCTGGCCGAAGCGCCGTCGACGGTGATGTCGGCGCCCATGCGGGCAAGCTCGGACACATGCATGAAGCGGTCCTCGAAGACGGTCTCGGTGATCACCGACGCCCCTGGAGCGACGCTCATCAAGGCCATCATCTGCGCCTGGAGATCGGTGGGAAAGCCGGGGAAGGGCGCGGTCTCGACGTCGACGGCGCTAAGCGGACGGTTGTCGCCGGCGCGCGACGCCCTGAAGCCGGTATCCGTCGGCGTGATATTGAGCCCGGTCTCCCGCAGCTTGTCGAGCACCCCATCGAGGAGATCGCAACGGGTATCCTTGAGCTCGATATCGCCGCCGGTGATCGCCGCGGCCATGGCGTAGGTCCCGGTTTCGATGCGGTCGGGCACGATCGCGTGCTCGGCGCCGCCAAGCGACTCGACGCCGCGAATGCTCAGCACCCCGGTGCCGATACCCTCGATCTCGGCGCCCATCTCGACCAGACAGTCGGCGAGGTCGCCGATCTCGGGCTCGCGCGCGGCGTTGGCGAGGACGGTCTCGCCCTCGGCCAGGGCCGCCGCCATCATCGCATTCTCGGTGGCGCCGACGGAAACCCGGGGAAAGACGATGTCGGCGCCCCTCAACCCCTTGGGCGCGCGGGCGTCGATATAGCCGTCCGCCAGCTCGATCTCGGCGCCGAGCTCGCTCAATGCCCAGAGGTGCAGATCGACCGGCCGGTTGCCGATGGCGCAGCCGCCGGGAAGCGACACCCGGGCCCGCCCGGCGCGCGCGAGCAAAGGCCCCAGCACCAGCACCGACGCGCGCATGGTGCGCACCAGATCATAGGGCGCGGTGGTGCCGGCGATGGCGCCGGCGCGGAGCGACAGCACCCGCCCGGCATGGCCGCCATTACCGGCGAGGCCGTCCATGCGGATCTCGACCCCGAGCTGGGCGAGGAGATCGGTCATGGTCGAGATGTCGGCGAGATGGGGCAGATTCGATAGCCTGATCGTCTCTGCCGTCAGCAGCGAAGCCGCCATCAGCGGCAGCGCCGCGTTCTTGGCGCCGCTGATGCGAATGGTGCCGGACAAAGGCTTGCCGCCGAGGATGCGAATCTGGTCCATGGTTCCCCTTAGCCCACTATCGGGCCCCGGAACCCCGGCGCCGAGGGCAGCCCACCGATGCGCCCGGCCGGGCCGGGTGAGACCGGAATTTCACGCTCGATCATCCTTATTAGATGGCGCGAGAGGCGCGTTGCGCAACCGGTCCTGTCGCTTTCGCCGCTGCAAGTTCTCCCGCAGCGCCGCCGCCTGGCGGGCACGCTTGAGATCGCCTCGCCTCGGCGCGCCTGTGCCCGCGCGCGGGCGTCCGCCCTTGTCCCCCGCCGTCACGAATCGACCCTCCCGGTCTGCAAAATCAGCAGCGCGCATGGTGAAGCGATGGCACCGGCGCGTCAAGGGCGGGCGTGCCCGATCGGGCCCTCTTGCGGTGAAATTTCCGCGCCCGGCCGCGGCCGTGGGTGCCAGACTGGGCCCATGCCGGTTGCGCCGATTGCGTCCCTATGGCATGGTGCGCGGCGCATCCCGTGCCGCCGTAGCTCAGGGGTAGAGCACGCCCTTGGTAAGGGCGGGGTCGAAAGTTCGATTCTTTCCGGCGGCACCACTCCTTGCGACCGTCGCGCCGGCGACACGGCGTAAGCCCAAAAAATCCCGCGCATGGAAGATTTAGTGCCCTTTCCGGCCGGCGCCACGGCGGTCGCGACTGCCGCCGCATCCGCGCCACCCCCCCTCCACATTTACAAAACCGGCTTGGTGTGGTTGGTTAGG
>JACZQV010000141.1 GCA_022545545.1 Pseudomonadota bacterium
CTGCTCTACCATCGCCAAGGCAAGTACGCCGAGGCCGAGCCGCTTCACAAGCGGGCGCTGGCGATCCGGGAGAAGGCCCTGGGACCGGAGCATCCCGACGTGGCCACCAGCCTCAACAACCTGGCGGAGCTTTACAAGGCTCAGGACAAATACGCCGAGGCCCTGGTTCATATTCGCCGGGCGAGCGCCATTCATCGCGGCCGCGCCGAACGGACCGGTGGCGCGCGCTCCACCGGCGCGCTCAAGGAACAGGCAAGCGTGCGCTTCATCTTCCTGCGCCACGTGGAACTCGCCGGGCTCGCCATCGGCCGGAAGCCGGAAGGGCGCGCAAAGCTTCTCGGGGAAGCCTTCGAAGCGGGGCAGCTTGCCCGGGTGAGCGGGACTTCGGGCGCCGTGGCCCGTATGGCCGCCCGCTTCGCCGCCGGCGACGACGCCCTGGCCCAAACCGTCCGCGCCCGTCAGGACGCGGTGGAGCGCTGGCGGTTCCTGGATGCCCGACTGGTGAAGGCCGCAAGCCAGCCTCCCGGGAAGCGCAACGCCACCGTGGAAGGGAAGCTGCGCTCGGACCTCAAGGCGCTCGACGCCCGCCTCGGTGCGCTCGATGGGCGCCTGGCGCGTGAGTTTCCCGAGTACGCCGAGCTGGCGGCGCCCCGCCCGGTGACGCTTGCCGATGTGCGGAAGCTGCTGGCGCCCGATGAGGCCTTGCTCGCTTATGCGATCGGCAAGAAGGAGAGCTATCTCTGGGTGGTGCGGGCGGATCGGGCGAAGATGGTTCGGGTCGACCTCGGCCGCGCGGCGCTGGATGCGGCGGTGAAGGAGCTGCGCGCCGGCCTCGACCCGACGGGGCTTGTGATCCGCAACATCGATGACATCCCGCCTTTCGACACGACCAAGGCGTATGGGCTCTACCGCAAGCTCTTCGCGCCCGCCGAGCCGCTGCTCGAAGGCGCGCGCCACGTCTTCGTGGTCCCCGATGGCGGGCTGCGAAGCCTGCCCCTTGGGGTGCTGGTCACCGAGGCGCCACGAGTTGGCTTACCCGACTTACCCGGCTACCGGCGGGTGCCGTGGCTGGCGAAGAGGTATGCCATGACCGTGTTGCCCTCGGTGTCGTCGCTGCGCGCGCTGCGCCGCTTCGCCAGGGCGACGCGGGCAAAGCGCCCGTTCGTGGGCTTTGGCGATCCGGCGCTTGAGGGGAAACCCGGAAGCGGCAGGGGCATCGATTATGCCGCCCTGTTCCCCCGCGGCGCGGTGGCCGATGTCGACGCGGTGCGCAACCTGCCGCCGCTGCCCGACACGGCGGATGAGTTGCGCGCCATCGCCCGTGCCTTGAAGGCGTCCGACGACGAGATCTACCTCGGCGCGCGCGCCACCGAGGGCCGGCTCAAGACCATGGACCTGTCGCGTTACCGGGTCCTGGCGTTCGCCACCCACGGACTGGTGGGCGGGGAGATCAAGGGCGTCGCCGAGCCGGGCCTGGTGCTGACCCCGCCGGAGGAGGGAAGCGAGCGCGACGACGGCATCCTGACCGCCAGCGAGGTGGCGAAGCTGAAGCTCGATGCCGAGTGGGTGATCCTGTCGGCGTGCAATACCGCCGCGGCCGACGGGACACCGGGCGCCGAGGGCCTTTCGGGACTGGCCAAGGCCTTCTTCTATGCCGGCAGCCGGGCGCTGCTGGTCTCGCACTGGCCGGTGGCGTCGGACGCGGCGGTCAAGTTGACCACCGGCGCCTTCGCCGAGCTCGCCAAGCCCGCCGGCATCGGACGGGCCGAGGCGATGCGCCGCTCGATGCTGGCGCTGATGGCGGATGAGGAAAGGCCCTTTTACGCCCATCCCATGTTCTGGGCGCCGTTCATCGTCGTCGGCGAGGGCGGACGGCAGCGCCAATGAAGGACGCGCCGCCCCGATACTGCGCTGGCGCGAGCGTGTCGGCGAAGCCTGAAACCCGCGCCAAGGCGATCCGGGCCAAGCACGCCAGGGAGAACCCGGCGACATGGAAGCGGGGATTGGGGCGGGGGGTTAGGATCTCTACTCATAAAATTGGCGGGGCGGGGCTTACACCCGGCTCACCGATGTGCGCTTGATCGTGTCGCCCACTTCGATGAAGGCTTGCGCCCCGCCGACTCTTCGGAATCGAAGCACCCGGCTTCCTTCACGGTCGCCACCGGGCAGGGGATTTTCTATGTCGGATGACCCATGGAGGCCGTGATCGTGGACCGATCGCGGCTGGACCCCTTCCAGGGGCGGAACATTTGGTTCGCCGTCTGACCCGTGTCGCCGCCGGTGGCGCTCTCATGGCGCTCCTCGGTGTCCCGGCGTGGGCGGGCCGACGAAGGAAATGACCCTGCCTTACCCCGATCTTGATTTGCTTTCTATTTTGTTCCTCCTGGGATTTATGGTATTGATTTAGCGGTGCTTGCCTACGCCCGTGATGCAAGCAGCGAAGTAAACTTGGGAGGAAATATCATGAGAAAATCGAATCCGGGCCTCGGCCTGAGCGTCCTCGTCGCGGTGTTGGCCGCGGGTATTCTGGCGGCGCCTTTTCAGGCCCAGGCCAACGAAAACAAACTGGTCATCGTGACGTCCTATCCACCCGACACCACCGTCACGGTCAAGAAGGCCTTTAACAAGAAGTATCCCGGCATCAAGGTGGAGATGCTGAAGAAAAAGACCACCGCCGGCATCAAGTACCTCCAGGAAACCGCCGGCAACAACAAGTCGGATATGTTCTGGGCCTCCGCGCCCGACGCCTTCGAGGTGCTCAAGGGCGACGGGCTTTTGCAGCGATACAAGGTCAAGCAGACCGGCATCCCGGAAAAGGTCGGCGCCTTTCCCATCAACGATCCCGAAGGCTACTATATTGGCTTCGCCGCGTCGGGCTACGGCATCATGTGGAACACCCGTTACCTCAAGGCCAAGAAGCTGCCGGTGCCGAAGGAATGGAGCGACCTCGCCAAGCCGATCTATCACAACCATGTCGGCATGAGCGCGCCGTCCCGTTCGGGCACCACCCACCTGACCGTGGAAACCTTGATTCAAGGCAAAGGTTGGGACAAGGGTTGGGCCCTGTGGAAGCGGATCGCCGGCAACTTCAATACCGTCACCGAACGCAGTTTCGGCGTGCCCGATGGCGTCAACTCGGGCCAGTTCGGCGTTGGCGTCGTCATCGACTTTTTCGGCCTGTCGTCGAAGGCCTCCGGCTTTCCCGTCGACTTCGTCTATCCGACGGTGACGACCCTGGTGCCGGCCAACATCGCCATCGTCAAGAACGCTCCGCATCCGGGGCACGCCAGCACTTTCATCGAATTCCTGCTATCGCCGACAGGCCAGGAGGTGCTCCTTGACCCCAAGATCCGGCGCCTGCCGGTAAACCCGAAGACTTACGCCAAGGCCCCGCCCGGCTTCCCCAACCCGTTCAAGGACAAGTCCATCGGGTCGGCGGTCAAATTCGATCTCCAGCTTTCGAAGAGCCGCTACAACGTCGTCAATTCGCTTTTCGACGTGATGATCACCTACCGGCTCGGCGATCTGCGCGCGGCGGTCAAGGCCATTCAGGACGCGGAAGCCAAGCTCAAGGGCAAGTCCAACGCCAAGGCCGAGGGGCTGATCAAGCAGGCCCGCGCATTGGTGGACGAGATGCCCATCGACGAGGCCAAGGCAAGCGAGAAGGGCTTCAACAGGATTTTCAAGAAGAAGCGCAAGAAGGCGACCACCAAGGTCACCGGCCGTCAGGCCGAGATCGAGCAGCAATGGGACACCAAGGTCAAGGCCAACTACGCCAAGGCCAAAAAACTGGCCCAACAAGCCGCCTCCATGCTCTAACATCCGTGGTTTCACGCGGGACCCGGCGCACTAGCTCCGGGTCCCGGTCCTTTCCCGAGAGACCTTCGCCGGCAGGAGTTGGGATGTGAATCTCTTCGCACGCGGTCAATTGGGTCCTGGGGTCGTCGCCCTGTTTATCGGCCTGTTCCTCCTGGTCTTCCTGGTCGTCCCGGTGCTCCAGGTCATTTATGTCGCCTTCCAGGATCCCAACACGGGCGCGCTCACCCTCATTAACTTCATCGATTTCTTCCGCACCTCCCTGTTCCAGGAATCGTTCTTCAACTCCCTTTATGTCGCGGCGATGGCGGTGGTGGTGTCCTCGATCTTCGCCTTGCCGCTGGCCTACTTCACCACCCGGTTCAATTTCGGTGGGGCTCTCCTGATCCAGACGCTGGGGTTCGTTCCCCTGATCATGCCGCCCTTCGTCGGCGCCGTCGCCATGACGCTGCTGTTCGGCGCCAACGGCAGCGTCAACCTTCTGCTCGACGAATGGCTGGGGTTCACCATCCCGTTCATGGAGGGGTTGAACGGCGTCATCTTCGTCGAAAGCGTCCACTACTTCCCGTTCATCCTGATCAACCTTTCGGCGGCGTTGCTGAATATCGACCGGGAGATGGAGGAATCGGCGCAGAACCTGGGCGCCAGCGGCTTCCGCCTGTTCAAGCGCATCGTTTTCCCCCTGGCCATGCCCGGCTATGTCGCCGGCGCCTCCCTGGTGTTCCTCAAGGTCTTCGACGATCTCGGCACCCCGCTTCTGCTCAACGTCAACAAGATGCTGGCGCCCCAGGCATATTTGCGGATTACCTCCATAGGCATATCCGATCCCATGGGCTACGTGATTTCAGTCATCCTCGTGGCCATTTCCCTGATGGCCCTATGGGCGTCGTTCCTCGCGCTCCGCGGCAAAGACTACGCCACCATCCAGAAGGGCGGCGGCGGACTGATGAAACGGGACCTGAGGCCATGGGAGAAAGTCGCCTGTTACGCCATTGTCATCTTCATTCTTCTTCTCGTGCTCTCGCCGCATCTCGGGCTGATGCTGCTGTCCTTCGGCACGATTTGGTCCTACGCGGTGCTGCCGGACGGCTTCACCTGGGCGCACTACGTCAATGTCTTCGCCTCCTCGACGCAGTACATCACCAACACGCTTCTGTACGCCGGGCTGGCCGCCCTCATCGACGTGATCTTGGGCACGGCCATCGCCTATATCGTTTTGCGGACGGGACTGGTTGGACGCAAGTGGCTCGACTACGCGGCCATGGGCGCGGTCGCGGTCCCGGGCGTCGTTCTCGGCATCGGCTACCTTCGCACCTTTTATGCGTTCGACGTGCCCATCATCGACAAGCCACTGGCGACCTGGTGGGTGATCATCGTCGTGGCGCTTGCCATCCGCCGGCTGCCCTATGCGCTGCGCGCGTGCATGGCGGCGCTCGAGCAGTTGAGCGTGATGCTCGAGGAGGCGGCCGAGAATCTTGGCGCCACGAAGTCGCGCACGGTCAGGCGCATCGTCGTGCCCCTCATGTCCGGCGGCATCCTCGCCGGGTTCGTGACCAGCTTCGCCACCGCCTCGGTGGAGTTGTCGGCGACGATCATGCTGGTCTCCGCCGAATCGGACGCGCCGCTGGCCTACGGCATCTACGAATTCATGCAGAGCGCGGCGGGGCGCGGGCCCGGCGCCGCGCTCGGCATCATCGCCGTTCTTATCGTCGGCATCGGCACCTATGTTTCCCACCGCATCATCGAGCGCGGCAGGACCGAGTGGACCGCCGACGCCGCGGCCACGGCGGGAGCCGCAGCATGACGATAGGGATCGGGACCCCGGCCGTCGGCGTGACGCTCGAAGACATCAGCGTGTCGTTCGAAACGACAGAGGTTCTCAAGGGCGTCGATCTCACCGTCGAGGCCGGCGAATTCTTTACCTTCCTGGGGCCGTCGGGCTCGGGCAAGTCGACGCTCCTCAGGTTGATCGCCGGTTTCGGCCCCCTGCCGTTGTCCGGCCGGGTGT
Organism: Pseudomonadota bacterium; assembly: GCA_022545545.1. Taxonomy (GTDB): domain Bacteria; phylum Pseudomonadota; class Alphaproteobacteria; order SMXQ01; family SMXQ01; genus JACZQV01. Next base: position 5,825 of record JACZQV010000141.1, read on the forward strand.
TGATCGGTAACGACGACGTCACCCGCCTGCCGCCATGGAAGCGCAACGTCGGGATGGTGTTCCAGAGCTATGCCCTTTGGCCGCACATGACGGTTCGCAAGAACGTCGCGTTCGGCCTCGTGGAGCGCAAGGTCGCGGCCGGCGAAATCCGCCGACGGGTCGACACCGCGCTGAACCTGGTCGGGCTTCTCGATTTCGCCGAACGCCGGCCGTCGCAACTCTCCGGCGGCCAGCAGCAGCGCGTGGCGCTGGCCCGCACCATCGTCATCGAACCCCGGGTTCTGCTGCTCGACGAACCGCTGTCGAACCTCGACGCCAACCTGCGCATCCAGATGCGCCGCGAGATCCTGGAATTGCAGCGCAAGCTCATGCTCACCACCATCTTCGTCACCCACGATCAGGAAGAGGCCAACACCACGTCCGATCGCATCGCCGTCCTGAACGACGGAGTCATTCAGCAGGTCGGTTCGCCGATCGAGCTTTACGATCGGCCGGTCAATCGCTTCGTCGCCGATTTCCTGGGCAGCGCCAACCTGATCGACGGGGTGATCGAGAATGCCGGTGGACGAACGCTGTTCAGGGCCAGCGGTGACATCACCATTCCCCTCCACGGCCGGATCACCGGGGCCGCGGGCGGGTTGACCGCCATGTTCCGGCCGCAGAGCCTGTCGATCCGGGGCGCCGGTGATCCCGCCGTCGAAGGGGCGGTGCCGCTTTCGGGCCGGGTCGAGCACCGCGAGTTCCTGGGCAGCCTGGTGCGCTATACCGTGACGGTCGGCGGGCACGCCCTGCTGGTCGATGACTCCCACCAGGCCGGCCACAGGACCTATGACACCGGCGAGGAGGTCGCTTTGTACCTGGACACGGAACAGGTGCGGTTACTGACAAGCTGACGCCAACCCCCGGTTCCGGGCGCCCGGCACGGCGTCGGCGCACCGTCTTTTAACCACCGGGGTCGCGGGTTCAAACCGAGCCGCGCCCACCCTCCCTTTTCCCGCGAAAAGTATTATAAGTCAGATAGTCGGGAGCGCCTCTATGGCGGCACCACCGGCTTCGGGTAACACATGGGTAACCGGCAGGGTGTTTTGAAACCTCGACGAGGCGGCTTATTTCCATCGGCATCTCGCGCGACCCCCACCCCCCTATC
>JACZQV010000034.1 GCA_022545545.1 Pseudomonadota bacterium
AAAAGATCTATTTTTGCCCGAAGTTCCTTACTATATTCGCGGAGAAATAAAATGTAGTGATTGGGCCTGGTCGATACCATGCGCAGCCTCAGGAACTATTTCAGTACAGCCCAATCGTAGTTATGGATTTCATTTCACTAGACCAAATATTCGTTCATGTACTATTGTACCTCTTACTTAAGATGTAGCTCACCAGCGAACATGCGCCGGCGAATCCCTAGACCCAGCGCCTATGCTTCATAAGCACCCACCCTAACCCTTAACCCCCGCGAAAGGATCACGCGCCGCTTCGGCATCGGCATCGAACCCGAAAAGCGCGAAGGTTTCGACCATATGCGCCGGGAGCGGCGCGGTGACGTCGATCCTGCCGGCGCGGGGGTGGGGGATGGAGAGGCTGCGGGCGTGGAGGTGGAGCTTGCGGCTGACGCCGCGGCCGGCGAGGAACGCCGCCTTGGCGCCGTATTTGCCATCGCCCAGGATCGGCGTTCCGAGATGGGCGCAATGGGCGCGGAGCTGATGGGTGCGCCCGGTCAAGGGGCTTAGCGCCACCCAGGCCGCCGTCCTGCCCGCCGTCTCGATGACGGAGTAATAGGTGATGGCGCGCTTGCCGGCCTCGGCGTCCGCGACCATGCGCTCCCCGCCCCGGCCCGGCAGCTTGGCGAGGGCGAGATCGACCTTGCCCTCCCTTGGGCTCGGCACGCCGACGGTGACGGCCCAGTAGGTCTTACGCGCCTCGCGCTGGCGGAAGGAGGCCGCAAGCCTCGAGGCCGCCGCCGGGGTGCGGGCGAGGATGAGCACGCCGCTGCTGTCCTTGTCCAACCGGTGCACCAGACGCGGGCGCTCATCGGCACCGAACCTGAGCGCATCGAGCATGGCGTCGAGATGGATGAGCGTCTTGGTGCCGCCCTGCACGGCGAGGCCCGGCGGCTTGTCGATGGCGATGACGTCATCGTCCTTATAGAGCACCAGGGCGCGCAATTTGGCGGCATCTTCACGGCTGGGCTCGCGGGTGCGCGCCGGCGTCCTGGCGGCGGTCCCGGGGGCATCCGCGATCGGCGGGACGCGGATGCGCATGCCGGGGCTGAGGCGGAGCCCCGCCTTCACCCGCCTGCCGTCGACGCGGATCTGGCCGGTGCGCAAGAGCTTCTCGATGCGCCCGTGGCTTACGCCCGGGTAGTGGCGCTTGAACCAGCGGTCGAGCCGGCTTCCGGCCTCGACTTCGGCGACCTCGATGGTGCGAACGGCGCCCGTCCCGGCGGTATCCGGATCGGCGCCGGGCTCAGCCGCCCTCATCGTCGTCCGCCGGTTGTTCGGCCTGGATCCTGGCGCGGAGCTTCGACCAGTACGCCAGGCGCTTGGCGATATCGCGCTCGAAACCGCGGTCCACCGGTTGGTAGAAGCTGCGCCGTTCCATCCCCTCGGGGAAGCAGTCCTGGCCCGAGAACGCGTCGTCGGATTCGTGATCGTACCGATAGCCCTTGCCATAGCCGAGATCGCGCATCAGGCGCGTCGGCGCGTTGAGGATGTGCTTGGGCGGCATCAGCGATCCGGTCTCCCGCGCCGCCTCGGCGGCCTTCCCGGCGGCGCGGTAGGCGGCGTTCGATTTCGGCGCCGTCCCGAGATAGATCACCGCCTGGGCCAGCGCCAACTCGCCTTCCGGGGAGCCGAGGAAATCGTAGGCCTCCTTGGCGGCAAGCGCCTGGGGCAGCGCCGCGGGATCGGCGAGGCCGATGTCCTCCGAGGCGAAGCGCACCAGGCGGCGGGCGATATAAAGCGGGTCCTCGCCGCCGGCCAGCATCCGCGCCAGCCAGTAGAGCGCGGCGTCGGTATCGGACGCGCGCAAGGACTTGTGAAGGGCGCTGATCAGGTTGAAATGCCCCTCGCGCGACTTGTCGTAGAGCGGCGCGCGTTTCTGCACCGCCGCGATCAGGGCCCTGGTGTCGAGCACCGGTCGCTTACCGTCATCGCCCACCGGCAGCGCGAACAGCTCCTCCGCCAGATTGTAGACATAGCGCCCGTCGCCGTCGGCCATGGCGCGCAGGGCGGCCCGGGCGGCGTCGTCCAGCGGCAGGGCGCGGCCTTCCTCCGCCTCGGCGCGGCCCAGCAACTCGTCCAGCGCCGTATCGTCCAGGCGGTTGAGGACGAACACCTGGGCGCGCGACAGCAATGGCGGGTTGAGCTCGAACGACGGGTTCTCGGTCGTCGCCCCCACCAGGATGACGGTGCCGTCCTCGACATAGGGCAGGAAGCCGTCCTGCTGGGCGCGGTTGAAGCGGTGGATCTCGTCGATGAACAACAGCGTGCCCCGTCCCGCCTCCCGCCGCTTCCTGGCTTCGGCGAATATCCGCCTCAAGTCGGCGACGCCGGAAAAGACGGCCGACAGCGGCTCGAACGCCAACTCGGTGTGATCGGCCAGCAGCCGCGCGATGGTCGTCTTGCCCGAGCCCGGCGGTCCCCAGAGGATCATCGACGCCATGCGCCCGTGCGCCACCATCCGCCCGATCGGGCCCTCGGGCCCGAGCAGGTGGTCCTGGCCGACGATGCGATCCAGCGTCTTCGGGCGCAGGCGGTCGGCCAGCGGCCTCGGGGCTTGGGATTCGAACAGGGTGCTCATCCGTCGACCACCATTTCGATCACCCGGCCGCGGCGCAGGATGGCGATGCGCCAGCGCCCGGCGCCGTTCGCCAGGATCCTCACCAGCGCCCCGACCGAGGGTGCCTCGCGGCCGTTGATGGCAAGGATGATGTCGTGACGCTTGACCCCGAAGCGGCGGGCCAAACTGCGCCGTTTGACCCGGAGGACGACGACGCCGGAACGATCGGTGGCAAGGGAGAGCTCATCCGCCAGCGCCGGCGACAGGTTGGCGACCGTCGCGCCGCCCAAGGGGTTGCGCCCGGAAAGCTCGGTGACGTTGCGCGGCGGGTCCTCGGGCGGCGACTTCAAGGCCACCGTCAGGGTCGACTCCCGGCCCTGGCGCAAAACACCGAGCGTCGTCGTCTCGCCGATGGGAAGCGTGGCCATACGGTAGCGAAGCGCTTGCGGGTCATCGACCCGCCGGCCGCCGACGGCGGTGACGACATCGCCGACCTTAAGCCCGGCGCGCGCCGCCGGGCCGCGCGGATGGACGCCGTTGATCAGCACGCCCAGGGGCTTAGGCAGCCCGAGGGTCGATGCGATCTCGGCGGTCACCGCCTGGCCGCTGGCGCCGAGCCAGGGCCGCAGCATCTTGGAGCCAAGCGCGCTCGAGGCGATGACCGCCTTGACCATGTTCGACGGGATGGCGAAGCCGATGCCGATCGAGCCGCCGCCGCGCGAATAGATCGCGGCGTTGATGCCGACCAGCCCGCCGTCCATGGCGACCAGCGCGCCGCCGGAGTTGCCGGGGTTGATCGAGGCGTCGGTCTGGATGAAGTAGCGGTAATCGGCGACGCCGACGGCGGTGCGCGCCAGCGCCGAGACGATGCCGCTGGTCACGGTCTGGCCGACGCCGAAGGGATTGCCGATGGCCAGCACCAGATCGCCGACCTCGAGATCGTCGGAGTCCCGCAGCTTCATGAACGGCAACTTCTCGGCCCCGGTATCGATCCTCAGCACCGCGAGATCGGTGCGCTCGTCCGCCAGCACGATGGTGGCCTCGAACTCGCGCCGGTCCGCCAGCGCCACGGTGATCTCGTCCGCGCCCTTGATGACGTGGTGGCTGGTGACGATGAGCCCCTTGGCGTCGACGATGACGCCGGAGCCGAGCGAGCTCTGCACCCGCTCGCGCGAGCCGCCGAAGGGGAAGTTCTCGCCGAAGAAACGGCGGAAGAAGGGGTCGTCGAAAAGCGGCGATACGGCGCGGGAGCGCACCACCTTGCGGCTGTAGATGTTGACCACCGCCGGCGCCACCTTCTTGACCAGCGGCGCGAAGGAAAGCTGCACCTCGGCCTGGGTGGACGGAACCTCCTTCGCCGGCGCCGGGCCGAGGACCACGGCGGCGCCGATCAAAGCCGCCGCCGCCACCGCCGCGGCGCGCGCCACCCGGATGAGGGCGCGCGTGATGCCACCGAGGGCGCCAAGCGAGCCTGGGCCTTCGCCACGCCGAAGCGGCTTCGGCCGCACAGGCGGGCCGGCCCTTGGCGCCGGCGCGCTCGCTCGGGTATCGGGTCTTTCGCCTGTCATCGCGCTCGACATGAGGACATCAATTCATATGTCGCCAAGCTTAGCACGGCGGGAAAAAAACGGCAGCCGTCATGGCTGCTCCCTCATCCGCGTCGCCCGCAAGCCGGCCGCGGCCAAGTCGTTGCCGTTTAGCTTGGCCTAGTCTTCCTTTTCCTCGCCCTCATCGTCGCTATCGACGGGGCCGGAATCGACGCCCTTGGCGTCGGGATCGCGGTCGACGAACTCGATGAAGGCCATGGGCGCGGCGTCGCCATAGCGGAAACCGGCGCGGAGCACCCGGGTATAGCCGCCATGGCGCTCGGCATAGCGCGCGGCCAGGGTATCGAACAGCTTGCCGGTCATATCCTTGTCGCCGAGGAGGAAGGCGAGCGCCTGGCGGCGGGCGTGCAGGCTGCCCCGTTTGCCGAGCGTCACCAGCTTGTCGACGATGGGGCGGAGCTCCTTCGCCTTGGGCAGGGTGGTCTTGATCTGCTCATGCTTGATCAACGCCGCCGCCATGTTGGCGAACATCGCCCGGCGATGGGCGCTGGTCCGGTTCAATTTGCGGCCATGCATTCCGTGACGCACTTTTTCACTCGCTCCTGATCTGTCCGGGCCTTACCGGGGGTCGGGCCTTACCGGGGGCCGGGCCTTACCGGGGGGCCCCGGCCGCCGCCAAAGGCGGCAAGGCCGGTCAATAGGGTTCATCCAGCCGCTTGGCCAGCTCCTCGATGTTTTCCGGCGGCCAGTCGGGTATATCCATGCCCAGATAGAGGTCCATATGGGCCAGCACTTCCTTGATCTCGTTCAACGACTTGCGGCCGAAATTGGGGGTGCGGAGCATCTCCGATTCGGTCTTTTGCACGAGGTCGCCGATATAGACGATGTTGTCGTTCTTGAGACAGTTGGCCGAGCGGACCGAGAGCTCCAACTCCTCCACCTTGCGCAGCAGGTTCTTGTTGAAGGCCGGCTCCTCGAGCCGTTCCTCCTCCGGTATCGACCTCGGTTCATCGAAGTTGACGAACAGCTGAAACTGGTCCTGCAGGATACGCGCCGCCAACGCCACCGCGTCCTCGGGCGTGACCGTGCCGTCGGTCTCGATATCCATCGACAGCTTATCGTAGTCGGTGACCTGACCGACGCGGGTATTCTCGACCCTGTAGGCGACCTTGGTGACGGGGCTGAAGAGCGCGTCAATCGGAATCGTGCCGATGGGCGCGTCCTCGGCCCGGTTCTGCGCCGCCGGCAAATATCCCTTGCCCGATTCCACCATCATCTCGATGCCGATGGACGCCCCCTTATCGAGGGTGCAGATCACCAGTTCGGGATTGAGAATTTCGATGTCGTGACCGGTATCGATCGCCGCCGCCGTCACCTCGCCCGGGCCCTTGGCCTTGAGTTCCATGCGCTTAGGCAGGTCGCCGCCCATGCGGATGGCGAGCGCCTTGATGTTGAGCACGATGTCGGTGACGTCCTCGCGCACACCCGGGATCGAGGAGAACTCGTGCAGGACCCCGTCGATCTGCACCGACGTCACCGCCGCGCCCTGGAGCGAGGACAGCAACGTCCTTCTCAGCGCGTTGCCGAGCGTCAGACCAAAGCCCCCCTCCAGGGGCTCGGCCACTACCGTCGCCAGCCGGGTTGGATCGTCACCCGGATTGACGTCGAGCAAGTTTGGTTTGATGAGTTCCGTCCAGTTTCTCTGAATCACCTGTGTGACCTCGCAATTAGGCGGTAGAAGTTCCGCCAGACAGCTGTTGCGTTAAGGCGCCGATGACCACGTCCTGCGGCGCCGCCAAAGCCGGCCCGGCCGGATAGTGTTCTAAACCCGGCGGCGTTTCGGCGGACGACACCCGTTATGGGGTATCGGCGTTACATCGCGGATCGAGGTAATGGTAAATCCTACGGCCTGCAAGGCCCTGAGCGCCGATTCGCGGCCCGAACCCGGCCCCTTGACCTCGATTTCAAGGGTCTTCATGCCGTGTTCCATGGCCTTGCGCCCGGCATCCTCGGCGGCCATCTGGGCCGCATAAGGCGTCGATTTGCGCGACCCCTTGAACCCTTGACCGCCGGCCGAGGACCAGGCGATGGTGTTGCCTTGATCATCGGTTATGGTGATCATGGTGTTGTTGAACGTCGCGCTGACATGGGCGACGCCCGAGGTAATGTTCTTGCGCTCGCGGCGGCGGGTGCGCGGCGTCGTCGTCTTGGCCATCCTCGATCCTCAACTAAAACTAATCAGCGTGCGGACTTTTTCTTGCCCGCGATGGGTCTTGCCGGGCCCTTGCGGGTGCGGGCGTTGGTATGGGTCCGCTGCCCGCGCACCGGCAGGTTCTTGCGGTGCCGCAAGCCCCGGTACGACCCGAGATCCATCAACCGCTTGATATTCATGGCGACTTCGCGCCTGAGATCGCCCTCGACCAGGAAATCCCGGTCGATGATCTCGCGGATGCGTATGACCTCATCGTCGGTCAATTGATTGACCCGCTGGGCCTCCTGAATGCCGGCCAACTCGCAAAGCTTGCGGGCCCGGGCGGGGCCGATCCCATGAATCGACCTCAGACCGATCTCCACCCGCTTGCCCGTGGGAATGTTAACGCCTGCAATACGGGCCACGCCCAGTACTCCTCGTCTGGATTGAAAATAATGCCGTTTTCACGAATCGCCGCCGATCAGGGGGTGGGGGATTATAGAAAAACATGGCAACGAGTCAATAGCTTAGACCCCCTCGAGAATGGTCTCGATCCGGCCCGCAACGTCACTGATCTGGGTACTTCCATCGACGGTTTCAACTATACTTTTGGACCGGTAATAGGGCAGCAGCGGGGCCGTCTGTTCATGGTAGGCCTCGAGCCTGGCCTTCACGGTTTCGGCGTTGTCGTCCTTGCGCCGGGAAAATTCGCGGGCGCCGCAACCGTCGCACACGCCCTCGACCTTGGGCCGGTGGAAGCTGTCATGGAAGCCGGCGCCGCATTCGGCACAGTTGAACCGCCCGCTGATACGATCGACCAGGATGGCGTCATCGATCTCGATCCAGATAACGTGATCGAGACTCATTCCTTTCTCGGCCAGCATCGCGTCCAGAGCCTCGGCCTGGGGCGTGGTACGCGGGAATCCGTCCAAGACGAAACCGTTGGCGCAATCGGGCGCATCGATCCGTTCGGCGATCAGTTCGATCATGATGTCATCGGGCACGAGGGTGCCCGCCGCCATGATCTTCTGTACCGTCTGGCCCAGCGCGCTGCCCGAGGCGACGGCCTGGCGCAGCATATCGCCGGTGGAAAGATGAACAATGCCATATCGTTTCGCTAGAAGTTGCGCCTGCGTTCCTTTGCCGGCGCCGGGGGGCCCGAACAAGATCACGTTCATCCACGGCGTCCGCGCAGTTTCGACTTCTTGATCAGCCCCTCATACTGGTGGGCCAGCAGATGGGACTGGATCTGCGCCACGGTGTCCATGGTCACGGTGACGACGATGAGCAGAGAGGTGCCGCCGAAGTAGAAAGGCACCGCGAATTTGGAGATCAGGAACTCCGGCAACAGGCTGATCAGGGCGAGATAAAGGGCGCCGACGGTGGTCAGGCGCGTCAGGATGAAGTCCAGATAATCCGCCGTGTTCCTGCCCGGCCGGATGCCGGGAATGAAGCCGCCGTACTTCTTGAGATTGTCCGCCGTGTCCGCCGGGTTGAATACCACGGCGGTATAGAAGAAGGCGAAGAACATGATCAGCGCCGCATAAATTATCATGAACCCCGGCTGGCCCCGGCCGAGATAGGCGGTCAAGGTCGTCAGCCATTCCGGCCCCTGGGAAGCGGAGAAACCGGCGAAGGTGGCGGGCATGAGCAGAAGCGAGGAAGCGAAGATCATCGGGATGACGCCGGCGGTGTTGATCTTGAGCGGCAGATGCGAGCTCTCGCCGCCGAACATCTTGGCCCCGACCTGGCGTTTGGGATATTGCACGACGATGCGGCGCTGCGCCCGTTCGACGAAGACGATGAAGACGAGGACCACCGCGATCATGATGATCAGGCCCACGATCAGGACCATGGAAAGCGCGCCGGTGCGCCCGAGCTCGAGCGTCGCGGCGATGGCGCTCGGCAGGTTGGCGACGATGCCCGAAAAGATGATCAGGGAGATGCCGTTGCCGACCCCGCGCGCCGTGATCTGCTCGCCCAGCCACATCAGGAAGATGGTGCCGCCGACAAGGGTGATGACCGTGGTGGCACGGAAGAACAGCCCCGGATCCATCACCGCCGAGCCTTGGGAGCTGGTCATGCCCTCGATCCCGATGGAGATGCCATAGCCCTGCACGGCGGCGAGGAATACGGTGCCGTAGCGGGTATACTGGTTGATCTTCTGGCGGCCCCTCTCGCCCTCCTTCTTGAGCTGCTCGAGCCGCGGCGAAACGGCGGTCATCAACTGCATGATGATGGCCGACGAGATGTAGGGCATGATGCCAAGGGCGAAGATCGTCATCCGGCCGAGGGCGCCGCCGGAGAACATGTCGAACATGCCGAGGATACCGCCTTGCTGCTGGCGGAAGATGTCCGCGAGGATCTGCGGATCGATCCCCGGCAGCGGGATGTAGGTGCCCATCCGGTAGACGATCAGCACGAAAAGGGTGAACCACAGCCGCTTCTTGAGCTCGGTGGCCTTGGCGAAGGCGCCGAGATTTATGTTGGCGGCGAGTTGTTCGGCGGCGGAAGCCATTACTGATCTCCAGCTCTAGGCGTCGTCCGGACCGCCCGCATCCGCGGCATCCTGGACCCCGGCGGCGCCTTCCGATCCGGCGGCGCCCTGCGATTGGCCCGCCTTGGCGCCGGCCTTGGCCTTCTTGGCCCCTTTGGCCTTCTTGGCCTTCTTAGCGGACTTATCGGCTTTGACCCTGGGCGGCGCGGTAACGGTGATCTTGCCGCCGGCGGCCGCGACCGCGGCGATGGCGGCCTTTGACGCGCCGTGCACCTCGACAGACAATTTAGCCTTCAAATCGCCTTTCGCAAGGAGGCGCACGCCGTCCCGGGCCTTGGTCACGACCCCGGAGTCGCACAGCGTCTTTTCCGTCACCGCCTGGGCGGGATCGAGCCGGCCGGCATCGACGGCCTGCTGTAGCCGCTCCAGATTGACCGCCACGAGACGCTTGCGCGTCGGATTCTTGAAGCCGCGCTTAGGCACCCGGCGATGGATCGGCATCTGCCCGCCCTCGAAGCCCTTGAGCGCCACGCCCGCGCGCGCCTTCTGGCCCTTATGGCCGCGCCCCGCGGTCTTGCCGCGGCCCGATCCGATGCCGCGGCCGAGACGCCTCGAGGCCTTGCGCGCGCCGGCCCTGTCGGTGATTTCGTTAAGCCTCATCGCCTGTCATTCCTTGCCGCGGCCAACCCTCAAGTCCCCTCTTCGACCCGCACGAGGTGGTGCACCTTGTCGATCATGCCGCGCACGGCCGGGTTGTCGGGGAGATCCTTGGTGCGATTCATCTTGTTCAGCCCGAGACCGATCAGGGTCTGGCGCTGGTCCTTCCTGCGGCCGATCGGGCTGCCGATCTGAGTCACCCGTACGGTGCCCTTCGCCGGCTTATCCATTGGTCGATCCCTCGGCCTCTTCCTTCGCCTCGGGCGCTTCCCGGCGGCCCAGGATCTCGTGCACTTTCTTGCCTCGCGTGGCGGCGACCATCCGCGGCGAGCGTAAACGCTTGAGGGCGTCGAAGGTGGCCTTGACCATGTTGTGGGGGTTCGAGGTGCCCACCGACTTGGTCACGATATCCTGGATGCCGACGGTCTCGAACACGGCGCGCATGGGACCGCCGGCGATGATGCCGGTGCCCGGCGGCGCCGCCCTCAGGATCACCTTGCCGGCGCCATAGCGGCCCTCGACATCGTGGTGCAGGGTCCGGTTATCGCGAATGGGGACGCGGATCATGTTGCGTTTGGCCTTCTCGGTGGCCTTGCGGATCGCCTCGGGCACCTCGCGCGCCTTGCCGGCGCCGTATCCCACCCGGCCCTTGGCGTCGCCGACGACCACGAGGGCCGCGAACCCGAAGCGCCGCCCGCCCTTCACCACCTTGGCGACACGGTTGATGCTGACAAGTTTGTCGAGAAGATCGGATTCTTCCCGGGGCCCCCGGCCGGCCTGCGGCGAACGCGTCATGGGTCTTCGTGGCATCCCTCAGCCCCTCAAAATACCAGCCCGCCTTCGCGGGCGGCGTCGGCCAGCGCCTTGACACGGCCATGAAACAGATAGCCGCCCCGGTCGAACACCACCTTGGTGACGCCCGAAGAGACGGCGCGCTTGGCGATCAGCGCGCCGACCTCGTCGGCGGCCGCCTTATCGGCGCCGGTCTTGAGCTTGGCGCGCAATTCCTTGTCCAGGGTGGACGCCGCGGCGAGGGTGCGGCCCTCGGTATCGTCGATCACCTGGGCGTAAATGTGCTTTCCCGAGCGGAATACCGAAAGCCTGGGCTTGCCGCCGGCGAGGCGGCGGATGCCGTGGCGAGCGCGGTCGCGCCGGCGGGTATAAAGGGCCTTGGTGTTCAACATCTATCGAACCTATTACTTCTTCTTGCCTTCCTTGCGGCGGACATACTCACCCTCGTAGCGAATGCCCTTGCCCTTATAGGGCTCCGGCTTGCGGTAGGCACGGACCTGCGCGGCGAACTGGCCGACCTTCTGGCGGTCGGCGCCGCTGACCGAGATCAGGGTCGGCCGCTCGCACTTGACGGTGATGCCTTCGGGTATCGGATGGTTGATTTCATGGGAATATCCGAGCTGCAGATTCAGGAACTGGCCCTGGACGGCGGCGCGATAGCCGACGCCGTTGATCTCGAGCCGGACGGTGAAGCCCTCGGCGACCCCGACCACCAAATTATTGACGAGGCTGCGCGACATGCCCCACATGGCGCGGGCGCGTTTGGACTCATCGCGTGGTTTGACCCAGATCCGGTCGCCGTCGAGCTCGGCGAGAACCTCGTCGACCAGGGTCATGCTGAGTTGGCCGAGCTTGCCCTTGGCCGTCACCTGCTGGCCCGCGATGTCGACGTTGACACCTTCGGGCACCTCCACCGGATGTTTGCCGATACGCGACATCACACTCTTCCTAAAGCGCCCCGTTGGGGAATCTGGAGCCGATAAATCCCGTTCCTAGAATACCTGGCATAGCACCTCGCCGCCGACATTGGCCGAGCGCGCCTCGTTGTCCGACATCACGCCCCGGGGGGTGGACAGGACCGAGATGCCAAGACCGTTATGGGGACGGGGCAGATCCTTGAGCTTCGAATACACCCGCCGTCCCGGCTTCGAGATCCTTCGCAACTCACGGATCACGGGCTCGCCTTCGTGGTATTTGAGTTCGATATGCAATTCTCTGATTCCGGGCCGAACGTCCTTCTGCGAATAGCCGCGGATATAGCCTTCCTTCTTCAACACCTCGAGAACGTTGGCGCGCAGCCTCGACGCCGGGCTCGAGACGTTCGGGAGCTTTCGGCGCTGGGCGTTGCGAATCCGTGTCAGCATGTCACCCAAGGGATCGCTCATAGACATTTACCGGTCCTCCTCTACCAGCTCGACTTCACCATGCCGGGAATCTTGCCGGACAATGCAAGGTCGCGGAGCGCGATACGGGACAAGCGGAACTTGCGATAGACGCCGCGCGGCCTGCCGGTCAAATCACAGCGCAGGCGCAGGCGCACCGGGGACGAATTCCGGGGCAATTTCGCCAGTTTCAGCCGCGCCGCGAAACGCTCCTCGCCCGGCAGCAAACTGTCTTCGGCGATGGCCTTCAACTTGGCCCGCCGGGCAGCGTATTTCTTGATCAAACGCGCCCTTCTCTTGTTTTTCTCGATGGCACTGGTTTTCGCCATGTCCTGGAACTCCCTTCTGCTTCAACCCGAGAACGGCAGGTCGAAGCCCGCCAGCAGCGCCCGGGCCTCCTCGTCGGTCCGCGCCGTCGTGACGATGGTGATGTCCATGCCGCGCACCTGATCGATCCTGTCATAATCGATCTCCGGAAACACGATCTGCTCCTTCAGCCCCAAGGAGTAGTTGCCCCTACCGTCGAAGCTGCTGGCCGGCAGCCCCCGGAAATCACGCACCCGGGGAAGCGCTATGGTGATCAGGCGGTCGAGGAACTCGTACATCCGATTCTTTCTCAGCGTCACCTTGCAGCCGATCGTCATACCCTCGCGCAGCTTGAAGTTGGCGACCGATCTCTTGGCCTTGGCGATCACCGGCTTCTGTCCCGTGATCGCCGTCAAATCACCGACGGCGGCGGCGATCTTCTTGCTATCCTGGACGGCCTCGCCGACGCCCATGTTGACGACGATCTTATCGAGAGAAGGCACCTGCATCGTGTTGGTGTAACCGAACTCCTCCTTGAGCGCCGGCTTGATGACGCTATCGTAATGCTCGCGAAGCTTGGGCGTGTATGTGTCGTTTGACTGAGCCATGACTACAACCGTCAGATATCGATGACTTCGCCCGACCGCCGGGCGACGCGCACCTTGCGGCCACCCTCGAGCACCTTGAAACCGACGCGGGTCGGCTTGTCGGAATTGGGGTCGATCAGGGCGACGTTGGAAACATGGATCGGCGCCTCCTTCTCGACGATGCCCGCGGTCTGCGCCGTCGACGCCCGCATGTGGCGTTTCACCATGTTGACGCGCTGCACCAGGACGCGCTGCTTCTTGGGCCAGGCCCGCAACACCTCGCCGGTCTTGCCCTTGTCCTTGCCGGCCAGCACGAAGACCTTGTCGCCCTTCCTGACCTTCATCTTCGTGCCCTTCGCCATCCCCGCCATCACAACACCTCAGGCGCCAGCGAGATGATCTTCATGTAGCCCTTGGCCCTGAGCTCGCGGGTGACGGGGCCGAATATGCGCGTGCCCATCGGTTCGCCCTGGGCGTCGATCAGCACCGCGGCGTTGCGGTCGAAGCGTATGGAGCTGCCGTCCGGGCGGTGGATGTCCTTGGCCGTGCGAACGATGACGGCGCGCTGAATCTCGCCCTTCTTCACGCGCCCGCGGGGGATGGCCTCCTTGACCGTGACGACGATGACGTCGCCGACCGAAGCGGTCTTGCGCTTGGAGCCGCCCAGCACCTTGATGCACTGCACCCGCCGCGCGCCGGAGTTGTCGGCTACTTCCAGTTTCGTTTCGCTCTGAATCATGGCCTGATAGCTTTTCTCACCAGGGCACGCCTTAAGCGTCCGCGGCGATCACCTCCCAGTGCTTGGATTTCGATTTCGGGCGGCACTCGCGGATGCGCACGGCGTCACCAACCTTGCACGCATTGGCTTCGTCATGGGCGGCGAACTTCTTCGAACGCTTGATGTACTTCTTGTAGACCGGGTGTTGGAAACGGCGGTCCACGCGGACGACGACGGTCTTGTCCATGGCGGCGGAAATGACGGTGCCCTGAAGGATTCGTGCCGACATACTTCTCTCCTTAACCACCGGCGCCGTGCTGGGCGCCCAGCACGGTCAAAATACGGGCGATGTCGCGGCGCACCTCGCGTACCCGCGCCGTGTTCTCCAACTGGCCGCTGGCCTTCTGGAAACGAAGGTTGAGGGTTTCCTTCTTGAGCTCTAGGAGTTCGGTCTTCAACTCGTCCGTACTCTTGGTCTTGAGATCCGCGGCTTTCATGGCTCAAACCCCCCCGCCCAGGCGCGAGACGAAGCGGGTGCGCAGCGGCAGCTTGGCCGACGCCAGCTCGAAGGCGCGTTTCGCAAGATCGATCGGCACGCCGTCGATCTCGAACATGACGCGTCCGGGTTTCACGCGGCACGCCCAGTATTCAGGCGTGCCCTTGCCCGACCCCATGCGCACCTCGGCCGGCTTCTGGCTGACCGGTACGTCGGGGAACACCAGAACCCACACCCGCCCGGCGCGCTTCATATGCCGGGTGATGGCGCGCCTGGCCGCCTCGATCTGGCGCGCGGTCAGGCGGCCCGGCGCCGTCGCCTTGAGGCCGAAGGCGCCGAATCGGAGCTGGGTCCCGCCCTTGGCCATGCCATGGATGCGGCCCTTGTGGGCCTTGCGGTATTTCGTGCGCTTGGGGCTAAGCATCTCGGTTCACTGTCCTCGGCACCTATCGCGCCACTTGCTGTTCCATGGCGCGCTTGTCCTGGGCCATCGGGTCGTGGGCCATGATCTCGCCCTTGAACACCCACACCTTGACACCGCAGGTGCCGTAGGTGGTGAAGGACGTAGCCGAGCCGTAATCGACGTCGGCCCTCAGCGTGTGGAGCGGCACCCGGCCCTCCCGGTACCATTCCATGCGGGCGATCTCGGCGCCGCCGAGCCGGCCGGCACAGTTGATCCGAATGCCCTCGGCGCCGAGCCGCATGGCCGACTGCACGGCGCGCTTCATGGCGCGGCGGAAAGCGACCCGGCGCTGCAGTTGCTGGGCGATGTTCTCGGCCACCAACTGGGCGTCGATCTCGGGCTTGCGGATTTCGACGATGTTGAGGTGGACCTCGCCCTCGGTCATCTTCATGAGCTCGGCGCGAAGTCTCTCGATGTCGGCGCCCTTCTTGCCGATCACCACCCCCGGACGCGCCGAATGGATGGTGATGCGAGCCTTCTTCGCCGGCCGCTCGATCACCACCTTGGAAACGCCGGCCTGGGCCAGGCGGCGACGCAGGAAGTCGTGGATCTTGAGGTCCTCGTGCAGGTAGTTGGCGTAGTTCTCCTTGGCGTACCAGCGGGAGTCCCAGGTACGGTTGATGCCCAGCCTGAAGCCGATCGGATTGACCTTCTGACCCATCACACAGTCTCCTCGCGCTCACGCACCACCAGCGTGATGTTGCTGAACGGCTTCTCGATCCGCCCGACCCGCCCGCGGGCGCGGGCGCGAAACCGTTTCAAGACCAACGCCTTGCCGACGGAAGCCTCGGCGACGTAGAGGCGGTCGACGTCCAATTGGTGGTTGTTCTCGGCGTTGGCGATCGCGGACTCGAGAACCTTGATCACATCGCGCGCCACCCGGCGCTTGGAAAAGCTTAAATCCGCCAATGCCTTCTCGGCGTCCTCGCCACGGATCGACTGGGCCAGCAGGTTGAGCTTCCGGGGGCTGGTGCGGATCATCCGTCCCGACGCCGATGCTTCGTTGTCGGCCAGCCTGCGGGGGTTCGATCTCTTGCCCATGGTCAACCCCTCTTCGCCCTCTTGTCGGCGGAATGGCCGTGGAAGGTACGGGTCGGCGCGAACTCGCCGAACTTGTGGCCGATCATGTCCTCGGTCACCAGTACCGGCAGGAACTTGTGGCCGTTGTAGACGCCGAAGGTCAGGCCGACGAATTGCGGCAGGATAGTCGAGCGCCGCGACCAGATCTTGATGACCTCGCTGCGCCCCGACGCGCGCGACGCCTCGGCCTTCTTGAGGAGATAGCCGTCAACGAATGGACCTTTCCAGACAGAACGTGCCACGACCGTCTTCTCCTATCTACTTCTTCTTGTGCCGGCGGCGCACGATGTAGGCGTCCGACGGTTTCTTCTTGCGTGTTCTCATGCCCTTGGTGGGTTTGCCCCAGGGCGTCACCGGATGGCGACCGCCCGAGGTCCGTCCCTCGCCGCCGCCATGAGGATGATCGACCGGGTTCATCGCCACGCCGCGCACCCGCGGGCGTTGACCGAGCCAACGCTTGCGGCCGGCCTTTCCGAGGTTGATGTTCTTCTGGTCCGGGTTGGACACCGCCCCCACCGTGGCCATGCACTCCTGGCTTACCAAGCGCACCTCGCCCGAGGACAGGCGCAGCTGGGCGTTGCCGGCGTCCTTGGCGACCAGTTGCGCGTAGGTTCCCGCCGCGCGGGCGATCTGGCCACCCTTGGCCGCCTTCATTTCGATATTGTGGATGATGGTGCCGACCGGCATGTTCCTCAGCGGCATGGCGTTGCCCGGCTGGATGTCCACCCGCTCGCCGGCAATCACGGTGCCGCCGGGTTCGAGCCGCTGCGGGGCAAGGATGTAGGAAAGCTCGCCATCGTCATAGCGGATCAGGGCGATGAAGGCGGAACGGTTGGGGTCGTACTCGAGGCGCTCGACCGTCGCCGGAACGTCGAACTTGCGGCGCTTGAAGTCGATCAAGCGATAGCGGCGCTTGTGGCCGCCGCCACGGTGGCGCACGGTCATCCGCCCCAAGTTGTTGCGCCCGCCGGAACTGTTCTGGCCTTCGGTCAAGGCCTTGACCGGCTTGCCCTTCCACAATTCCGAACGGTCGACCAGCACCAGTTGGCGCTGGGACGGCGTGGTCGGTTTGAACTTCTTCAGTGCCATGGCTTCAGATCTTCGCCGTAACATCGACGATCTCGCCCTCGGCCAGGGTGATGATCGCCTTCTTGACATCGGGCCGCTTGCCGAGACGGCCGCGGAATTTCTTGACCTTGCCCCGCTGACGCAAGGTGTTCACCGCCGTGACCTTGACGTCGAACAGACCCTCGACCGCCGCCTTGATCTCCGGTTTCGAGGCGCCGAGCGGCACCCGGAAGGAAATCTGGTTGTGCTCCGAGCCCTGGGTCGATTTCTCGGTGATCACCGGGGAAAGGATGAGTTCTAATCGCCGGCCCTTGCCGACCCTGACCTTGCTCGACCGCCGGGCGCTCATTTCAACCGCGCCTCCAGCTGGAGCACCGCGTCCTTGGTAAGGACCAAGGTATCGCGCCGCAGGATGTCGTAAACGTTGGCGCCCTGGCTCGGCAACACATCGACATTGGGCAGGTTGGCGGCGGCGCGCGAGAAGTTGGCGTCGACGGCGGAGCCGTCGATGACCAGCACCGAGGACCAGCCCAGCTTGGCGAGTTTTTGGGCGAGCCCGCCCGCCTTCGCTTCCTTGATTTTGGCCTCATCGAGCACCACCAGTTTGCCGTCGGCCTGCTTGCTCGACAGCGCCGTCTTGAGCGCCAGCCGCCTGACCTTCTTCGGCAGTTTATGCGCATGGCTGCGCACCACCGGTCCGAAAACGACGGCGCCGCCGCGGTGCTGGGGCGCCCGATGGGTGCCCTGGCGGGCCCGGCCGGTGCCCTTCTGGCGGAACGGCTTTGCGGTGGTGCCGCTGACATCGCTGATGCCCTTGGTCTTGTGGGTGCCGGCGCGGCGCTTGGCGAGCTGCCAGTTGACCATGCGGCTGAGGATATCGGCGCGCACCGGCAGATCGAAGATGCCATCGGCGAGATCGATGGTACCGACCTTGGCGTTATCGAGGTTGATGATGTTCGCCTGCATCCGCCTCAGTCCTTCTTCTCGGTCTCATCGGCGGCCTCTTCCGGGCTATCCCCGGCTTCCGCCCGCTCTTCATTCGCCGCCTCGGCTTCAGGCTCGGCCTCGGCCGCTTCGGCCTCATCGGGCGCGTCCGCGTCACCGCTGTCCTCGGCCGGCGTCTCCACCGGCCGCTCGCGGGTGCCCGCCGGGAACGGGGCGGCGTCGGGCACCGGCGCCTTCTTGGCGTCCGAGATCAGCACGTAGGCGCCCTTGGACCCGGGCACCGCGCCCTTGACCAGGATCAGCCCTCTCTCCGTGTCGGTCGAGACGATCTCGAGATTCTGGGTGGTGGCCCGAACCCCGCCCATCTGGCCCGCCATCTTCTTACCCTTGAAGACCCGGCCGGGGTCCTGGCTGTGACCGGTCGAGCCGTGGGAGCGGTGCGAGACCGAAACCCCGTGGCTGGCCTCGAGCCCCTTGAAACCATGGCGTTTCATGGCGCCGGCGAAACCCTTACCGATGGTGGTGCCGGTCACGTCGACGATCTGGCCGGGGACGAAATGATCGGCGACGATCTCCGCCCCGACGTCGAGCAGCGCATCGTCGCTGACCCTAAATTCCACCAGCTTGTGCTTGGGTTCGACCTTGGCCTTGGCGAAGTACCCGCGCTTCGGCTTGGAGAGGTTCTTGACCTTAACCGCGCCGGCGCCGAGTTGCAGGGCGGTGTAGCCGTCCTTCTCGCGGGTGCGGACGCCGACGACCTGACAGTTGTCGATCTTGAGCACGGTCACCGGCACATGCCGCCCGTCGCCGCTAAAGACGCGAGTCATACCCAGTTTCCGCGCGATCAATCCGGTCCGCATCGCTCCAACCTACAGCTTGATCTCCACGTCGACGCCGGCGGCGAGGTCGAGCTTCATCAGCGCGTCCACGGTCTGGGGCGTCGGATCGAGGATGTCCAGGAGCCGCTTGTGGGTGCGGATCTCGAACTGCTCACGCGACTTCTTGTCGATGTGCGGCGAACGCAGAACCGTGAACTTCTCGATCTTGGTGGGCAGGGGTATGGGACCGCGCACCTGGGCGCCGGTACGCTTGGCGGTGTTGACGATCTCGCTGGTCGACTGATCCAAGAGCCGGTGATCGAACGCCTTCAGGCGGATGCGTATATTTTGGCTTTCCATTCTTGCTTTTCCCTTCGGGCGCGCCGGCCGATCCGGTCCTATTCGATGACGCTCGAGACGACGCCGGCGCCGACCGTGCGGCCGCCTTCGCGGATGGCGAAGCGCAGTCCCTCGTCCATGGCGATCGGCGAGATCAGCTCGACCTCTATCGTCGCGTTGTCGCCCGGCATCACCATCTCCGTCCCCTCGGGCAGAATCACATGGCCGGTCACGTCCGTCGTCCTGAAGTAAAACTGCGGGCGGTAGTTGGCGAAGAACGGCGTGTGACGCCCGCCCTCCTCCTTGGTCAGGATGTATGCCTCGCAGGCAAACTTGGTGTGCGGCGTGATCGACCCCGGCTTCGCCAGTACCTGACCGCGCTCCACCTCCTCGCGCTTGGTGCCGCGCAGCAGACAGCCGACATTGTCGCCGGCCTCGCCCTGGTCGAGAAGCTTGCGGAACATCTCGACCCCCGTGCACACCGTCTTCTGGGTCTCCCGGATGCCGACGATCTCGATCTCGTCGCCGATATTGACGATCCCCTGCTCGATACGCCCGGTCACCACCGTGCCCCGGCCCGAGATCGAGAAAACATCCTCGATCGGCATCAGGAACGGCCGGTCCTTGGGGCGATCGGGCTGCGGAATGTAGGCGTCAACCTGCGCCAGCAGTTCGACGATGGACGCCTTGCCCGTGGTCTCGTCGCCACCCTCCAGCGCCGCCAGCGCCGAGCCCTTGACGATCGGGATGTCGTCGCCCGGAAACTCATAGAGGCTCAACAGCTCGCGAAGCTCGAGCTCGACAAGCTCCAGCAACTCCGGGTCGTCGACCATGTCGACCTTGTTCAAGTAAACCACGATCGCCGGAACCCCAACCTGGCGCGCCAGCAATATGTGCTCGCGGGTCTGCGGCATCGGGCCGTCCGCCGCCGATACCACCAATATCGCGCCGTCCATCTGCGCCGCGCCGGTGATCATGTTCTTCACGTAATCGGCGTGACCCGGACAGTCGACATGGGCGTAGTGACGGTTCTCGGTCTGGTACTCCACATGCGCCGTCGCGATGGTGATGCCGCGCGCCTTCTCCTCCGGCGCCTTGTCGATCTCATCGAAGGCCGTGAAGACCGCCCCGCCGGTCTCCGCCAACACCTTCGTGATCGCCGCCGTCAGCGTCGTCTTGCCGTGATCGACATGACCGATCGTGCCGACATTGCAGTGCGGCTTCGTCCGCTGGAATTTCTCCTTCGCCATCGCCTTAGTCCTAGCTTTTGGGATTGTCCGCCAAAGAATTCTCCGATATCACCCGACGATCCACGATCACCTCACCGCCGCGTAACATAAAGGTCCGGGGGCTGGAGCGGGTGATGGGAATCGAACCCACATGACCAGCTTGGAAGGCTGGGGCTCTACCATTGAGCTACACCCGCCTGTTCCCACCCACACCTTGTTGCCGGCCGCGTTCCCCTGGTGGAGGGGGTAGGATTCGAACCTACGTAGACGTACGTCGGCAGATTTACAGTCTGCTGCCTTTGACCGCTCGGCCACCCCTCCGCCGGGGTGCAGGCCGGCCAGCGTAATGGACTGCGCACTATGAGGATTCGTCGTTTAATGTCAACAGCAAAACGCATGCGCAAACGCCCCTGCCGCCATTCTCCTCAATAAGGTGGCGGAGGAGTCACAATGGGTCGAACACTCAGTACTATCGGCGGTAATATAGGGGGGATCATGGCAAAGCGCAAGCCTTCCAAAAGAAATTCCGCGGGACCCGCCCCCGGCGCCCGGACGGCGTCCGAACGGCCGGGGCGGGCGCCACGGCGGCAGGGCAAAAGCCAGGGCGCCGGCCGGTCCGGCCTCTGGCTCCATGGCGTGCACGCCGCGCTCGCGGCCTTGGCCAACCATGAGCGCCGGGTCGAGCGGCTGGTCCTCACCGAGGACGCCGGGCGCGCCCTTCGACCGCGGATCGAGAAGATCGCCGCCAACAGGGCGCGCGACGGCGCCCGGCCTTTGCCCACGCCGGAAATCAAGTCGCGCCAGGAGATCGAGGGGATGATCGGCGCCGGCGCCGTGCATCAGGGAATCGCGCTGCTGGCCCGGCCCCTGCCCGACGTCTTTCTCGACGACGTCCTCGACGCCACCGAGGGCATGGAAGCGGTCCTGGTCGTCCTCGATCAGGTCACCGATCCCCAAAATGTCGGCGCCATCCTGCGTTCGGCGGCGGCGTTTGGCGCCCGCGCCGTGATCGTCCCCGGGCGCGGCGCGCCGCGGCCGACGGGAGCATTGGCCAAGGCCGCCTCCGGCGCCCTCGAATACGTGCCGCTGGTTCGCGTCACCAATCTCAGTGCGGCATTGGATGCGCTCAAGGCGCGCGGTTTCTGGTGCGCCGGGCTGGATTCGAGGGCGCCCGAAAGTTTGAGCGAAGCGGACCTCAGCGGCAGGCTCGCCTTGGTGCTGGGTTCGGAAGGCAAGGGCCTGCGCCGCCTGGTCGGCGAACGCTGCGATCTCCTGGTCCGCCTGCCGATCTCCGATCGCGTCGAGAGCCTCAATGTCTCGGCCGCCGCCGCCATCGCGCTTTATGAGCTCGCCCGCGGTGGATAGGCAGACGAACCTCCAGTCCCTGCCGGCCTCTAGAGGCTAGGATGAGGACGCCCCCGCCGGCCGGAACCGCCACCACAGCCCCTTCGCCGACGGCCTCATTTAAGGCTTTCTAAACCAAAAGACCGCCTAATCGGGCGATGCGGCAAAAAGCGCCAGAGCCCGTTCCAGGGGCCGGAACGCCCCCGCCGGCCCCGGTTTCCGGCCCCCGATACGCGCCGGCGCCGGCGGACCGGTCCCCGACCGTCGGCGAGATCCTCAATTCCGCCGTCGCGTTGCATCAATCGGGCCGGCTGGCGGAGGCGGCGGCGCTTTACCGCCAAGTGCTTGAACTCGAGCCCGCCAATGCCGACGCGCTCCATCTCACCGGCGTCATTGCCCATCAAGCCGGCCGCCACGCCGATGCGGCCGTGCTCATCGCCAAGGCGATCAAGAAGGCGCCCGGGAACCCGTTCTTTCATCTCAACCTGGCGAATGCCGAGCAGGCGCGCGGCAATCCGGACAAGGCGGCGGCGGCGATCGATAAAGCCGTCAAGCTCGACCCCGGCTGGGCCGAGGCGCACAACAGCCTCGGCGTCATCCGCGCCGGCCAGGAGAGGCTCGCCAGGGCGGTCCAGCATTTCAACAAGGCGATCGCGCTCAAGCCCGATTACGCCGACGCGCACAACAATCTCGGCATCGCGCTGGCCAAGCTCGGCAAGTCGGAAGAGGCGCTCGAGGCGTACGAGAAGGCGCTCGCGATCGAGCCGGAAAACGTCGAGGTCCTGAACGCCATGGGCACGGCGCTCCGCGATCTCGGCCGGTGCGAAGACGCGATTTGCCATTACCAACGGGCCCTCGCGCTTCACCCCGGCCACCCGGAAGCGCTCAACAATATGGGCGTGGCGTTGAACGATCTCGGCCGCGCCGATGAAGCGATCGATGCCTACCATATGGCGATCGAGGCGCGCCCCGATTACGCCGAGGCCTACCGCAACCTGGCCAAGCCCCTGATCGGTCTCGATGACATCGAAGGGGCGATCGAGGCCTGCGCGCAAGCGCTCCGCATCCGTCCCGATTATGCCGCCGCCAGGTGGGAGCGCGCCCTGCCGCTGCTCCTTGCCGGGCGCCTCACCGAGGCCTGGGAGGATACCCTCGCGAGGCCGGCGGTGGACCGAAAGCGCTTCGCTCGGCCAAAGGAACCCTTGCCCGAGGACCTCGCCGACAAGCGCGTGTTATTGATCGGCGAGCAGGGGTTGGGCGATCAGATCTTCTTCCTCCGCTTCGCCGCTTCGCTCAAGGCGCGGGGTGCGGAGGTGCTCGCCCGCGTCGACCCCAAGATCGCCGAAATCATCGCTCCTGTTCCCTTCATCGACCGCGTCCTCGCGGCCAACGAGAAACCGGGGCCATACGATTTCGCCCTCACCCTCGGCGATCTGCCTTATCTCCTGGGCGCGGACGATCCGCCGGGGCCGGTGGCGCTGACGGCGGATGGCGACCGGGCGAGCGCGATCGCGGCGCGCATCCGCGCGTTCGGCCCGCCGCCCTATATCGGCGTCACCTGGCGGGCCGGGATCAATGATGCGAGACGGCTTTACAAGGAAGCGCCGATGGATGTCATCGCCCAAGCCCTTGCCCCCATCGAGGCGACGGTCGTTGCCCTTCAGCGCCACCCGGAGCCCGGCGAGATCGAAGGCTTCGCCGAAGCCCTCGGGCGCGAGGTGTTCGACCTTACCTCCCTCAACGGCGAGCTCGGCGATATGTTGGCGCTGCTTGCCCTCATCGACGACTATGTCGGGGTCTCCAATACCAACATGCACATAAGGGCGGGCGCCGGGCGCACGGCCCGGGTGCTGGTCCCCCACCCGCCGGAGTTCCGCTGGATGGCCAAGGGTGAGACTTCCCCCTGGTTCCCCGGCTTCACCGTCTACCGCCAGCGCCCTGACGCCGGCTGGGCAGATGCGGCCGAAGCCCTGGCGCGCGACCTCGCCCCCGCTTGAGCCTCCGGCGCTCCAACGCCTCCTCCGGCCCGGATCGGTCGTGCCAGCGCCCCTGCCGGCGATCCGAGACGCCGATAGATGCCCCCTCTCCCGTCCCCTGGCGTGGCCTTCGCGCCGCCACCATCCGCGAGCCCGGGGCTGCGAGGCCGGGGCTGCGAGGCCGGGGCATGGCGCTTGCCCGCGAAACCGCCCGGGGCTATCGTCACCGGGCCCGGGGCGCGCACCATCGGCCGGCGTAGCTCAAATGGTAGAGCGCGTGATTTGTAATCACGAGGTTGCGGGTTCGATTCCTGCCGCCGGCACCAAGTCTTTCAATGACTTAGGGCGCGGCTGGTGAGGGACGGAACCGGAACGAGTTGGCCAGATTAAGTTGGACTATCCAACTCCGGGCCAACTCCGGGCCAACTCCGGGCCGGAGTGTCTACCGGTTTTGTTCTTTTGCCAGGCGTTTCTCGAAGGCCGGTGGGGACACCGCCCGCGGGCTTTCGGCCAATCCACCCGGAGTTCCAGCAGCGGCGTCGGTGATCTGGGTCACCGAGCCCCGGTGGTCTCGGCTTGGTGGAAGAAGCTCTGACCGCCGCCAGGGTGAGGCCGGCGGGGTGAGGCCGGGGTCCTTAAGGTGCGGTCGCCTCCTTG
>JACZQV010000035.1 GCA_022545545.1 Pseudomonadota bacterium
CGGAGCACCCTAGCGTGGCCGCGAGCCTGGAGAACTACGCCGCCCTGCGACGCGAGACCGGTCGTAGCGACGAGGCGGCAAAGATGGAGGCCCGCGCCGAGGCGATCCGCGCCAAGCACGCCAAGGAAAACCCAGCGAACTAGCGAATGTCCGCTAATGGCTACTAGCGGACTCAAACGCCACTTGGGGATAGCGACCGCTTTCATCCGCCAAGCCGACATTCGGGTCCGCTTCGCGCTTTTGGCGCATCACATTCCAGGCCGAGGCACACCCGGGCCATGACAGCGGGCTCCGGCTGTTCTACAATGGCCGATCCCGGGAACTCGGACCTTGAAGCGAACGACCCAGTCACAAGATGCGCGCGCGGCGGAGGCGCCGCAGCGCGCCGGAAATCTCGATCAACTCGTCCATCTCTACCGCTTCGTCCGGCCCTACTGGCCGGCGGTGGCGGGGGCGCTGGTGGCGCTTTCCGTCGCCGCGGGCACGGTGCTGGTGATGGGCCTGGGCCTGAGACGGCTGGTCGATGAGGGCTTCGCCAGCGGCGATACCGCGCTCTTGGACGGCGCCTTGCTCGCCCTTCTCGTCGTCATCGTGGTGCTGGCCGGGGCCACCTATGCGCGGTTCTATCTCGTATCCTGGCTCGGCGAGAGGGTGGTCGGCGACATCAGACAGGCCGTCTTCGGCCACGTCATCGGCCTCAGCCCCGGTTTCTTCGAGCTCACCCGCACCGGCGAGGTGCTCTCGCGCATCACCACCGACACCACGTTGTTGCAGGTCCTCGTCGGTTCCACCGCGCCGATCGCGCTCAGGAACCTGCTGTTGCTGATCGGCGGCGTGGTGATGCTGGCGGTCACCAGCGCCAAGCTGATGGCGTTCGTCGTCCTGGTGGTGCCGCTGGTGGTGGCGCCCATCGTTCTGATCGGGCGCTGGGTGCGCCGCCTTTCGCGCACCAGCCAGGACCGGGTGGCGGATGTCGGCGCCCATGTCGAGGAAAGCCTGAACGCGGTGCGCACCATCCAGGCCTTCTGCCACGAGGCCATCGACCGCGCCCGCTTCGATGAGCGCGTCGAGGCGGCCTTCACCGTCGCCGTCCGCCGGGTGCGGGTGCGCGCGGCCTTGACGGCCCTGGTCATTGTCCTCGTCTTCGGCGCCGTCGGCACCATCCTGTGGATCGGCGGCCACGACGTCATGGCGGGGAGCATTTCCGCCGGCGAACTTTCGGCCTTCGTCTTCTATGCCGTGGTGGTGGCCGGGGCCGCCGGCGCCATCTCCGAGGTCGTCGGCGAACTGCAACGCGCCGCCGGCGCGTCCGAGCGGCTGATCGATCTCCTCGCCACCAAGTCCGACATCACGGCGCCGGCGAGGCCCGTCGCGCTTCCCAGCCCCGCCCTTGGCGAGGTGCGCTTCGATGACGTCACCTTTCACTATCCTTCTCGCCCCGATGCCCCGGCGCTCGTCGACTTTACGCTTGAGATCGAGCCCGGCGAGAAGGTCGCCCTGGTCGGCCCGTCGGGCGCCGGCAAGACCACCGTCATGCAGGTGCTGTTGCGCTTCTATGACCCCAGCTCGGGCCGTATCATGCTGGACGGTGTCGATCTTCGCGACGCCGATCCCGCCGAGGTCCGCGCCCGCATGGGGCTGGTGCCCCAGGACCCGGTGATCTTCGCCGCCAATGGCTGGGAGAACATCCGCTACGGCCGCCCGGAGGCGGATGACGAGGAGGTGCGCGCCGCCGCCGAGGCGGCGGCCGCGGCCGAGTTCCTCGACCAGTTGCCCGACGGGTTCGACAGCTATCTCGGCGAGAAAGGCGTGCGTCTCTCCGGCGGTCAGCGCCAGCGCATCGCCATCGCCCGCGCGATCCTGCGCGACCCCGCGGTTCTCCTCCTCGACGAGGCGACCAGCGCGCTGGATGCCGAGAGCGAACGCCTGGTGCAGGGCGCCATCGAGAGGTTGATGGCCGACCGCACGACCATCGTCATCGCCCATCGTCTCGCCACCGTGCTCAAGGTCGGGCGCATCGTCGTCATGGACCGGGGCCGGATCGTGGCGTCGGGCAGCCATGAACAGTTGACGGAAGAGGGCGGGCTCTATGCCCGGCTTGCCGCCTTGCAGTTCGACGTCGACGCCATCTCCGGCGCCGACCCGCGTTTCGACGCCAAGCCCGAAGACGACGCCACGGCGACGCTGTCCTAGAACCGTTTAGCGTTGGGTCAGTTTGAGTTCGATCCGCCGGTTGCGGCTATAGCCGGCCTGGTTCTGGCGCGGATCCAGGGGCTGGTGCTCGCCGAACCCGGTGGCCGCCAGCCGGTCGGCGGGAACGCCGTGGTCGACCAGGAACTTGACCACGGAAATGGCGCGCGCCGTGGAAAGCTCCCAGTTGGACGGGAACGCCGCCGTCTGGATGGGCACCCGGTCGGTGTGGCCGTCGACCCGAAGGATCCAGTTGATGTCCTTGGGGATCTTCTTGCCGATCTCGGTCAGCGTGGTGGCGAGTCGGGCGATCTGCGCCTCGCCCTCGGGGTTGAGCTCGGCCGATCCCGATGCGAACAGCACCTCGGACTGGAACACGAACCTGTCGCCGACGACGCGGATGCCCGGGTGATCGCCGAGGACCTCGCGCAGCCTGCCGAAGAACTCCGAACGGTACTTCGACAGCTCCTCGACCCGGGCCGCCAGGGCCAGGTTCAACCGCCTGCCCAGATCGGCGATCTGGACCTGTTGTTTGGCCGTCCTGGTTTCCGACGCCTCGAGCAGCGCACCGATGCGCTGGAGCTGTTTCCGCAGCGCCGCGATCTGGCGGGCGAGCAGGGCGATCCGTGAGCGTTGGGTGGCGCCGAGTTCGCGTTCGTCGGCCAGTTCCGCCTCGCTCTTATCGACGCGCATGAGCAGTTCGCTCAACCGGATGTCGCGCTTTTCGATCTCCCTCTGGGCAAGGGTGGTGCGTTCTTGCTCGCTGGCAAGGCGGGCCTCCAACGCCTTGGAGCGGTCGCGCGCCACCGTCAGGTCACGTTCCGTCGTCTGCAAATTGGCCGCCAACTTGCCGACCTTGGCCTCGAGGTCCTTGCGCACCGTCCGGAGCGCCAGGATGTCGCGCCTGAGGCTCTCGAGTTCCGCCAACTGGATCTTGATCTTCTCCTTGTCCGCCGAGATCACCTTGAAGGCGTCTTCCAACTGGGCGCCGACACGGGCCGCGTCCGCCTCCGATTTCTCGGCGCGCGCGGCGAGCGCATCACGCACCGCCGCGAGCTCCGCCAACTGGGTGCTCATGGCATCGCGCTCGGCGGTCGAGCTTTGCAACTGGTCCGAAAGCTGGGCGATGGAAAGCCTGAGATCGGTGCTGGCCTGACGCTCGAGCGACAGGAGGTCGGATAGCTCGCTGATCTGGCGCTCCAGCCGCGCCAGGGCCTCGTCCCGTCCGCTCAGGAGCTCATTGAGGAAGAACTGGGACAGCATGAAGACGGTGAGCAGGAAAATGATCACCATCAGAAGCGCCGCCAGGGCATCGACGAAACCGGGCCAGATATTGGGCGATCCGCGTGATCTCCGGGCTAACGCCGCCATGGCCGCTCCCGGGGCCCTCTCAGCCTTCCTCGGCGACGGCGGCGATGGTGCGGGCCAGCAACTTGATCTCGCTTCTTATTTCCTCGACCGTGTGCGTGCGGCCCTGGGTCACCTCCTCGAGCATCCGCGCGAGGTAGATTTCGATGTTGCGGATGTGGCCCCGTGTGGTGTCGTCGATGGCCGGCTCACGCGCTTCCGACGCCTCGGCGAGGCGGGCCAGCACCGATTTGAGTTCCAATTGGCTTTCCACCAGCTTGACCATGAGGTTCTGCTCGGTCCGCATCTGATCGGTCAGTGTGGTGAGCTTTTCGGTCAAGGCCATGGTGCCGGTGTTGGCGGCGATCCGGCTGTCCTCGCCCCGGGCGAGGATGCGCTGGAGGTTTTCGAGGCTTTCGGCGGTCTGCTCGAGGAGCGCCTGCACATACGCCGGGACCGATTGTTCGCCGTCGCCGATGGCCCCGGCGCTGGTCAGGCGGGTGAGGCCCGATAGCCATTCCTCCAAATCGTTGTAGAACCGGTTCTGCGCCTGTCCGAGTTGGAGATCGAGAAAGCCCAGTACCAAAGACCCCGCCAAGCCGAACAGCGACGAGGAAAACGCGACGCCCATGCCCGAGAGCGGCGCCGTCAGGCCGCTCTTCAGGTTGCTGAAGATGAGGGCGAGGTCGCCGGTGCCCGCCGGCAGGCTGGTGATCACGTCGCTGACCGCATCGATGGTGCGCAAGAGCCCCCAGAAGGTGCCGAGCAACCCGAGGAAGATCAAAAGCCCGATGAGGTAGCGGGAAATGTCACGGAATTCATCGAGGCGCGAGGAAATGCTGTCGAGCAGATGGCGCATGGAAACGGCGGACATGGAGAGGCGCCTGTCGCGCTCGCCCATCATCGTCACCATCGGGCCCAGCAGCTTCGGTGCCGCCGCCTCGGCGGACACGGGATTGCCGCCCTTGCGATAGGTCTCGATCCAGGCGATCTCCTTGTTCAGCGTCAAGATCTGGCGGAAAATGTAGCCGATTCCCACCAGCAAGATGCCGAGGATCAGCCCGTTGAGGAGGGGATTGGCAAGGAACGCGTCCTGCAACTGGGGGAAAAGCAGGCCGGCAGCCAAGACGAGCGCCGCCACGAAAATCAACATGCGGTTCAGATACCGACGCAGCGAAGTCATTGCTCACCCACCGGCGCGCACGGTCCAAAGACTGGGAACATCATCGGTTGACGACGAATATATCGACCCTGTCTGCCGGGCCGCCCCCGGTTTTGTTGCCAAGGGCGCGGACGTCGATTCGTGTGGAGCGGACGCCCTGCTTGATGAGGTACGAACGCACGGACAACGCCCGCGATAATGACAGTCTTCGCGCCCGGCTCACGGTATCCTTGGTGCCCGCGGCATAGGCCTTGAGTTGAAGGCGAAGGTCCGCATTCGCGTTCAACGTCTTGGCCAGGGCCTTGAGGTCGGTTTCGACCGCGGATGATAGCCGTGAGGAGCCGCCCGAAAATGCGAGTCGCAGCGTCGACCGGGTGACCACGCCTTTCGGAACCTTGGGCAACGCCGCCGTCTGTTTGGCCGGCGCCGGCGCCGGAGTTTGTCCGAGGGGCGCGCTTTTCACCGGATCGCGTGTCCCCGGTGTCGCCGGCAACGTCTTGGCGGGCGCCGGCGGGGCCTTGGCCGGCGTTGGCGGTTTCGGCTTGACCGGCGCAGGTCTTGGGGGCGGGGACTTGGGCAACGCGGCGATGACCGGGGCCGGCGGCGGCGGTGGTGTCGCCTTGGCGGCCGGCGGCTTGGACGGCGGCGCCTTCGCCACCTTCTTGGCCGGCGGCGGTTTCAGCGCCGGCGCCTTGACCAGGGGCCGCTTGGGCGCCGGTGGCGGCGCCTTCGCCACCTTCTTGGCCGGCGGCGGCTTTTTCTTCGCCATCCGTTTCGGCGGCGCCTTCTTGACCGGTGGCGGCGCCTTCATGGCCGGCGGCGGCGGTGCCTTTATCGGTGGCGGTGGCGGCGCCTTTACCGCCGCCGGCGGCTTCTTCCGCGCCAACCGCTTCGCCGGCGCCTTTTTCGGCGCGGCCTTGGACCGGAGCACAGGTTTGGGTGGCGGGCTGCCGATGGTGGGGGGCGGCGCCGCGGCCCGTTTGGGTTTGCCAAGCTTGGTGACGGCGCGGCGTGGGCCCGGTGGCCGCAGCCGTAGGGCGCGAGCCTTGGGCGGCCGCAAAATGGTTCGCGCCCTGCCTTTGCCCATCTTTCTCGGAGGCGTCAGGACAATTACCTGCCCTGGCCGGTAGGGACTGCCCGGAACCTGAAGGCGCCGGACCGGCGGTGGAAGAGGAAGAGATTGCGGTCTCTCGCCTTCGCCTTCGAGAACGCCAAGATTGATCTGGACGTTCGGCTCGCCGCCACCGCCGATGATGAGGGGCGCTTGCGCCCATGCCGGCAGGCTATGGGAAAGCGAGGCCACGGCCAAAGCCATAGCGCTCAGAAGGGCTGGCATGTTCGACCCGAACCGGCCCCTCGTTCGGAAATCGCGAAACTTCATGGACCTGCCGCCTCCCTTTGGCGGTGCGCGCCGTTCAAAGCTTTGAACCCGCCGAACGCTCAGAATAGCCTAGGGTGAATTCCGGAACAACTTGTTTAGGCCGCCGGATTCGGCGGCGTGGGTGGGGCGTTAACGCCCCGCCGTCGCGGCTCTCAGCACTTTGCCGATCTCCGGATGCAGACGGTCGCTGGCGGCGAGAACACTGCCGCTCTCCAGCATACCGTTTCCGCCCTCGATCTCGGTGACGTAGCCCCCGGCCTCGCGCACCAGCAGGATACCGGCGCCGATGTCCCAGGCGTTGAGTCCCATCTCCCAAAAGCCGTCGTAGCGGCCGGCCGCCACGTAGGCCAAATCGAGCGCGGCCGCGCCCTGGCGCAGCACGCCCGAAGCCACCGCCATGACGGCGCTAAGCTGGGCGAGGAATACGTCATGCGGGGTGCGGTTCTGTACCGGGATACTGGTGGCGATCACCGCTTCGGACAGCCTGCTCCGGGCCGACACCCTGAGCCTGCGGTCATTGACGAAGGCGCCGACGCCCTTCTCCCCCCAGAACAATTCGTTGCGCAAGGGATCGAAGACGAGACCGGCGGTGATCTCGCGCCGGGTCTTGCCGGCGCTTACCTCGATCCGTTCAAGCGCGATGGAGATGCAGAAATGGGGGATGCCGTGGAGGAAATTGGTGGTGCCGTCGAGCGGATCGACCAGCCAGCGGTGTGCCGGGTCCGCTCCCGGGATCTCTCCGCTTTCCTCGACGAGAAACCCGAAGTCGGGACGCGCCCGGCCGAGCTCGCCCACAAGCACCTCTTCCGCCTTGAGATCGGCGGTGGTTACGAAATCCGCCGGTCCCTTGGTCGACACCTGGAGCTGCTCGACCTCGCCGAAATCGTGCAGCAGGCCGCGGGCGGCCTTGCGCGCCGCCTTTTCCATGACGTTGACGAGGGCGGATTTGACGGCCATGGGAGCTTTCGCTCTAGTCCTTGGCCCGCTCGACGTAGCTCCCGTCGGCGGTGTTGACGACGACGCGGGTGCCGACCTCGATGTGGGGCGGCACCATGGTCCTGGCGCCGTTCTCCAGTATCGCCGGTTTGTGGGACGAGGCGGCGGTCTGGCCCTTGATCACCGGTTCGGCGTCGACGACGGCCATGACCACCGTGTCGGGCAGTTCGACCCTGATCGGCGAATCCTCGTAGCTCTCGATCGTCACCGTCATGTCGTCGGTCAGGAACTGGGCCCGCTCGGCGCCGATCATGTCCCGGCTGATGACGATCTGTTCGTAGGTCTCGTTGTCCATGAAGGTGTAGTTGCCGCCTTCGGCGAAGAGGAACTGGTAGCGCTTCTGATCGAGCCTGACACGTTCGACCGATTCGGAAGCGCGGAAGCGTTCATTCAGCTTGGTGCCGTCGCGGATATCCTTCAGCTCGACCTGCTGATAAGCCCCGCCCTTGCCGGGCTGGGTATGCTGGACCTTGACCGCGACCCAGAGGCGTTCCTTGTGCTCGATAACCATGCCGGGACGGATGGTGTTGCCGTTGATCTTCATGGCCCTGACCGTCTTGGAAACAGCGGGTGAATTAATGGACGTCGCGCCCCCCGCCGCGCTTCCAGGCGCGCGGAACCTAACAACTTATCATGCGCGCTTCCAGGCGCGCGGAACCTAACAACTTATCATGCCGCTGGCAATGGGGCGGGGCGGCCGATCCTGTCGAATTCGTCGTTGAACGCCTTGACCGCCGCCGCCGGGCCGGCGTCGAACGTCCACACATAGGAAAGCACGGCGATGAAATCGGCCCCCGCCCTCACCAGGGGGGCGCAGTTCTCGACCGTGATGCCGCCGATGGCGACGCAGGGCACGGTCGTGGTCTCGCTCCACCAGGCAAGGATCTCCGGCTCGGGGTGGCCGATCGCATCCTTGGTCGCCGTCGGGTAGAAGGCGCCGAAGGCGACGTAATCGGCGCCTTGCTCTGCCGCCACCATGGCGAGGTGGCGTGAATCATGGCAGGTGACGCCGACGGTCCTATCATCGCCAAGCAGCCTTCGCGCCTCCTCAAAGGAGGCGTCCTGTTGGCCGATATGGACCCCGTCCAGCCCCGTTGCCGCCGCCAGGTCGGGCCGGTCGTTGAGGATCAGGGCGACGCCCCTCTCGCCGGTGACCGGGGAAAGGATCTCGGCGGCGCGCCTGACGTCGTCGTCGCCGGCCCCCTTGAGGCGCAGCTGCACGCAGGCAACGTCGCCGCCATCGAGCGCCTGGGCCAGGGGGTGGCGAAACTTATCGGGCTCGATCTCGGCCGGCGTGATCAGGTAAAGACGGCACCTTTCGGTCATGGCGGCCGGTTCTCCGGCTGACGCCTTGTCCTGGCTCCGGCTCACGCCTTGCCCTGGCTCCGGCTCACGCCTTGCCCTGGTATATCTTTATAACCGAGCCGAGCAGCGCCAGGGCCTCGTCACGTGGCCGCTGGAAAGAGTTGCGGCCGATGATCGATCCGGTGCCGCCGCCGTCGCGGATCGCGCGGGCCTCGTCGAGGATGCCTTCCGTGTCCTTGGCCTCGCCGCCCGAGAACACCACCATTCGCCGGCCGTTGAAACAGCTTTGCACCACATGGCGGATACGCTCGGCGAGTGTCGAGATGGGAATCTGGCGATCTTCATAGACCTTCTTCGCCGCTTCGAGCTCGAGACGATCGCTCGGCGGCTTGACCTTGATGATGTGCGCACCGAGAAGCGCCGCCATGTGGGCGGCGTAGGCGACGATGTCGATCGCCGTTTCGCCGGCGCGCGTGAGATCGCCGCCGCGCGGATAGGACCAGACCACCACCGCCAGTCCCACCGCCTTGGCTTCCTCCGCCAGTTCGCGCACCTCCTCGAACATGTCATAGGCCGCATCCGATGCCGGATAGATGGTCATGCCGATGGCCGAGCAGCCGAGACGAAGCGCGTCCCCGACCGAGCCGGTGACGGCAGAATCGGCCCCCTCCTTGTCGCGCGCCAGCGAATTGGCGCTGTTGATCTTGAGGATGGTGGGAATGGCGCCGGCAAAGGTGGCGGCCCCGGCCTCGATCATGCCAAGCGGCGCCGCAAAGGCCGAGAGCCCGGCGTCGATCGCCAATCCGAAGTGGTAATGGGGGTCATAAGCCGGCGGGTTGGGGGCGAAACTGCGGGCGGGTCCGTGCTCGAATCCCTGGTCCACCGGAAGGATCACCAGCTTGCCGCTGCCGCCCAGCTTGCCGTGCATGAGGATGCGGGCGAGGTTGGTCTTGGTGCCCGGGCTGTCGCTTTCATAACCGGCGAGGATTTTCTTGACGCGGCGGCTGATTCTCATCGTCCTGTTCCCCCTGTTTTCGGTTTCTCAATAGACCAGCAGGTTCTCTTTTGCAATGTCACTCCCCGGGCGCCGCCGGGCGGGGGTTCAACGTCGCTTCGCCAACCACTCGAGGCAGGCCGTCCGGGCGTCCCCCACATCGAGAAGATCCAGCACCCGGTATCTCGAATTGTCCACCCGGGCGCGCGAGCGGGCGGCGATGTCGGCGATCTTGACCCGCGAGGCGCGTGGCCCGGTGTAACGGATGGCTGGGCATCCGGCGCTAAGCGCGCCAAGGGCAAGCCCCGGCTCGGCGCCGCAGTCCAGTACCGTCCTGGCCTTGGACTCGGGGTGTTCAGCCATGGCCCGGCCGGTGAATTCGAGGAAATAAGGGGCGCCGGCATAGGCGGCGGCGCCGGCGGCGCTCATCAGCACCACGGGCACGCCGAGCGTCCCGGCGGCGCTGAGCGCGGCGCGCGCATGGGCGAGGTTATGGACGATCAGGGCACGGGCTGTCACTGGCGTTTCCAAGGCGCTCGATCGGGCCTGACGGAATTAAGGGGACACCATACTTAATTCCCCAAATCACCGAGACGGGCCAAATCACCGAGACGGAGAATTAAGTATGGTGTCCCCTTAATTGCCCGACGCCGACCGCCGCCCCGCCTTCCATGCCCCCTTTTACGCCATGGCGCCAAACGAGCGCAAGAAGCGCGGAACCGAGTGCAATTGTGGCCGTGGCCGGTGGGGCTGTTGACGGCCTCGGCGGAGGCGGCGTATCCTCATCCGGTAAGGGGAGTTCTTTCACCTCGCCGAGGACGCCCGTGGCAATCGCGGCTATTCCCATCGTGATCGACATCGCATGAACGACATAGAAGCCGCCAAGGATCGTCTGGAAAAGGCCATCGCCCGCCTCGACAAGGCGGCCGAGGCGCGTCAGCGAGGCAATGGCAAGGGGGCCAAGGACCTGGAGAAGGCGCTGGCGAAGGCCGAGGCCGAGTGCGGCGAGTGGAAGAAGCGGGCCGCGACCGTCTCGACCCGCCTCGACGCCGCCATCGGCCGGCTCAAGGGCGTTCTGGAGGGCTGACATGGGGCAGGTCGCGGTTACCATCAACGGGCGCAGCTACGAGGTCGCCTGCGACGACGGTCAGGAAGACCACCTCGTCCGGCTTGCCAGTTATATCGACAAGAAGATGGCGGAGCTTGTCACCTCGGTCGGCCAGATCGGCGATACGCGGCTTCTGGTGATGTCCGCCCTGTTGCTCGCCGATGAATTGTCCGAGGCCTATAGCGAGCTCACCACCCTGCGTGGCGGCGACGACGAGGTTCCGGACGGCCGGATGCCGGATAGCCCGGTAAACGAGACGCTGGTCACCGGCATCGAGACCCTGGCCCAGCGTGTCGAGGATATTGCCGCGCGCCTTGAAGGGGGCTAAACTCTTTCCCAGGGCGGGTGCTGCCCGGTGCGTTAGGCGCCTTTATCCCTGGGACCAACACTACCTCACGGGAGCTGTCCCTGCCGGAGCCGTGGTTTCGGTATATGGCGCCCACCTTAACCGTGGGGTCGCAGAGGATATCCGGAGCCGACGGCCGGCGCGGCCCCGTCCACCTTTGGTATAAGCCATCGAATCACACATCACTTGGACGGGGGTCGGGTCGATGAATCCTGTCGCCGGCAAACGGGGCTTGAGGGCGTTGGCGCGGTCGAAACGCCGCGCGGCGGCGGCGTTGGGAAGCGAGGCCGGTGAACGGCTGCGGGAAAGCTTTCTTTCCGCCTTGCCCTTGCCTCCCGCCCAAGTGGTGGCCGGCTACTGGCCGCTGCCCGAGGAAATCGACGTGCGTCCGCTGATGACAAATCTGCATCTCTCGGGCCACGTCCTGGTCCTTCCGGTGGTGGTGGGACGGGGCCAACCCCTGATCTTCCGCCGGTGGCGTCCCTCCTTACCCCTCGATGCCGGCGTTTACGGCATTTCCGTGCCAAGCGCCGAGGCGCCCGAGGCGACGCCCGGCGTCCTGTTGGTGCCGCTTCTCGCCTTCGATGGCGAAGGCCGCCGCCTCGGCTATGGCGCCGGCTATTACGATCGGACGCTGGCGACGCTGAGGCGCGCGGGCGATATCCTCGCCATCGGCGCGGCCTACGCCGCCCAGCGCATGGACTCCCTCCCCGAAGGGGCGTCGGACCAGCGGCTCGACTGGGTGGTGACCGAGGAAGGGGCGATCAGGACCGGCCGGGTGGCGGCATGAAGGTGCTGTCATGAAGGTGCTGTTCTTGGGCGACGTGATGGGACGGAGCGGCCGCGAAGCCGTCTTTGAGCACCTTCCCGGTCTTCGCGACCGGCTCAAGATCGATTTCGTCATCGTCAACGGCGAGAACGCCGCCGGCGGTTTCGGCATCACCGAGAAGATCTGCCGGCAGTTCTATGACGCCGGCGCCGACGTCATCACGGCGGGGAATCATGTATGGGATCAGCGCGAGATCTTCTCCTACATCGAAACCGACAAGCGGCTGTTGCGTCCCGGCAATTACCCCAAGGGCACGCCGGGAAGGGGCGCCGGAGTGTTCGAGACCGAAAAGGGACGCAAGGTCCTGGTGATGCATGTGCTGACGCGGCTGTTCATGGACGCGATGGACGACCCCTTCGCCTGCGTCGAGCGCACCCTCGAGGGCTACCGCCTGGGCGCGACGGTCGATGCCATCGTGATCGACGTCCATGGCGAGGCGACCAGCGAGAAGATGGCGATGGGCCATGCCTTCGACGGCCGCGTTTCGCTGGTGGCGGGGACCCATTCCCACGTTCCCACGGCGGACGCCCAGATTTTGCCCGGCGGCACCGCCTATCAGACCGATATCGGCATGTGCGGCGATTACGATTCGGTGATCGGCATGGAGAAGGCGGCGGCGATCGCGCGCTTTACCACCAAGATGCGCCGAGAGCGCCTGCAGCCGGCCAAGGGCGAGGCGACCCTGTGCGCGGTTTATCTCGAGACCGACGATGGGACGGGCTTGGCGAGGCGTCTCGAGCCCGTCCGTATCGGCGGGCGTCTCGCCCAATCGGCACCGGTGTAGCGCCGGAGGGGTCGGCGGCGAAGTGCCTAATTATGCCCCCCGCGGGCATGGATAACGCCGGCCCCGAGGGCCTTCATCGACGAGCGTCAAATTTTCGCCATATTCCGTTGTTAAGAAAACTCGCACCGTTCGTGCGTTCGGCCACAATATATGGTATAGGGGTGGGGTTTTACCTCAGGACCTAGGGGAAAGTCGGTGGATGGCGGGCCATTCCCAGTTCAAGAACATCATGTACCGCAAGGGCGCGCAGGACGCCAAGCGCGCCAAGGTGTTTTCCAAGCTGATCCGTGAGCTCACGGTGGCGGCGCGTTCGGGCCCTGATGCCACGGCCAATCCCAGGCTGCGAACGGCGATCACGGCGGCCAAGGCGGCGAACATGCCGAAGGAGACGATGGAGCGGGCGATCAAGCGCGGCGGCGGCGGCGATGACACCGACTTCGAGGAGATCCGTTACGAAGGTTACGGGCCCAACGGCGTCGCCGTCATCGTCGAGGCCCTGACCGACAACCGCAACCGCACGGCGGCCGAGATACGGACGGTGTTCAGCAAGCATGGCGGCTCGCTCGGCGAGACCAACAGCGTGAGTTTCATGTTCGACCATGTCGGCAGCATCTGCTATCCACCCGGTGCCGGATCGGGCGATGAGATATTCGAGGCGGCGCTCGAGGCCGGCGCCGATGACGTGATCTCGAATGAAACCGGGCATGAAATCATTTGTGCCGTCGACGATTTCAGCGCCGTCGCCGAGGCGCTGGAAAAGACGATCGGATCCCCCGCGAGCGCCGGTCTCGTCTGGAGGCCACAGACCACCGTCGCCATCGGCGACGACGCGGCCGTCACGCTGTTCAAGCTTCTCGAAGGTCTCGATGAGAACGATGACGTTCGCGCGGTGTCCGCCAACTACGAGGTATCCGAGGACATAATGCAAAGCCTGGGCGCATATTCCGAGCCCTAGGTCGTTAGGTGGGAGAAGTTTGACCGAGATGAGATTGTTGGGACTCGACCCGGGTCTGCGGGCGACCGGCTGGGGGATCATCGATGTGGAGGACAACCGTCTGCGTCACGTCGGCAGTGGTACGGTGCGTTCCGACGCGGCGCTCGACATCGCCGACCGGCTGGTCGAGTTGTTCGAAGGTATCTCCCGGGTGATCGCGGAGTTCGAACCCCATGAGGCGGCGGTGGAAAAGACCTTCGTCAACCGCAACGCCGAATCGACCCTGAGGCTCGGGCTGGCGCGGGGCGTCGTCCTTCTGGCTCCGGCCCGGGCGGGTCTGGCGGTCAGCGAATACGCCCCCAACATGGTCAAGAAGTCCGTCGTCGGCAGTGGCCACGCGGCGAAAGGACAGGTGGCGATGATGATCAGGACCCTGTTGCCCGGGGCCGAGATGGAAAGCGCCGACGCCGCCGACGCCCTGGCGGTGGCGATCTGTCACGCCCATCGGCGGGCGACCAGCCGCCACTGGAACGCGCCCGGCGGCGATCGCCGCAAGGGCGAAGGCGATGGGGTTCGCGGCGGACCCGGAGACGGTCCCGGGAACGCCCAGCCCCTTGCGCCGGAGACGCGGCCGGACCGGGGGCAGGGGCGGTGATCGCCAAGCTCACAGGGGTCGTCGATGGGTGCGGCGAAAACTCGGCCGTCATCGACGTCGGCGGCGTCGGCTATCTCGTGTTCTGCTCCGGGCGCACGCTCGCCGGGCTTCCCGCCAGCGGCCGCGCGGTCAGCCTTCATATTGACACCCACGTGCGCGAGGACCACATCCACCTCTACGGATTCGGCGACACCGCCGAACGCGACTGGTTCCGGCTGCTGACGACGGTGCAGGGCGTCGGCGCCCGGGTGGCGCTGGCGATCCTCACCGCACTGCCGGCGAACGGGCTGGCCCAGGTGATCGTCGCGGCGGACAAGGCGGCGTTGTGCCAGGCCAACGGCGTTGGCGCCAAGCTTGCCGGGCGCATCCTGAGCGAGTTGCAGGAAAAGGTCGGCAAGCTTGGCGCCGACGCCACGGCGCCGGTACCGCTGGCGGCGGGTGCCGGTGGCGTGGTCACCGACGGGACACAAGCGGATGCGATCTCGGCCCTCGTCAATCTCGGCTACCGGCGGGCGGAAGCCTTCGGGGTCGTCGCCTCCGCCGCCCGCCGTCTCGGCGCCGGCACGCCGGTGGAGGAGTTGATCCGGTCGGGCCTCAGGGATCTCGGAGCGGCAGGGGAAGCATGAGCGAGGCAAGGTCATGAGCGACGCGCGCACCGTCGCGCCGGAAGTTTCCGCCGCCGACGGCGAGGAAGCGACCCTTCGCCCGCGGACCCTTTCCGAGTTCACCGGCCAGGCCAAGGTGTGCGACAACCTCCGGGTGTTCATCGCCGCCGCCGCCGGCCGCGCCGAGGCGCTCGATCACGTCATGCTGTCGGGGCCGCCGGGTCTCGGCAAGACGACCCTGGCCCAGATCATCGCCCGCGAACTCGGTGTCGGCTTTCACGCCACTTCCGGGCCGGTCATACTGAGGTCCGGCGATCTTGCCGCCGTCCTGACCAATCTCCAACCCAGGGACGTACTGTTCATCGACGAGATGCACCGGCTCCAGCCGGCGGTCGAGGAAATCCTCTACCCGGCGATGGAGGATTTTCAACTCGACCTCATGATCGGCGAGGGGCCGGGCGCGCGGTCCGTGCGCATCGAGCTGCCGCCCTTCACCCTCATCGGCGCGACGACGCGCACCGGCCTCATCACCAATCCCTTGAGAGAGCGCTTCGGCATCCCGCTGAGGCTCGACTTCTACGATGTCGACGAACTGGAGCGGATCGTGCGGCGCGGCGCCCGGGTGCTGGGCATGGCGCTCGAGGATGACGGCGCCCGCGAGATCGCGCGGCGCGCCCGCGGCACCCCCAGGGTCGCCGCCAGGCTGTTGCGCCGGGTGCGCGATTTCACCTCGGTCTCCGGCGCGTCGCCGATCGACGCCGCCGCCGCCGACGCCGCGCTCAACCGGCTGGAGGTGGATGAAAGCGGTCTCGACGCCATGGACCGGCGCTATCTCAGATGCTTTGCCGATCACTATGGCGGTGGACCGGTCGGCGTCGAGACCCTGGCGGCGGCGCTTTCCGAGCAGCGCGACGCCTTGGAAGAGGTCATCGAACCCTATCTCCTCCAGCAGGGCTTCATCCAACGCACCCCGCGCGGGCGCATGCTGGCGGCACGCGGCTGGCGTCATTTGGACCTCGAGCCGCCCGCCGCCGATGGGGTGCAGCTCGGACTCCTCGACGCCGCATCCGGCAACGGAGAGGCGCCGGAGGAGTATGACGATGCCTAGCAGTGGCGAAGGCTTCGGTGACGGCGTTCACCTTCATCCCCTGCGGGTCTATTACGAGGACACCGACGCGGGCGGCGTGGTTTATGACGCCAACTACCTTAAATTCGCCGAGCGCGCGCGCACCGAAATGTTGCGCGACCTCGGTATCGATCCGCCCGCGCTGGCGGCCTTCGAGGGCGTCGCCTTCGCCGTCAGCCGCCTGGAGGTGGATTACCTGGCGCCGGCGCGCCTCGACGACGAGTTGATGGTGCAAACGAGAATCGTCAAGATATTCGCCGCGACACTCGAGGCCGAACAGATCATCAGCCGCGGCGCTACCCAGTGTGCGCGTCTCATCGTGCGTCTCGCCTGTGTCAACAGGGTGGGGCGGCCCGTCCGCCTGCCCGCAAGCATCCTCACCGCGCATCGTTCCGTAACCGGCGCGCCTCGGCCCGGTGCGCCGAAGCCGGACCGACTTCAGTGCCAAGCTAAGAAGCGAGCATAG
The DNA here is from genome assembly GCA_022545545.1 of Pseudomonadota bacterium. GTDB lineage: Bacteria > Pseudomonadota > Alphaproteobacteria > SMXQ01 > SMXQ01 > JACZQV01. The sequence continues at coordinate 16,229 of JACZQV010000035.1, forward strand.
AACCATGGATCCGACCGCCATCGATCCATCCGTCATCGAATCCGTCACTTTGGGCGGCTCGATCACCGCCGCCGACCTCTCGATCTGGAGCCTGTTCCTGCGCGCCGATCTGGTGGTCAAACTCACCATGCTGATCCTCGTCGTGGCCTCGTTCTGGTGCTGGGCGATCATCTTCGAAAAGTACCTGCGCATGCGCCGCCTGGTGGAGGAGGCCAGCCAGTTCGAGGACGCCTTCTGGTCGGGCGGATCCCTCGAGGACCTGTACGAGCGCATCGGCGGCCGTCCCAACGACCCGATGGAAAGCCTGTTCGCCGCGGCGATGCGCGAATGGCGGAACTCGATCGCGAGGGGGATGCAGGTGAACGAGACATCGCAGGTTTCTCTCCAGCAGCGCGTCGAATGGGTGATGGGCACCGCGCTTGGCCGCGAGATGGAACGGCTGGAAAAGCATATGTTCATCTTGGCCTCGGTGGGCTCGACGGCGCCCTTCGTCGGTCTGTTCGGTACGGTGTGGGGCATCATGAACAGTTTCCAGGCCATCGCCCTGTCGAAGAACACCTCGCTTGCCGTCGTCGCGCCCGGCATCGCCGAGGCGCTGTTCGCGACCGCCCTTGGCCTGGTGGCGGCGATCCCGGCGGTGGTGGCCTATAACAAGTTTTCCAATGACCTCGGCCGCTACGCCGAGCGGCTCCAGGGGTTCATCGGCGACTTCAACGCCATCTTGTCCCGTCAATTGCAGGAGAAGGGTTGAACATGGCGATGACGATGAATGGCGGGCGTAGCGGCGGCAGGCTCGCCAGGGGCCACGACTACCGCCCGATGAGCGAAATCAACGTCACGCCCATGGTCGACGTGATGCTGGTGCTCCTCATCATATTCATGGTGACCGCGCCGCTCTTGACCGTCGGCGTGCCGGTGGATTTGCCGAAGACCAAGGCCTCGTTGATCCCCGGCAAGGACGAGCCGCTGGTCATCACCATCGACGGCATGGGCCGCGTTTTCCTCCAGGAAACCGAGATCGAGCTCGAGAAGCTGGTGCCCAGGCTGAGGGCGATCACGGCGAACAAACGGGACACGAGGATTTTCGTTCGTGGTGACCGCTCGGTGTTCTATGGCCAGGTCATGGAGGTCATGGGCACCGTCAATGCCGCCGGCTTCGCCAAGGTGGCGCTGATCGTCGAGTTGCCCGAGGACCTGCCGAACTCGAAGACGGGCAAGAAGGGAAAATAGATTATGCGCCGGGGCATGATATTTTCCGCCGGACTGCATATCGCGGTGATCATCCTGGCCGTCCTGGGTCTGCCCGTATTGTTCGACCGCGCCCCGACGGCCGATCCCCCGATCACCGTCGAGATGGTGCGAATATCGGATAAGACCAGGATGCTTCCCGCGCCCCCGAAACCGAAGCCCAAGCCCTCTCGCAAGCGCCCCGTCAAGCCCAAGCCGGAACCGGTGAAGCCCAAGGCCGCCGCCGTCCCGCCGCCGCCGCCCGATCTGGCGCGGCTCGAACCGGTGCCGGTGCCCAAGCCCAAGGTCAAGCCCAAGCCCAAGCCCAAGGTCAAGGCTAAGAAGCCGCCGCCCAAGCCGAAGGTCAAGAAGCCAAAGCGCCGCAAGCCGCGGCTGGCGAAGATCAAGCCCCGGCACAAGCCTCTGGCCCCGCGAGAGGATTTCGTCGATTCGGTGCTCAAGGACGTGAGCAAGGAAAAGCCGCGCGAGAAAGAGAAGAAACCTGATAAGAAAGTCGTGAAGAAGGCCGAACCGGCGCCGCCGCGGCCGAGCCTCGACCAGCGTCTGACCATCAGCGAGCTCGACGCCATCCGCCGCCAGATCGAAGCCTGTTGGAGCATTCCCGCCGGGGCCCGTGATGCCGAGAACCTCATCGTCGATATCTCGGTGGTGATGAACCCGGATGGCACCGTGCAGAGAGCGGAAATCGTTGACCGGTCCCGGTTGACGGGTGATCCTTTCTACCGGGCCGCCGCCGAGAGCGCCCTTCGCGCGGTTCTCCACCCACGGTGCAGCCCGCTGAGACTGCCGCCGCAGAAATACCAGCAGTGGAGAAGATTCACCCTGAGCTTCAATCCCAAGGAACTCATTGGATCCTAAGAAGACGAAGAGTGTCGTGAGAAAAGTGAATGCACCTGGTAACGTCCGGGGAACCTGGACAGGAGCGGTCTTGGCAGGCGCCATATTGGCGGTGTCGCTCGGGCTCGGCGCCGGCAGCGCGAAAAGCGAGCCCAAGATCGACATCACGCGCGGACGGGTGGAAGCCCTGCCCATCGCCATCACCAGATTCGTCGGCGATGCCGAGAACGAGAAACAGATCGGCCGGGATGTTGCCCGGGTGGTCTCGGCCGACCTCGAACGCTCGGGTCTGTTCAAGCCGATAGACCCGCAGGCCTTCATCCAGACCCTGTCATCCCTGCAGGTCCAACCGCGCTTCAGCGACTGGCGCGTGATCAGCGCCCAGGCCCTGGTCAACGGCGCCGCCAAAATCCAGCCCGACGGACGGCTGAAGGTGGAATTCCGCCTGTGGGACGTGTTCGCCGAAAAGCAAATGGTGGGGCTCGCCTATTTTACCACCCCCCAGAGTTGGCGCCGGGTGGCCCACATCATTGCCGACGCCATCTACAAGCGGATCACGGGCGAGGAAGGCTACTTCGATACCCGCATCGTCTACGTCGCCGAACGCGGCCCGCGTCTCAGACGGGTCAAGCGGCTGGCCATCATGGACTATGACGGCGAGAACCCCCGTTTCCTGACCAATGACCGCAACTTGGTGCTGACGCCGCGCTTTTCGCCGACGACTCAGGAGATCACCTATCTTTCCTACGTCAACAACAAGCCCCGGGTCTACATCCTCGACATCGACACCTTGCAACAAGAGGTCCTCGGCGATTTTCCGGGTATGACCTTCGCGCCGCGCTTTTCGCCCGACGGCAACCAGGTCATCATGTCGCTGGCCACCGACGGTAATTCCGACATCTACACCATGGACCTCAGGACGCGGCGGGTTAAGCGGCTGACCAGCCATTCGGCGATCGATACCGCGCCATCCTATTCGCCTGACGCCCAATATGTCGTCTTCGAATCGGACCGGGGCGGCAGCCAGCAGCTTTACGTCATGAGCCGGGACGGCGGCAACGTGAAGCGTATCAGCTTCGGCAAGGGGCGTTATGCGACGCCGGTCTGGTCGCCCCGCGGTGATCTGATCGCCTTCACCAAGCTGCACCGCGGCAGCTTTTACATCGGCATCATGCGTACCGACGGCGCCGGCGAACGGCTGCTGACCGAGAGCTTCCTGGTCGAAGGCCCCACCTGGGCGCCGAACGGCCGGGTACTGATGTTTTTCCGCCAGACGCCGGCGGACGATCAGGGCCGCGGCGCGACCACGCGCCTCTATTCCATCGACATCACGGGCTACAACGAACGCGAGCACATCACCCCGATGGATGCTTCGGACCCGGCGTGGTCTCCCTTGATACCGTGAAGGCCGGTGGGCTGACTCGGTGGACGGCGTGAAAGGCGATGTGAGATGAAACTTCGCGGAATCAGTGGCCGAAAGCTTGTCAGGGATGATTTGCGCTCCTATATTGAATCGGCGTTAACCGTTGGTTCATGGCACGTTAATATATTTAGAAAATCTGCCCGATATTTTTCTCTTCTCACGGAAGATCTCACTGAGAGGGGTTAGCACTATGGCATTCCGAACCTTGAGTCTTTTCGCCGCGGTTTTGCTCTTGGCTGCGTGCGAGACTCCTTCAGACCAAACCGGTACCGCGTCCGGCCAGGGCGCGGCGGGCAAGTCCTCGTCGGTCGACCGAGGCTCGACGGGTACGACTGCGACTACGCCTAAGAGGCCGCTGTCGACGATACTGACGGTCGATGTCGGCGACCGCGTGTTTTTCGAGTTCGACAAGTACAGTCTCAAGGCCAAGGCGCGGCAAACCCTGGAGCGTCAGGCGACGTTCCTCAAGAACAACGCGGGCGTAAAGGTGGTCCTCCAGGGGCACGCCGATGAACGCGGCACGCGCGAGTACAACTTGGCCCTCGGCGAACGGCGTGCCAACTCGGCGAAAGACTACCTCGTCGCCTTGGGCATCAATCCTAACCGTATAACCATTATCAGTTACGGCAAGGAACGCCCAGCCGTGGCGGGATCGAACGAGGCCGCCTGGTCTCAGAACCGCCGCGCGGTGACGGTTATCTCAGAAGGTGCCGGCAGCTAGAAGCTGAAGGTATCCCCCGACTCTATAGTCGACAGAGTTCCGGCGCCTGCCCGGCTGCGAGGTTTGCGGCGAACCTTCCGGTTGGGCAGGCGCCTTATTTGTGCCAAGAATAGGGACCAAGCTGGCTGATGCGTTCGCAAGCGCCGGTCCATCCGGGTGACGAGGGCCATGCCATGATGGGACATAAGGCCATTCACTGTAACGCGGGCGGTATCCTCCGGCCACGGCCGGCGCCGTCGTGCATCGTCCTTTTGGGCTTTTGTGCCGCCCTGTTTCTCGGCCCGCTCGTGATCGTCCCGGCGGCGGCCCAACAGTCGGACCTGCGGATGGTGCTGGACCGGCTCGACCGCGTCCAGCGCGAGTTGAACACCCTTCAACGTCAGGTCTACCAAGGCCGGGAGCCGCCGGCGGCGGCCACGAGGCCGGTGCCCGCCCCATCGCCGGCGGGCGCCGCGGCACGCTCTCCCCTGGCGGCGAGACTGCAGGTGAAGCTCGATGAAATCGAAGTCCAGATGCGGGGTTTGACCGGCAAGCTCGAGGAACTCAACCACAACAACAATCAGCTGCGCGCGCGCATCGACAAACTGGCGGCCGATGTCGGCCTTCGGTTGAGCGCGATCGAGAAGAGGGCGGCCGCCGCTCCGGCCGGTGCCCCCGCCGGGGCGCCGGGCGCCGGCGTCGTTGGGGGGCCTCAGGGCGGGACGCAGAGCCAGGCGTTGCCGGGTGGTGAGCCGCCGGGCACCCTCGGCGCGATCCCCGTGGGCGAAGCCGCGGGGCCCGGCCCGAAAGCCTCGACGGCACTCGCCAAGGCCCAGCCGGCGGCATCGGTGCTGCCGGCCGGTACGCCGGAGGAGCAATACAGGTTCGCCTACAGGCTTCTGATCCTGACGGATTATGTCGATGCCGAGAACGCCTTTCGCGCCTTCGTCACCGCCCATCCCGATCACAAGCTCGCGGGCAACGCCCATTACTGGTTGGGCGAAACCTACTATGTGCGCAACGACTTCAGCAGCGCCGCAAGGACCTTCGCCGAGGGTTACCGGAAGTTTCCCAAAAGCGCCAAGGGACCCGACAATCTTCTCAAGCTCGGTCTCTCCCTGGTGCGTCTCGGCAATAAACAGGACGCCTGCGTGACCTTCGCCCGCCTGTCCAAGGAATTTCCCAAGGCGGCGCCCAATATCATCGGTCGCGCCAAGGCCGAGCGCAAAAACAATGGCTGCAAGTGATCGGGCGGTACGCCCGCCGAACCGTCATCCACAGCGGTGACCGAGCCCCTGAACGCGCCTGAGTTCCGCGCCCTGATGGCGGCGCTGGGACCATTCGAGCGGTCCCCTCATCTCGCCGTTGCGGTGTCCGGCGGCGCCGACAGCATGGCGCTGTGCCTGCTCGCCGATGGTTGGGCGCGGGCCCGGGGAGGGCGGGTGACGGCGCTTACCGTCGACCATGGCCTACGCCCTGAATCGGGCGCCGAAGCGCGCCGGGTGAAGGCATGGCTGAGCCAGCGCGGCATTCCCCATCGTGTGCTCCGCTGGACGGCGGCGGGGGAAGGGGGGATGCCCGGCGCCAACCTCCAGGCGCTGGCGCGCGCCGCGCGGTACCGGCTGCTCGCCGGGTGGTGCCGCAAGCGGCATGTGCTCCACCTTCTGCTCGCCCATCACCTGGAGGACCAAGCGGAAACCTTCCTCTTGCGTCTCGGGCGGGGCAGCGGCATCCACGGTCTGGCCGCCATGGCGGCGGTCACCGGGATCGAGGGGGTTCGTCTGCTTCGCCCCCTGCTGACGGTGCCGAAGGCGCGGCTCCGGGCCAATCTGCAGAGGCGCGGCCAGGCCTGGATCGAGGACCCTTCCAACCAGGACCCGGCTTTCGCCCGCGTGCGCTTGCGCGCGCTGATGCCCGCCTTCGCGGAGGTCGGAATGGACGCCCAACGCCTGGCCCAGACGGCGAACGCCATGGGCCGCGCGCGAAGGGCGCTGGAGGAAGCGGCGGTGACGCTTCTTGCCGGCGCGGCGGAGATCTATCCCGCCGGCTATTGCTTGCTGCGTCCGGATTTGCTTCGCGCCGCGCCCGACGAGGTGGCTTTGCGCGCCCTGGCGCGGATCTTGACCTGCGTCGGCGGCGCCGTCTACCCGCCTCGCTTCGACCGCCTGGAACGGCTTCATCGGGCCCTCGCCGAGGGCCGGTTGACATCGGCGCGCACCCTTGGCGGCTGCCGTATCGGGCCGGCCGGAGATGATCGGTTGCTGGTCAGCCGCGAAAGGGCGGCCATGTCCCCGCCGGTCCCCGTCGTGGCTGGTGGGACACTGCGTTGGGACGGGCGCTTCGTGGTCGAACTCGGCAATGCGGAAAAGGCGGCCGGCGCAGGCCGGGGCAGGGGAGGGACCGGCGAAGGCCGAGGCAGGGGAGGAAAAGGTGTATCGGACGCCGTCCTGGACGCGCTGGGCCGTGATGGATGGGCGGAGATCGCCGGGGCTCTCCCGCAGTTGAGATCGACGCCGATCCCCCCTCCGGTGCGCCCGACCCTGCCCGCCCTCAAGGACGGCAAAGGCGTCCTCTCGGTGCCCCATCTCGGTTATCGGCGCCGCTCGGGAGGCGCCGGAAACCTCTGGATTTCCGGGATTTCTTGCGCCCCGGCGCAGCCCTTGGCGGGGGCCGGCTTTACGGTTGTTTAAAGGCGCCTTTGTTATTATGTAAATAGGGCGTAAACGTGGTAAAATAGACGTTGACGCCCAGTTGTATCCGTCCGGAATCTCAGGGATCGGGTGCGCCGGCAAGGGATGGTGTGAGACGTGAATAAATTCGGCAAGAACCTGATGTTGTGGGTGATTATCGGCCTTCTGCTGATCGCCCTTTTCAACCTGTTCCAAGCGCCCACGGGCCGTGGAACCCAGCCGCCGCTGCAATTCTCCGACTTCCTGGAGGCGGTGCAGAGCGGCCAGGTCACTGACGTCACCATCAAGGGCAACAGTATCACCGGCCATTTCAAGGATAGCCGGGCCTTTTCCACCTATGCGCCGGACGATCCCACTCTCATCGCCACCTTGACCAAGCACGGCGTCAGGATTGCCGCCGCGCCGGCGGACGACGGCGGCCCATCGCTGCTCGGCATCCTGGTGTCTTGGTTCCCGATGCTTCTCCTCATCGGCGTTTGGATTTTCTTCATGCGCCAGATGCAATC
>JACZQV010000036.1 GCA_022545545.1 Pseudomonadota bacterium
TCGCCGATGCGTTGCAACACTCCGCGCTTCTCGCGGATGATCTTGAGGATGTCGCTCTTCTCGATGACGACGAGATAGGCGCCGGCGTCCAGGTCCCCGAGGCCCATCTCGATGGCCTCGGCGGCGTCGAGCGGCGCCTCGGGCAGCTTGCGGCCGAGCTCGGTGAAGACGTGAAGGCCGCGATCGAGCCCGGCCTTGATGGCTTTGACCCGCTCATCGGCGCCGAGCGGCTCCATCATGTCCTCGCTGACCTCGACGCCGGTGAAGCCGAGCTCCGCCACCCGCGCCATGTAGGCCCCCACCCGGCCCTGGACGGCGGCGATCTCGAAGGGAATGCCGCCGAGGAGCGTATCGATGCCGGCATTTTTGTAGTAAGCGGTCTTCTCCTTCATCCACGCTTCCCGATAGCGCCAGAGGTTGCCGACATGGTCGGTGAACTTGACGTGGTCGATGAAGGGGCCGGCGACCTCGACCAGGGAGCGCATATCGGCGATCGAGAGGCCGGGATCGCTGATGACGGTTATGCCGCGCTCCCTGGGCTTTTCGGAGCGATAGGGCGGGGTCAGGAAGTCGAAACAGCCGGGTTCGGACATGGGCTTGCGATCCATCGGTGGTTTATACCTTTGGTATTAGGGGGTTGGCGTGACCATAGGTGGGCCGCCCTGGCCTGTAAAGCCGGGGGGCGGCCGTTCCTTGCGCGGCGTTGACAGGCTTCCGATGCCGGTTTAATCGGAGTGGTATTGCCAGCCGCCCACTTCCGATAAGATAGGTTCGGATGCGCCGGCCGCCTCGGCGCCGGGGGGCGCGCCTGGCGAATTCCGCTGGCGGACGAAGGCGTAAAGGGAGGCCGATAATGCCGGAAATACTGGTCGAGAAACCTCAAGCACATGTGGCCCTGATCCGCCTCAACCGGCCCGAGGTCAAGAATGCGCTGAATATCCGCGCGCGGGAGCTGTTGGCGGAACATTTCACCGCGCTCGGCGCCGACGATGATGTGCGCTGTATCGTGCTGACCGGCAACGACGACGTCTTCGCCGCCGGCGCCGACATCAAGCAGATGGCCGACGCCGGCGCCGTCGAGATGATGCTGCGCAAGACCCATCTGTTGTGGCTGGCGGTGTCCGACTGTCCCAAGCCGGTGATCTCCGCCGTCAACGGCTATGCCCTTGGCGGCGGTTGCGAGCTCGCCATGCACACCGACATCATCATCGCCGGGGAAAGCGCGATGTTCGGCCAGCCCGAGGTGCGCGTCGGCATCATGCCCGGCGCCGGCGGCACCCAGCGTCTCACCCGCGCCGTCGGCAAGTTCAAGGCCATGAAGATGCTGATGACCGGAAGGCCGGTCTCGGCCGCCGAGGCCGACGCCATGGGGCTGGTCAGCGAAGTGGTGCCCGACGCCGAGGTATTGAGCCGCGCGCTGGAGATGGCGGGGCAGATCGCGGCGCTGCCGCCCTTGGCCATCATGCAGATCAAGGAGGTCGCGATCGCCGGGCAGGACGCGTCGCTCTCGACCGGGTTGATGCTGGAGCGAAAGGCGTTCCAAATCCTGTTCGACAGCCGCGATCAGAAGGAAGGCATGAAGGCCTTCATCGACAAACGCAAACCGGAATTCGAGGGCAGGTGACGCCGGTGGCCCTCGATGCGATGAGGGACGATCTGACACTCGGCGTCATCGGCGCCGGCACCATGGGGCGCGGCATCGCCCAGACCGCCGCCGCCGCCGGCATCAAGGTGATGCTCGCCGACGCCGCCGACGCCGCCGCCGCCGACGCGCTGGCCTTCATCTCCAAGATGCTCGACCGCGCCGCCGAGAAGGGCCGCATGACGGCGAAGGAGGCCGAAGACGCCAAGAACAGGATCGAGATCGTCAGCGGCGGGAACGCCTCTTTGGCCCCCTGCCATGTCGTCGTCGAGGCGGTGTTCGAGGACCTGGCGATCAAGCGCGCCCTGTTCGCCGAGTTGGAAGGCATCGTCACCGACGATTGCGTGCTGGCGACCAACACCTCTTCGCTCTCGGTCACCGCCATCGCCGCCGAATGCCGCCTGCCCGGGCGCGTCGCCGGCTTTCACTTCTTCAACCCGGTGCCGCTGATGAAGATCGTCGAGGTCGTCAACGGCGTCTTGACCGAAAGCGGGGTCACCGATGCCTTGGCCGCGATCGCCCGGCGCATGGGGCACCATCCCGTCATCTGCGGCGATACGCCGGGCTTCGTCGTCAACCATGCCGGGCGCGGTTTCGGCACCGAGGCGCTCCGGGTCGTTTCCGAGGGTGTCGCCGGGTTCCATGATATCGACCGGGTCATGCGCGAGGCGGCGGGCTTTCGCATGGGACCGTTCGAGCTGATGGACCTCGTCGGTCTCGATGTCGGCTTCGCGGTCATGGAATCGATCTATGAGCAGTATTATCAGGAGCCGCGCTACCGGCCCTCGCCCCTCCCCCGCCAGCGGGTGACGGCGAAGCTCCTGGGCCGCAAGACCGGGCGGGGGTTCTACGACTATGAAGACGGCAAGATCGTCGCCACGGAAGAGGCACCGCCGCCGGAAGCCGAACGGCGCCCGGTCTGGATCAGCGCGGCGGTGCCGGACGGGCGCGAGGCGCTGGTTAGTGTGCTTAGCGCCGCCGGCGCCGAGATCAGCAATGCGGAACGCCCGGCGGACGACGCCCTTTGCTTCGTCACCCCGCTCGGCGAGGACGCGACGGCAAGCGCGCTCGGCCAGGACCTCGATCCCCGCCGCACGGTGGCGGTGGATACGCTGTTCGGCCTCGATCGCCGGCGCACCCTGATGGCGCCGCCGGCGGCCGATCCCGCGTATCGGGCCAGCGCCCATGCGCTCCTCGCCGCCGGCGGGACGCCGGTGACGGTGATCAACGACAGCGCCGGCTTCATCGCCCAACGCATCGTCGGGACCATCGTCAATATCGGCTGCGACATCGCCCAGCAGCGTATCGCCAGTGTCGATGACATCGACACCGCGGTGAGACTCGGCCTCGGCTACCCCGATGGGCCGCTCGGCATGGGCGACCGGCTTGGGCCGGCCCGCATCCTCGCCATCCTCGAGGCGATGCAAAGGCTCTACGGCGATCCACGCTACCGCCCCAGCCCCTGGCTCCGGCGCCGGGCGATGCTGGGCATCTCCTTGACGGCGGTGGAAGGTTGAGGGAAGGAAGGGAAGGAAAAGAAAAGATGCTTGACGCCTACATCTATGACGGGGTGCGCACCCCGTTCGGCCGCCATGCCGGCGCCATCGCCCGCGTCCGCCCCGACGAGCTGCTCGCCACCACCATCCGCGCGATCGTTGAGCGCAACCCCTTCGCGCCCGAGGATGTGGAGGACGTCATCGCCGGATGCGCCAATCAGGCGGGCGAGGATTCGCGCAACGTCGCCCGTCACGCCGGCCTCCTTGCCGGCCTGCCGGTCGAGGCCGGGGCGATCACCGTCAACCGGTTGTGCGGCAGCGGCCTGGCGGCGGTGCTCGACGCCGCCCGCGCCGTCACCTGCGGGCAAGGCGCGCTGTTCGTCGCCGGCGGGGTCGAGAGCATGTCGCGCGCGCCCTTCGTCATCGGCAAGGCCGAGGGCCCGTTCGCTAGGAACGCCAAGATGTTCGATTCGACCCTCGGCGCGCGCTTCCCCAACCCCGAGATCGAGAAACAAGTCGGCGCCGACACCATGGGGGAGACGGCGGAGAATGTCGGGCGCGATCTCGATATCGGGCGCGACGAAAGTGACCGCTTCGCCGAGGCCTCCCAAGGCAAGTACCAGAAGGCCAAGGAGGACGGGTTCTACGATGAAGAGATCCTGCCGGTGGAGGTGCCGATGGGGCGCAAGGCGCCGCCGGCGATCATCGCCGAGGACGAGCATCCCCGCCCGGGGACCACATTCAGGAAGCTACAGGCCCTGAAACCCCTGTTCGCCGGCGGCATGGTCACGGCGGGGAACGCATCCGGCATCAATGACGGCGCCGCGGCGCTTCTGATCGGCGCCCGTTCGCTCGGCGAGAAGGCGGGCGTGGAGCCGCGCGCCAAGATCGTTTCCGGCGCCGTTGCCGGGGTTCCGCCGCGCGTCATGGGCCTCGGCCCGGTGCCGGCCTCGAGGAAGGCGCTGGAACGGGCCGGGCTTGCGCTTTCCGACATGGATGTGATCGAGATCAACGAGGCGTTCGCCACCCAGGTGTTAGGCTGCCTGAAGCAGATGCAGCTTTCCGCCGATGATGACCGCCTCAATCCCAATGGCGGGGCGATCGCGCTCGGCCATCCCCTCGGCGCGTCGGGGGCCCGGCTAGCCTTGACCTCGCTGCGCCAGCTCGAGCGGACCGGCGGGCGTTATGCCCTGGTCAGCATGTGCATCGGCGTCGGCCAGGGCATCGCCGCGGTCATCGAGCGCATCTAAAGTTTCGCGCCCACCGGCGGCATTCGGGAGACGAACATGGCCAGCGAATTATCCTTTTCGTGGGAAGACCCGTTCCTGTTCGACGAACAACTGACGGAGGAAGAACGGCTGATCCGCGACACCGCCCGTCAGTTCGCCGACGACAAGCTGATGCCCCGCATCGTCGAGGCCAACCGCGACGAGGTGTTCGACCCGATGGTGATGAAGGAGATGGCCGCGCTCGGCTTCCTCGGCGCCACCCTGCCCGAGAAATATGGCTGCGCCAATATCGGTCCCGTCGCCAACGGCTTGATCGCGCGCGAGGTGGAGCGGGTGGACAGCGGCTACCGCTCGGCGATGAGCGTGCAGTCATCCCTCGTCATGTTCCCGATCTACGCCTACGGCAGCGAGGAGCAGCGGCGAAAATACCTGCCCAAGCTGGCGGCCGGCGAATGGATCGGCTGTTTCGGGCTGACCGAGCCGGACCACGGTTCCGATCCCGGTTCGATGACGACCCGGGCGCGCAAGGACGGCAACGGCTGGCGGCTGACCGGCGCCAAGACGTGGATCACCAATGCCTCGATCGCCGATGTCTTCGTCATATTCGCCAAGGACGATGACGGCGTGATCCGCGGCTTCGTCCTCGATAAGGGGATGGAGGGTCTTACGTCATCGAAAATCGAGGGCAAGTTCGCCCTCCGCGCATCGGACACCGGCGAGGTGGTGATGGACGGGGTCCCGGTGACCCAGGACAACCTTTTGCCCCATGAGGAGGGCCTCAAGGCGCCGTTCGGGTGCCTTAACCACGCGCGCTTCGGCATCGCCTGGGGGGCGTTAGGCGCGGCTGAGTTCTGCTGGCACACGGCGCGGCAATACACGATGGACCGCAAGCAGTTCGGCCGGCCGCTGGCCGCCAATCAACTCATCCAGAAGAAGCTCGCCGACATGCAGACCGAGATCACCATCGGCCTTCAGGCATGCCTGCGCGCCGGCAGGCTGAAGGAGGAGGGCCGCTGTTCGTCGGAGTTGATCTCGCTGCTGAAGCGCAATTCCGCCGGCAAGGCGCTGGACATCGCCCGGACGGCGCGCGACATGCTCGGCGCCAACGGCGTCTCCGGCGAGTTCCACGTCATCCGCCACGTCATGAATCTGGAGGCGGTCAACACCTACGAGGGGACCCATGACATCCACGCCCTTATCCTCGGCCGCGCCCAGACCGGCATTCAGGCTTTCACGGCAACATGACGCCGGGGCATCCGCCGGCGCGCGTCTGGCCAAATGAGCCGATTTGCACCCATCGAATTGATTCCTATCTACCAAGAACCGCTCTAGGCTAATGTTATCTGCCGGTAGCCCGGGGAGGCGGCCGCGAACCGTGAGGGGGAGCACGCATTTCATGACCGAGGTCCGGATCAACCTCTACAGCGACACCCAGACCAAGCCGACACCGGAAATGCGCGCCGCCATGGCGGCGGCCGAGGTCGGCGACGAGCAGCGCGGCGAGGATCCGAGCGTCAATCGCCTGACCGCCATGACCGCGGAGCTTCTCGGCAAGGAGGCGGCGGTGTTCTTGCCGTCCGGCACCATGTGCAACCAGATCGCCGTCTTGCTGCATTGCCGGCCGGGCGACGAGATCCTGACCGACAGGACGTCGCACATCGTCAATGCCGAGGCCGGCGGCGCGGCGGCGCTTGCCGGGGCCATGGTGCGCACCCTTGACGGCGTGCACGGCGTGTTCAGCGCCGAACAGCTCGAGGAAGGGGTGCGCGCCAAAAGCCGCCACGCGCCGCGCTCACGCCTGGTGGCGGTCGAGCAAACCTCGAATCAGGGCGGCGGCACGGTATGGCCGCTGGCCACCCTGGGCGAGGTCGCCGCCGTCGCCCGGCGGCATGGGCTGGCGCTGCACATGGACGGGGCCAGGCTTCTCAACGCCACCGTCGCCTCGAGCGTCACGGCGGCCGAGTTCGCCCAACCGTTCGACACGGTTTGGGTCGATCTCAGCAAGGGTCTCGGCTGTCCGGTGGGCGCGGTGCTCGCGGGTTCGTCTGAGGCCATCGGCGAGGCCTGGCAATGGAAGCAGCGCCTCGGCGGGGCCATGCGCCAGGCCGGCGTCATCGCCGCCGCCGGGATATACGCGCTTGAGCACCATGTCGAGCGGCTGGCCGAAGATCACGCCAACGCCCGTCACTTCGCCGAGCGCATCGCCACCATCCCCGGCGTCGCGGTCGACCCGGAGAGGGTCGAGACCGACATAGTGTTCTTCGATGTCGCCGCCACCGGCCTGACGGCGGCGGAGTTGAGCGAAAGGCTTGCCGGTCTTGGCATCCGCATCGGCGCCAGTTCCCGGACGCTCTTGCGCGCCGTGACCCATCTCGACGTCACCCGCCCGGACGTCGAGGAAGCGGCCGAAGCGGTGCGCGCGGTGATCGCCGAGGCCGGGCCCCGCCCGAAGATCGCCGAGACCGGGGCCTAGCATCCCTCGAGGAGATATCGGCCGCTCTCCTCCCTCGGGGGCGAAACCGGAACCGCCACGCGGCGCGGCGTTTCACCTGATTTCCGCCAGGCCGCGATCACCCGTGACCCCGCTTTTGGCGATTTTTCGCCCGGGATGGGTTGTATTCGTCTTCGATTGGGGGGGATGGAAGGTGGCCGGATAGTGCCCTAGCGGCGGTAAAGCTGGATGATGTCGCGCACGATCAGATCCTGGGCGCCCTCGTCCAATGTCCCCAGTATCTCGGCGTAAATCTCGGCCGCCGGCGGCTGTTCCATCGGCTCGGTCAGGAAGACGAAGCCGACTTCCGTGACCGCGAAGGAGAACTTGCCGTTGGTGCTGATCCCGTTCGCCTCGAGCGCGTTGCAGTTGGTAATCAGGATCGGCAGGATCCGCCGGTCGCCCAGCAGCGTCAGATCTTTGGCCATCGCCGGGAAATAGTTGTAACCCGGGATCGCCGGCGGGGTGCCCTGGAAGCACTCGGTCTGGCCGTTTTCCGTGGTGGTTTCGACCGGGTTGCCGGCGGCGTCGTAGATCGTCTGGCCCGTTGCGACGATCTCATCCGGGCTTTGTTCGATCTCGTAGCGGTAGGTCTCGTAGCGTGACGGCGGCCAGGGGGCGGCGCCGGTTTTGGCGTCCCAGCCCGCCGGCTTGCAGGTCGGATTGGTGTTTTGGTTGCAGCCGTGATTGATGCGGAAGTATTCGATGTAATCCCAGGTGCCGTCACCGATGCGCTCACTGCCATTGACGTTGCCGGGTGCGGTGCCGCAGTTGCCGGCGATGTGACACTGGTCCCTCGGCAATTTCGTCGCCTCGGTGGCCGGGAGGTCGGAGTATTCGCATGTGGCGTTGCCCCCGGTCGTATTGATGGGCGGCTCTCCGCCCTGGGTGACGTTGGCCGCCGGCACGAATTTGTCCTGGTTGCGCCAGCGGTTGTTGCCGGTGTCCTTGGCCTGGGGGGTCCAGTAGTCGAAGCGGACGTTGATGCCGGTGCGGACCATCTGTAAGTCCACACCCGTTTTCGTCGTCGCCAGCTCCATGCTGACGCAGGTGCCGGTTGTCGAGGCGAGAGCGTCCTTGACCGTGCTGGCGCCGCAGTTGGTCTGGCCCTCGGTGCCCGAGGGGCACAGCAGGCCGAAATTGCCAGGCGTCATCGGCCCGCCGCCGCCCTGGTGAAACAGCTCCATCTGGCGGCCCGATAACGCGTTCATGTCCATGGATAAACTCAGGTCGGTGTTGGACGCGGGCTCCGTCGGGTTGCACATGAACATCGGCGGGATGTTGCAGATCACGCGGTCATTGCCGGCCACCGCCGTCGATGAGGTGGCGGCGGTGCCGGGCCCGCCGATGATCCTGATCAGGATATTGGTGATCGTCCTGGCGCCGATATGAACGTCGATAAAGCGCGCCTCGTCATCCGCCGTGGTGACGTTGGCCGAAGTTATCGGATCGCCGTCGTTGGTCGGCAGGCTTTTGAGGAAGCGGACGCACGGCGCCACCGGCGGGTCCCCGCATGGGGTCGAATCGACGACGATCTGTTTGCCGCCGCCATCGGTGGCGAAGGTCTGAAGATTCGAAACGGCGCCTACCGCGGCGGCGCTGGCCCTGTCTATGGAGCCCGGGAAGCGGTCGAGTTCACGGGCGCCTGCCAGCGCCGCCGCATCGGCGGCGGCTTGCAGCTCCGTGTTCAAGGTCATCAGGCGCCCGAGATCCATGGTGAGCGCCCCGATGCCAAGCAGCATCGGGGCGACGATGGCGATGTAGATCGCGACCGCGCCGCGGGTGTCTTGCACCAGCGACCGCAGCCATCCGCGTCCGGTCATGATCCGCCGGGCGTCACGCATCGATTGCTCCTTGGCTGCCCGCATCCGACCCATACGATGGATACCGGGTTTGCGCTGCCTGAAGGATGACAGGTTCCTCCGGCCACCCGGACGATTTACGTCGGTGGAGTTAGCAACCGGTCAGGCAGAGTATCCTGCTTGACCGGTTTTGCTCCGCCTGAACTGAAATTCAGAACGTCAAGAGAACGTCCCCGTATTACAGCCCGGGGCGTTGCTCAGGCAGGACGCCATGGAATTGAACAGGGTGCCGATGGCGCCGCTCATCGCCAGCACGCCGGCGATGATGAAGACGGCGACGAGGGCCATGATCAACGCATATTCGACGGCGTTGGCGCCGCCCTTGTCGCGAAGCAGGGACACGACATAGTTCTGAACATACCACAACATAGTTTCCTCCTAACCCGAGAGCATAACGAGAGTCATTACCGACGCCAAAATGGCCTCTAGGAGTAGGAATACCGTTTATTACTTAATAACGAGTTAACCGTTGTGGATAAGGTGTGAGTTCATTTATATTTTTATCAATCGGTGCAAAGATTTTCAGTGATCCGCCGGCGATCTGGCAGCGATCTGGTCGATCGGCGTCCGCCTCTCGGGGACTGGTCCCCGTGCCAAGACCAAAAGGACCTTGCCCATCGGCCGGCGACGCCGAAATGGGGCTGACGAGCCCGGTAATACAGGCCGGGGCGGGCCTCGTTGATTGCGCCCGTAAGCGCCGTTTGCCGGGTGGCGGAGCCCGTTTATCAGGCCTTTTCCCAAGACCGGTTCCCGCGGTTACGCCAAGCGCGCCGTTGTCACCACAAGACGGACCACCGGCTGAAAGGCATGGCCGTTCGCCGTATCTTTTGCCGCCTTCCTCTTATGGCCTCTTATGGCCTTGAAGCCATCTTGGGCGGGTTAACCGCAATTTAACGGAGCCGCGCTAATTTATTGTTTGTACACCCATATATTCAATTTTATCGAAATCGTCGCCGGCCCGGGCCGGCTGACCCACCGCCGGGGGCGGCACCGGACGATCTCCCGGGAAGCACGATAGGAACTTGATGAACACGGCACAAAACAAGGACTGTAGAGACGGGCGGGAGATGGCCGGCGACGAGCTCTCTCAACGCCTGAAGAAGAGGACCGCGCAGCTGCACGAAGCCTATCGGCAGCTGACCGACGGAATACAGGCGCAACAAAAAGTCGAGATCCTGCTCGACCGGGTCAGGCGGCAAAACGACCTGATCCTGAATGCGGCCGGCGACGGCATCTACGGGCTGGATGTCGAGGGCCGCATGACCTTCATCAACCCGGCCGGCGCCCGGTTGATCGGCTGGCCGGCGGAGGAGCTGATCGGCAAGCCCCAGCACGCCATCCTCCACCACACTCACGCCGACGGCACGCCCTATCCCGGCGATGAATGCCCGATCCATGCGACGCTCAGCGACGGCGCCGTCCACCATGTCGACGACGAGGTGCTGTGGCGCAAGGACGGCACCTCCTTCCCGGTCGAATACGTCAGCACGCCGATCCGCGACGAGGACGGCGAGGTCACCGGCGCCGTCGTCGTCTTCAAGAACATCGCCGAACGCAAGCGCACCGAGGGCGAGCTGGCGGAGAAATCGGCGGTCCTGGAGACGACGCTGGAGAACATGTCCCAGGGCATCAGCGTCTATGACGCCGACCTCAAACTCGTCGCCTTCAATCAAAGATATGTCGATCTCCGCGGCTACCCGCCCGGCTTCCTTCACGTCGGCATGTCTTTCGAGGAAGTCGCCCGTTTCAGGGCCGAGCGGGGTGATTACGGTCCCGGCGACGTCGAGCCCCAGGTCAAGGACCGGGTGATGGCAAAACGGAGCGGCGAGGCCCTCAGGCAAGAATGCACCTTGCCCGGCGGAACGGTCATCGCGGTGAACCGCGAACCGATGCCGGACGGCGGTAGTGTGACCACTTATTCGGACATCACCGAGAGCAAGCGGGCGGAAGAGGCGCTGCGCGCCGCCAAGGAAGAAGCGGAAGTTGCCAACCGCGCCAAGACCGAATTCCTCGCCAACGTCACCCATGAGCTGCGCACGCCGCTCAACGCGGTCATCGGGCTTTCGGAACTGATGACCGAGGCCACGTTCGGTCCCCTCGGCCATCCCAAATACACGGAGTACGCGAAAGACATCACCGAATCCGGCCGCCATCTGTTGGAGCTCATCGAGGATATCCTCGATCTGTCCAGGATAGAGGTCGGCAAGCTCAAGCTTTACGAGGAAAAGGTCGATGTCGTGAAGGTGGTCCGCGCCTGCATGATGATCCTGCGGCCGCGGGCGGAAGCCGGCCGGATCGAAATCCAGACATTGCTGCCCGAGGATGTGCCGTTGCTCATGGCCGACGCGGGCAAGCTCAAGCAGATATTGCTCAACATCCTGTCCAACGCCATCAAGTTCACCCCGGCGGGCGGCGCGGTCACGCTGGAAGCTTACGTCGAGAAAGACGGCGGTTTTGTCTTCATGGTCCGCGACACCGGCATCGGTATCGCCTGCGAGCACCTTTCGACGGCCATGGCGCCGTTCGGCCAGGTCGATAGCAGTCTTAGCCGCAAATATCAGGGAACGGGACTGGGATTGCCGCTGACCAAGGCGCTGGTCGAACTCCATGGCGGCAGAATCGAACTGGCCAGCGTCGTCGACGTCGGCACCGAAGTCACCATTCGCTTGCCCAAATCCCGCATCGTTGCCCCCAGGGGCGACGCCGGTTATCCGCTGCGCTCGTCATTGCTGGGTTGATCCGGCGCCGCGCTTCACAAGGAAAGTTCGCCTACCGAGGCGTGCTTCCCCGCCGGGCCGAGGCCAGATCTGCCCTGAGCGCCTGAAGTTCACGCAGAAGGGCAAGTAACCTTTCGTCGCCTAATTCGTTTCTGATGCCGTTGATGCCCATGCGGACGCCGCCGAGTTCGCCAATGACCTCGCTGAGACCGAGGTTGACTTCATCCAGGTGACGGTTGATTCTCGTGAGTAGGGCGATGCCGTAAGCGGCAAGGACGATGACAGTCGCCCCGGCGAGCATGGCGAGCACGGTGTACCAGTCCACGTTCCGCGCGAACTGGTCGAGATAAGCGATGGCCTGCTGGAATTTTTCCACCTCTTTTCTCCCTTACGATTTCTCCCTTTCGGGAAACCTAACGGCCGTCACGAGAGGACGACACCGGGTACCGGGAACAGTGTAGGCGTTTTTTGGTATTCGCGTTGAAGTCTGGCGCCATTAGAGCACTATCCGGCCAGCTGGAAGCGATTCGATGGCCCCAATACGGCTTTTCGGGTAGGAGCGGCGCGAAGCGCGATGTGGGGCATCGGGCGAGCGGCGCGACGACGCCACGGCGCAAAATAATCCCGGTCAAACGATTCCATCTGGCCGGATAGTGCGCTAGGACTTCACCATGCCCCTTTGTGAACTTTGGCCGATGGGAAGATAGGCCCGACGCTTGCGCTTGCCGGCGCGCGCCGGGCTGGCGGCGTATATCTGCTTGCCGGCCTCGATCAGGACGACGCCGGCGAAGGTCTGGAACCAGCGCGAGCCCAGCCGCTCCCAGGCCGGCGCCGCGGCCAGCATCATGCGGGAATGGCTCGGCGGCGCGAAAAGGGCGCCGGTGGCGGCGATGGGCGTGAACAGGTTGTCGCGCAAAAGCCTGGATAGCTGGGAAACGGTGTAGGGTTGGCCGTGGCCGAACGGGCCGCGGTCGAGCCGCGCCCAGATGCCGCGCCGGTTGGGCACGACGACCAGGAGCCGACCGCCGCCGGCGAGCACGCGCCACACTTCGCGCAACATGGGACGCACCTGTTCGCTGCACTCAAGGGCATGGACCAGCAGCACCCGGTCGATGGAGGAGTCGGGAAACGGCAACTCCGCCTCGTCCGCCAACGCCACCTGATTAGGGCCCGAGCGCGGCCAGTGCAGCACCCCCTGGGCCGCCGGCATCACCGCCATCACCCGCTCCGCCTGCTCGTGGAACGGGCGCAGATAGGGCACCACGTAGCCGAGCCCCAGGACCCGCTGGCCGGTCACGTCGGGCCACATCGCGCGGACGCCGTGACGCACCAGGCGTTGCGCCGACTGGCCCAGGCTGGTGGCGTAAAAATCCCTGAGATCGACGACGTCGGTCCACATGGCACCGAGACTATCACACCGCGTCCCGGTTTTGCGCCCAGGCCAGTACTTACTTTCATAGGAGGCCAGTACTTACTTTCATAGGAAGATAGTACATATGATCGTCTTTTCGCGGCCTCCGGGTAGGAAGCGGCGCGCCGTCGGTTATGGCATGAGCCGGCCCGGGATGTTATCCTGACCGCCGATCACCAAATAACCAATGATTCGGACGGTTTTGCGCCATGGCGACACCCGAAATTCACCACATCCCGGTGCTCGGCGACCACTACATCTGGCTCGTCCGCGAACCCGACAGCGGTGATCGCGCCGTCGTCGACCCGGCGGTGGCCGGACCGGTGCAAAGCAAGCTCAAGGAACTCGGCTGGCGGCGAACATAGGTCCGGCGAAATCAACACCGCCAAATGAAAATATACGGGAGGGGACATGAAACTTTGGCATTCGCCGACCTCGCCTTATGTCCGCAAGGTGATGATGGCGGCGATCGAGCTGGGCCTCGCGGATCGGATCGAAAGCGTGCCGGCGCGGACGCCGGAAAGCAAGATCGCGGAGGCCAATCCGCTCGACAAGATACCGACGCTCGAGACCGATGACGGCCAGATCCTCTACGATTCGATCGTCATCTGCGAGTATCTCGACAGTTTGACCGATAAGGCCAGCCTGTTCCCCGCCTCCGGGCCTAAGCGCTGGAAGACGCTCAGGATGCACACCCTTGCCGACGGCCTCATCGACGCCGCCGTGCTCAGGGTCCATGAGACCCGCCGGCCCGAGGAACAACGCAACGCGGCCTGGGACGAACGGCAAAAGACCAAGATCGTCCGCGGTCTGGCGAGGCTGGAGGAAGAGATCGCGGCGCTCGACGGGCCGGTGGACATCGTGCAGATCACCACCGCCTGCCTGCTGGGGTTCCTCGACCGCCGCTTCGCCGATGACGACTGGCGCGCCGATCACCCGGCGCTGGCCGAGTGGCACGGCAAATTCACCACCCGCCCGTCGGTGACCGGGACCCAACCGCCGCCGCTATAGCGGCCATGGGGTCGTCTCTCCAAACTCCGGCCCATCGGGCGGCCCATCGTCCGGCAGGGTGAAATCGACGAGGGCGATCAAGGTGGCACACCAGCGAATGGCATTAAGCTTCGGGAGGCCCGGCGCCGCGCAAGACCGGGGAGGGGCCCCATGTTGATACGCGCCGTCCTCAGGCTCGATCAGATCAACGAGGGCTTCGATCGCCTGGCCGAAGGGTCGGTGGTGCGCCAGCTATTGGCGACCCACAGTTGAGGCTCGCCGGCCCGCCCCCGAAGGACCTCTCGTTTCGGCACTCAATATTCACCGGGCGTTGGGCTAAGATGGCGCCATGGACCCGTTGGAAGTGCTCTCCCAAATCTGGCGCGACGCCGATTGCCCTGCCGATGCCCTGGGCGGCCTGCGGCTGACGGGCGCCGAGCCGGTGCTGCCGTCGTCCTTTCGCGTCGGAACGGCGGCGCAGGTCACCATCGCCGCCGCCACGCTCGCCGCCGCCGAGCTCTGGCGCTTGCGTGCCGGGTCTCGCCAGCAGGTGACGGTCGACATGCGCCACGCCGCCACCGAGTTCCGCAGCGAGCGCTACCTCCGCGTCGACGATGGGCCGCCGCCGCCGCTGTGGGACAAGATCGCCGGCGTCTATCGCGCAGGCGACGGGCGATGGGTGCGCATCCACACCAACTTCCCCCGCCATCGCCAAGGTACACTCGCGCTCCTCGGCTGCGATTATGACCGCGACGCGGTGAGCGCGGCGATCGCGGGCTGGGAGGCGGAGGCCTTGGAGACCGCCGCCGCCGAGGCCGGTCTCCTCGTCGCCATGATGCGTTCGCCGGCCGAATGGGAAAGCCACCCGCAAGCGCCGGGCGTGGCGGCGGGGCCGCTGCTGAGTATCGAGAGGATCGGCGACGCGCCGCCCGAGCGACCGGCCCCCGGCGAACGCCCCTTGAGCGGCGTCCGTGTCCTCGACCTCACCCGCGTCATCGCCGGCCCGGTATGCGGGCGCGCCCTGGCGGCGCATGGCGCCGATGTCATGCGCGTGACCGCGCCCCATTTGCCCTCCATGGCGCCACTGGTCATCGACACCGGGCGGGGCAAATTATCGGCCCATATCGACCTCCGCGAAGCCGGCGGCCGGCGGACGCTCGAGGACCTGCTCGGCGAGGCGGATATCTTCGTGCAAGGCTACCGGCCGGGGGCCATCGCCGAGAGGGGCTTTTCACAACAAGCCGTGGCGTCGGCGCGTCCTGGCATCGTCTATGTGTCGCTCTCGGCTTACGGCCGGGCCGGGCCTTGGGCGGCCAAGCGCGGCTTCGATTCCCTGGTCCAGACGGCGACCGGGTTCAATCACATGGAGGCCGAGGCGATCGGCGCCGAGGGCCCGAAGCCGCTGCCGTGCCAGGCGCTCGACCACGCATCGGGCTATCTCATGGCCTTTGGCGCCATCGTCGCGCTGATGCGCCGCGCGCGCGACGGCGGCAGCTGGAGCGTGCGCGTCTCGCTCGCCCGCACCGGCCACTGGCTGAAGGGCCTCGGCCGGATCGAGGACGGGTTCGACCGCGCCGATCCGGCGGTCGAGGACGTCGCCGATCTCATGGAGGAGAGCAGCTCCGGCTTCGGACGCTTAACCGCGGTCAAGCACGCCGGGCTGTTGTCCGAGACCCCGCCTTTTTGGGCGCGGCCATCGATGCCGCTCGGAAGCCATCCGCCGCGATGGCGCATCTAGATCACTATCGGGCCGTTTTCGAGGGAACTTCCGTAGCCCCGCATCCACCACCATATTCGGCGCCGCCCGGACGGCGCCCAGGCGCACAATGACGGCGCCGGGACTGGCCGGCGGCGGGCGCATTCGGGCCTATTTCCGTGGCGACATCGGAAGCCATGGCGACATCGGAGGACGGCGTTTCTCCGGCGATCTCGCGGATCAGCTTGCTCAGCACCGCCTGGGCAATGTCCTTGAAGCCGTAGGCCGGGATGGCAAAGGCGCCCGGGCCGCCGATGACATGGTCGAGGAAGAAAAGCTCCAGGTCGGGGTAGCGCATGTCGATGACGGGCAGGCCGTTGATGGTGATGCCTTGCGCCACCACCTTATCCCGCGCCCATGACGCCGGCCGGCCCCGCGTCGTCGGTCCGTCGCCCGAGATGTCGATGACCAGGCGCGGGCTGTTGAAATTAGTGTCATCGAAATGGGCCGCCGCCATCACGATGGCCTCGCCGACGGCGGTGCCGTTGCCCGAGATCATGGCGCGTGGCACGGCCTCGAGCGAATCCGCGAAGCGGTTGGCGGTCGCGGCATCCTTGATCAGGGTCCAATCCGCGATCGTCACCTGTATGCCGGGCCCCGACCATTCGATATAGGTGACGGCGATGGCTTGGTGAACACCGCTACGGATGGCGCCGATGACCCTGGGGTTGCGGAACGCATTGGCATAGCCCCACCGTTGCAGGATGAACTCGCCATCGTCGATGCTGCCCGACGAATCGACGGCAAGCACCAATCGAAGATCCACCTTGTTCGTGGTTGCCGATGTCTCCACCGGGGCGGCGAACAGCAATGATATACCCAGGACCGGGGCAAGGAATCCCAGCAATCCGCGTTTCAGGGCATGCGCCAATCCAACCCCTCCGTCAGGAGCCCGGGTGACGAATTCCTCGATGCGTTCGATTCCCATAGGATTCCCCTAGCGCGCTCCCGGACGACCTTAATGCTGGTGGCGGCTGAGACCGCCATCGACGGGAAGCACGATGGCGCTGATATAGCGGGACAATGGCGAACACAAAAAGACCACCGCATGGGCGATGTCGGCCGCATCGCCCATCTCGCCGAACGGGATGACGGGATCTTCCATGCCCGTGAGCGCCGCTTCATCGTAATGGGCCGCCGCCGCCGTGCCCTTGATGATCCCGGGCTGAATGCAGTTGATGGTGATGCCGTTAGCGCCGATCTCGCGGTCGAGGCTCTTGGCCCACCCCTGAAGGGCGCCCGAGGCGGCGTATTCGGCGCTGAAGAACAGCGGCTCCGAAGGCCCGATGATGTTGACGATCCGCCCCCAGCCCGCCTCGATCATACCCGGTACCAGGGCATGGGTGAGGCGGCGGGGGAGCTCGAAATCCCTGTCCATCGCCGCTTGCCATGACGCGGCGTCGATGTCGGCGGGGGTGTTGTCCGGACGGCGGACTTCGCTTGCGGCGTTGACCAATATGTCGACAGGGCCGAGCGCGCGCGTCCCCTGTTCTACGATCGCCTCGGCCCCCTCCTTTCCGTTCACCGAACAGACGTTTACGCCTTCCGCGGCCAAGGCCTCGGCGATCGCCCGACCGATGACGCCCTCGGTGCCGGTGACGAGCGCTCCCCGTCCCTTCAGTTGCCAGTCTTTCGTCATCTCCTTATTCCCTCCCCCCGGTCAGTAGGCGAAGCGCCGGAAACCGGCATCGACCGGGATCACGGCGCCGGTGATGTAACGCGCCAGCGGCGAGGCAAGGAAAACGACCAGATTGGCGATGTCCGACGGATCGCCGAAATCGCCGGAGGAAATCCATTTGGAGGTCTCCTGGCGTTGCTGTTCCGAGTAGTTCCGTAAGATCTGCTCGCTGATGATTTTCCCCGGCGGGATCGAATTGACCGTCACGCCATGCTTTGCCACTTGCCGGGAAAGCCCTTTGGACCAGCCATGGACGGCCGCCTTGGCGGGGCTGGCCGTGTGCAATTCCCTGGGCTCCGTCTTGCCCGAGATATTGATGATGCGGCCATATTTCCTCTCGATCATGGCCGGAACCAGCGACAGCGTGAGCTGGCGGATGGTGACGTAGTTCAGCTGCATCTCCTGGTCCCAGGCCGCGTCGGGCGCGTCGTAAGGCATCGGGCTGGGGTAATCGGGATTCTGGCTGCGCCCGGCCGAGTTGACGAGAATGTCGATCCGACCGAGCGCCTCGAGCGCCGCATCCTTGACCCGGTAGGCCCCTCCTCCGGGGGCGGCGAGGTCCGGCGTGACGATGATCGCCGGGCGCTCTCCGCCGGCGGCGACGATCTCATCGGCCAGTTCCTCGAGCAGTTCCCGCCGCCTGGCCCCAACCGCGATCTTGACGCCCTCGGCGGCGAGGGCCAGCGCCGAGCCGCGCCCGATCCCCCGGCTGGCGCCGGTGACCAGCGCCGTCCGCCCCTCGAGCTTAAGGTCCATCGCCATTTCGTTCCTCCCTCGCGAAGTCTCCTGCTTTTTTACATCATCTTTCGAATTTTTGCGCAAACGGTCTCGGCGCGGCGTAAGGCGCGGCCGATCCGTGGATCGAAACGAGGCCCACCGCCGAAGCCGGCGACCGCGCCCGACGGCTTGGCGGCCCCGGCATCGACACGCTCGATCAGCGCCCCCCCATGGGGTAGTCTCTCTATCATCCTGGCACAAAAAACCGTCAGGCAAAGGGCGTGCCCGCGACGGCCTGGAAAACGCGGGAATCGGGGAGGGTTTATCCGTGAGCGGCATGAAAGTCGGTTTCATCGGCCTCGGCACGATGGGCGCCCCCATCGCGCTCAATGCCATCAAGGGCGGGCATGAACTTGTCGTCCACGATATCAGGCGCGAGGCGGGCGAACCCCATTTAAAGGAAGGGGCCAAATGGGCATCCTCGCCCCGGGAGGTGGCGGCGGGGTGCGACGTCATCTTCACCTCCCTGCCGGGCCCGAAGGAGGTCGAGGCGGTGGCGTTGGCGGAGGATGGGCTTATTTCGGCGCTGGAGCCGGGGAAGGCCTATTTCGATCTCACCACGAACTCCCCGACGCTGATCCGCAAGATCCACGAGATCTTCCTGAAGCAGGGCGTCGAGGTGCTCGACGCGCCGGTCAGCGGCGGGCCCCAGGGCGCCCGGACCGGCCGCATGGCGATCTGGGTCGGCGGCGATGAGGCGACGTTTGAGCGCCATTTGCCGATCCTCGACGCGATGGGCGACAAACCCACCTACGTCGGCCCCATCGGATCGGGCGCCATCGCCAAGCTGGTGCACAATTGCAGCGGCTATATCCTGCAGACCGCGTTGGCGGAAACCTTTTCCATGGGCGTCAAGGCGGGCCTCGATCCGGAAGCCCTGTGGCGGGCGGTCCGCCAAGGCGCCCAGGGGCGCCGGAGAACCTTCGATTCGCTGTCGTTGCAGTTCCTGCCCGGCCGCTTCGACCCGCCCGATTTCGCCCTTGCCCTGGCCCATAAGGACGTCGGATTGGCCGTCGAGTTGGGCCGTGAACTGGACGTGCCGATGCGTCTCGCCAACATGACCCTGGAAGAACTCGCCACCGCCATCGAGCGCGGCTGGGGAGGCCGGGATTCCCGTTCGGCGATGCTGTTGCAAATGGAGCGCGCCGGGGTCGAGATTAAGGTCCCGGCCGAGAACATCGAAAAGATCCTGAAAGAGGACTGACGCCCGAGCCGATTCCCCTATCGTCCGCGCCGGGCCGCAACCCCGGCGCGGTCGTCCGGCGCCTTGATCTAGATCAATGAGGGCACTCCAGCGGTGGCATAGTGTTCAGCTTGTCCGCCGGGGGGCCCATCGCCGATCTCCCGCCCGATGAGAAGGGCCAAGGGCACGGCGCCATCCCTGTGGACCACCCGGCTGGCGGGCAACAAGGAGAATTGGACCATGAACCCAACCTTGTTCGAGGCAATGTTCGAGATCAACGTCGCCATAATCTTGGTGACCGTGAGTGTAGCCATCCTCGTGTGGTTCCAAAGAAACCTGGTGGCTGCCTCGGCCGGGCGCATGACGGGCATGATGACCCGTGCCGGCCTGGATCCCGCGATCGCTACCGAAGGTGACCGGCGAACCAAGGCCATCATGAAAGAGGCCGGGCGCCGGTGCCGGAATTGCATGCGTGAGGGTCTGTGCGACAGATGGCTTGCCGGAAAAGTCGAAGGGAGCAACTCCTTCTGCCCCAACGCCAGGACGTTCCGCACTCTTACGGGAGCCAGCGTTAGCACCGGTTGACGCGCGCCGGGCCTTCGCCGCCTTGAAACGCGCGAGGCGGGTTAGTCCGAGAGGGCGCGCTTGCGTTCCTCGTAATCGTCCTTGTCGATCTCGCCCCGGGCGAAAGTTTCGTCGAGAATATCGAGGGCGGTCCCGCCTTCCCGGGCTGCCGGTCTACTCGTGCCGACGCCCAACGCGCGCAGGACGAGAACCACCACCGCGACGGCGGCGGCAATGAAGAGGATCATCATTATCGGACCGAGGATCATGCCGCCCCAGCCCCAATCGCCCCACATATGCGGATGTTGGGTATAGGACCCGGAGGGCTGAGCCCCGACCGTCGCCATCGTCGCGACGTACGCCGGTACAGCCACCAAAATCGCGCTTCTTGACAGCATTGTCTCCCTGTAGAGCAATTAAAGGATATAATTCGGGTGGACGACGAACGTGAAGTGACCTAGGTCGAATTTTGATCCGGCTCTATTTCATCTTCTCCATTTCCATCTTCTCCATTTTCATCATTTCTTTTTTAGACAATTCCTCTTTAATCTGCTTGATAGTCTCATCCGTTGTTTTGACTGAGTTCGCAATCATTCGAAAATTCACCTTGGCTGCTGCATATCCATCCAAGCCGGGCAATTGAGCAGCTGCGACCGCATCCGTAACAACCAGTACTTCAAAACCTTGCTCCATGAATTCTCTCATGTGTGATTCTGTGCATAGGTTTGCTGACATTCCTGCAAGAATTATCTGATCAATGCCTCTTTTGCGTAGCTGCAATACCGTGTCATTTGAATCTGGTCCATAAAGCTTATGAGGACTTGAAACATAAGTCTTACCATTATTGATGTACTTCTTGTATTGAGGCATCCAATCTGATCCAGAGCCGTCAAAACCCTCAAGATCTAGTTGGCCTGCTCGTTCAAACATATGCAGGTTGTGCATAGCCGCTTCAAGTGCGCCACCATGCTTCCAATCAAGGTCAGTCGGAAAGTAGTAATGCGGAGAAATAAATAGAGGAATATCCATTTCACCCGCAATTTTCATTAAACGATCAATATTTTCGACGGTGTTATTTTCTGTAACGTTCTTGCCAACTAAATGCCATGCAACACCTTTTGGGCTAAGGAAATCAACTTGTGGATCGGTAATGACAATTGCAGTATGCCCCTTAATGAACTTGACACCCGGGTCCGGAAGACCATCGGCATTTGCGGAACTGGTTAGGACGCAAAATGCTGCCGTTATTACTGTTAATAATCGAGTCAATTTTTTCATGGTTCTAACTCCCGTATTGGAATGCGTCTAATTGGTATGAGCCGACATCCCCCGGATGACATGGGGACCGACAGTCATCTCATGCGAAAAGAAGCCAAATCGTACGCGTCGGCATGACGGCTGGGAACTGTCAGAATTGACAGATCGCCGAATAAGAATTGACAGGCCGCTGAAGAACACCGCGCGAGGAGAACTCGAGGCTCCGGTCGCAATCGACCCGAAGAGGCTCCAGTTTCGCTTCACCCATCGGCTACGCCATGACAGAGCCCCAGTATCGTCGCAATTCATTGATTCTTATATCAGAATCGGCGCCCAAGGTGGGGGAAATCGTGATCCATCTGGGGCATCCAGGCTTAATGCGATTCATGCAGACCTGGACCTGGGCAACGAGGAAATCGATAATCTGCTACTCTGGGGACCTGCTATCGGATTGGAACTCCGGTTCTAGGATTTATTCTCGACCAGGTGATGATCGACAGAAGCCGCCTGCTTCATCCTTCGATCCCCTCTGCCACTGACAATATTTTCCGGGTGAACTGTCATTTCTGACAGTTCCCACCAGTCCATGCCAAATTATAAAATGTGGCTTAAGTGCGCTTGGGATGACCGCCGTTTCGTACGTCATCTGGGGAATTTCAGGTAGAGGCTCTCGTGGAACGGGACACAGAAACCATGAACTTGAAAATCACGACGACGAAATCACGACAGATCCTCGGGTTTTGCGCAATTTGCACTGCGGTTGCGTTCGTTTCGGTTTCAGCCGACGCCCAAAACGTCGAAATGGATTTGGACCTTCTTCGCGCGGCATTTGAGGCGGCGGACACGAGTGGCGACGGTCGTATCGACGAAGCCGAACTGGCAGCCGACACGGTTGCGGCGTTCGTGGCGGTCGACAGCAACGGAGATGGCCTCCTCTCGGCTGAGGAGCTTCGCGAGGCCGGTGTTGCGAGCATCGGCACGCTCGATGTCGACAAAAATGAGAGCCTGACCATTGTCGAAGTCATGAATGCCAAAATTGTCGAATTCCAAAACGCCGACGCGAACGGCGACGGCGAACTGTGGCCCGAGGAAATCCTCCAATTCGAGCGTCGGCGTTAGAGCCGCCAAATTGCATGTTCTAGAGAGGTAGTAGGATGAGCGAGCTTTTGAACAGGTCACAAATATGCGGCGGGCTGGTCGCCTGTATCCTGCTCGCGGGCATCCTGATTTCAGGGGGGGCGGTAAAACCGGCGCTGGCCCAGTCATGCGACAAGGTTGGCGGGAGGCTCGGCGGTGCCGTGATCGGTGGCGCAACGGGGTCAATGTTCGGAAAGAAAAAGGGTCGGACCGGGGCGACTATTGGCGGTGCCCTAATCGGTGGCGCGTTGGGCGCGAGGCGCGATCGGCGGGAGAGAGCTCGCTGCCTCGAAGAGCGCGAAGCCACAAAGGATCGCGACATGCAGCGACAGCTCGATTACGACCGCCAGCGCTTGTTGCAGCAAGAGCAAGTGCGCAAAGAAATTGAAGAACAGCGGCTCTACGAGGAGTGGAAGAAGCAACGTCTAGGATCTTGAAACTAGCGTTGGTCCGCTTTCAAAGCCGCTGAGATAAATCTGTGCATAAGCGAAAGAGGAATGAGCAATGGCTCGATGGAAAATTCCCAATAAAATGGTTGCAAATTTCAAAGTTTCCTCCTCCGGGACTGCTTCGTTGATCGCTTTCTGCCAGATTTAGCCGATATGCCCCAGGCGACTCTGAAGTTCAGTGCGACAGTAACTTGGGCGGGCGTGCCGGTGCAGCGCTGCACCGTGCATAAGGAACGCAACCAGCTGGCCCATGCGCCCACGGCGCTGCACGAGGAGATCAAGGCCGACTATAGCGACATGATGTATGCCAAGACGGCCGGCGAGGCGATCGCCAAGCGCAAGGCCTTCCTCAAGAAATGGCGCCTGCGCTGTCGCGGCGTCGCCAACAGTCTGGAGGAGGCCGGCGATCGGCTGTTCACCTTCCTGCGCTATCCGCCGAGCCAATGGAAGTCATTGCGCACCACCAACGCGATCGAGCGCCTGCACGAGGAGTTCAAGCGCCGGATCAAGACCCAGTGCGTCCTGCCCACAGCCGAAACGGCGGCCATGTTGTTTTGGGCCTTGCTGGCCTGCGGCCAGATCACCCTGCGACGGGTCGACGGCTGGGACACCCTCCATGTCGAGCCAGATCAAGAGCCGCTTGACCTGGCCGCCTGAAGCGAAGGAGGATCAAATCCAGGAGCTGCGCCGTCAGCAATTCCCACCAACTTCGCGACACGACCGATTTTGAAACTGAATGGTCTTTCCAACAAGGACGCAAAGCAGCTTTTAGACCCTAGCGAATCGCTGCGTCTGACCGGTTCGTGCTCACCGGCAACAATATTCCGCAAGACCTACTGTGAGTCCTCCTCTAATGCTAACACGTCAACT
>JACZQV010000037.1 GCA_022545545.1 Pseudomonadota bacterium
AGCGGGAAACGATGAATTACTCCGCCCGTTTCGCCACCTTGCTCGTCACCCAGTTGCGCCGGACCGGCAAGACCTTGCGCAATGCCCACCGGTTCGCCGGCTTTGCCGTACTCAAGGCGCCGGACATCCCATCGGTGTTGATCGAGATGGGATATCTCTCCAATCCCAAGGAGGAGAGGCTGCTGCGGCAGCCGGCCTACCAGCGCAAACTGGCCGATGCCATCGCGCGGGCCATGGACGGGTATTTCGAAGCCAGGAAATAAGGAAATCAGGACCGGCAATCAGGCCGTTGAAGCGGCCATAACTCGGCCACATTTGTCAGTTAAGTGTAGGCGGTTGACGGGGTTATCGGGACGGATGGGCGAAAATCGGCGCAAATGCGGGGCTTGGCCTCGGGCCGCGGGCGGCAGAAACCGGGCGGTCAGGGCCTCCCTCGGCGCGCCCTTCCGGTGCCGGCTCTCATCGTCATGTTGAAGTGGTTTGCCGCATTCCTTGGGACCTTGGCGGTGCTGGCGCTTGCCGGCTTCGCCAGCGTCATGGCGGTATTCTACTATTACGGCCGCGACCTTCCCGACTACCAGCAGCTTGCCGATTACGAGCCTCCGGTGGTGACCCGGGTGCATGCCGGCGACGGCAGCCTGATCGCCGAATATGCCACCCAGAAGCGTGTGTTCGTGCCCGTCGACGTCATGCCCAAGCGGGTCATCAAGGCGTTCCTGGCCGCCGAGGACAAGAAGTTCTACAGCCATCCGGGAGTGGACATCCTCAGGGTGGCGCGCGCGGCCGTCACCAATCTCCGCAATCTCGGCCAGGACCGCCGTCCGGTGGGGGCTTCCACCATCACCCAGCAGGTGGCGAAGAATTTCCTGCTGACCAACGAGGTCTCGATGGAGCGCAAGATCAAGGAGGCGATCCTGGCGCTCCGCATCGAGCACGCCTTTACCAAGGACCGCATCCTCGAGCTATACCTCAACGAGATCTATCTTGGCCTGGGCTCCTATGGCGTCGCCGCCGCGGCGCTCAATTACTTCGACAAGCCGCTCGACGAGCTGACGCTGGGCGAGGCCGCCTATCTCGCGGCGTTGCCCAAGGCGCCCAACAATTACCATCCCGTGCGCCGGCCGGCGGCGGCGAAGGCCAGGCGCGACTGGGTGATCGGGCGCTTGTTGAGCGAAGGGTTCATTTCGGAAACGGAGGCGGAAGAGGCCAAGGCCATGCCCCTCATCGTCCGCCGGCCGAGCGAAACCCGCTTCTTCCGGGCCGACTTCTTCGCCGAGGAGGTGCGCCGCGAGCTTCTCGAACGCTACGGCGAGAAAGGTCTTTATGGTGGCGGTCTTTCGGTGCGCACGACCGTCGAGCCGAGGCTCCAGGAGATCGCCGACAAGGTCCTGCGCCAGGGGCTGATCATCTATGACCGCCGCCATGGCTGGCGCGGCCCCATCGTCCACATCGATCTCGAGGGCATGGCGGGGATCGTCGAGGGAACCGGGCCTGTTGGCGCGCCGGGGGTGCAAGGAGATACCGGATGGCTCGGCCAACTGGCCGTGGTGCCGCCGCCAGAGGGGCTCCATCCCTGGCGCTTGGCCGTGGTGCTGGCGGTCGGCAAGAAGGCGGCGGAGATCGGGCTGGATGACGGAAGCCTCGGCCGCATCCCCTTGAGGGAGCTAAGATGGGCGCGTCCGTGGCGCAAAAATCAGCGCCTCGGCCGGGCGGTGCGCGCGCCCCGTGACGTCCTCGGCGTCGGCGACGTCGTCGCCGTCGAAGCGGTGAGCAGCACCAAGGACGGCAAGGCCTATGGCCCTGGGACCTTCGCGCTCCGCCAGATTCCCAATGTCAACGGGGCGTTGATCGCGCTCGATCCGCACACCGGCCGGGTTCTCGCCCTGACCGGCGGCTTCAGCTTCGAGGCGAGCCAGTTCAACCGCGCGACCCAGGCCATGCGCCAGGCGGGATCGGCGTTCAAGCCCTTCGTCTATCTCACCGCCGTCGATTCCGGCTTCACCCCGTCGAGCCTCATCCTCGATGCGCCCTTCGTCATCGACCAGGGGCCGGGGCTGGGCCGGTGGAAGCCCGCCAACTACACCAAGAAGTTCTACGGCCCTTCCACCATGCGCCTCGGACTCGAGAAATCCCGCAACCTGATGACCGTGCGCCTGGCGCAGACCATCGGCATCGAAAAGGTGGCGAGCAACGCCGAACGCCTGAACATCGTCGACGCCATGCCGCGCGTCCTCTCGATGGCGCTCGGTGCCGCCGAGACGACGCTTCTGAGGTTGACCACCGCCTATGCCATGTTGGTCAATGGCGGCAAGCGGATCACGCCGACCCTGATCGACCGTATCCAGGATCGCCATGGCCGCACCGTGTTCCGTCATGACCGCCGTCGGTGCCAGGCTTGCCGTGTCGACGCGATCGCCGGCCAGGACGTACCCGAGATTCCCGATATCCGGGAGCAGGTCGCCGATGCGCGCAGCGCCTATCAGATCGTCTCCATGCTCCAGGGCGTGGTGAAGCGCGGCACCGGCCGCAGGGTCAGGGCCGTGGGCAAGCCCGTGGCGGGCAAGACCGGGACCACCAATGACAGCATCGACACCTGGTTCATCGGTTTTTCACCGGACCTGGCGGCCGGCGTGTTCGTCGGTTTCGATACGCCCAGAACCCTGGGCCGGCGTGAAACCGGGTCGTCCGTCGCGGCCCCCATTTTCCGGGATTTCATGAAGGCGGCGCTTAGCGATCAGCCGGCCATCCCCTTCCGCATCCCGCCGGGAATCCGTCTCGTCAGGGTCAACGCCACCACCGGCCTGGTCGCCAGGAAAGGAGACCGCAACGTCATCCTCGAGGCGTTCAAGCCCGGCACCGAGCCGACCGGCGAGGAAGGGGTGCTGGACGGCTCCGACCCCCTCTCGGCGGCGGGCGCGGGCACCGGCGCGGGCACCAGTGGCCTTTACTAAGCCGCCCTTTATCCCTAACTTGCCGCCCGCTATTGGTCACATCAATTTTACCAGCGGAGTTATTTCATGCGCGCCGAGATCGAAGTTATCGCCAAAGAGCTGAAGCAGACCTTAGAGCTGCTGAGGAGGTATCTTTGACTGGGACAACGCCAATAAGCGCTTGGGGGAGCTGAACGCGAGGGCCGAGGACCCGGCGCTTTGGGACGACCCCAACGCGGCGCAGGAAGTGATGCGCGAGCGCACCCGCCTCGCCGACGCGCTTAACGCCTATCTGGAGATCGAGCGCGACTTCAACGACAATCTGGAACTCCTGGAAATGGCCGAGGCCGAGGGCGATGCCGCCATCGCCGCCGAGGCGGAGAAGGCGCTCGCCGGGTTGCACAAGCGGGCCGCCAAGATGGAGCTCGAAAGCCTGCTTTCGGGCGAGGCCGACGCCAATGACTGTTTCCTCGAGGTCCACGCCGGCGCCGGCGGCACCGAATCCCAGGACTGGGCCGAGATGCTGCTTCGCATGTATGTGCGCTGGGCCGAGAGCCGCGGCTTCGAGGTCGCGTGGCTGGAGGAGAGCGCCGGCGAGGAGGCCGGGATCAAGTCCGCCACCATCAAGGTCCAGGGCCACAATGTCTATGGCTGGCTCAAGACCGAAAGCGGGGTGCACCGGCTGGTCCGCATCTCACCCTTCGATTCGGCGTCGCGGCGGCACACCAGCTTCGCCTCGGTCTGGGTCTATCCGGTGATCGACGATTTGATCGAGATCGAGATCAACGACAAGGATCTGCGCGTCGACACCTACCGCGCGTCGGGCGCCGGCGGTCAGCACGTCAACAAGACCGACAGCGCCGTGCGTCTGACCCACCTGCCGACCGGCATCGTCGTGCAGTGCCAGAACGACCGCTCCCAGCACCGCAACCGGGCGGCCGCCATGGCGATGCTGCGCGCCCGCCTTTACGAGGTCGAGCTCCAGAAGCGCGAGGAGGAGGCCCAGGCGGAACGCGACGCCAAGACCGACATCGGCTGGGGGCACCAGATCCGCTCCTACGTGCTCCAGCCCTATCAGATGGTGAAGGATCTGCGCACCGGCGTCGAGACCGGCAACGTCCAGGCGGTGCTCAACGGCGATCTCGATCCCTTCATGGAGGCCGCCCTCGCCCAGCGCATCAAGGGCGAGAAAGGGACCGGCGGCGGGAAGGCGGGCTAGGCCTGAGTCAATCTTCGGCGAGGCGGTCTTGCCTTTGGGCCGGCTTGCCTTTACTTCTACGCCGGCCCGTTCGAACGGCGCTGTCCAGGCGCCGCCCTTCACTCCTCTATCCGGGAGACACCATGACCAGCGCCGCGCCCATCCGCGAAGCGACCGCCTTTTTCACCGGCGACCGACTCGAGAGCTTCCACCGCGACGGCTTCGTCATCGTCCGCGGCCTGTTGGCGCCAGAGGAGATCGAACGCGTCACCGGCTGGGTCGACGAACTGGAGGCGTTTCCGGAAATTCCCGGCAAGTCCATGTTCTATTACGAAGCGAGCGTCCTCGATCCGGGCCAGCGGGTGCTGTCGCGGATCGAGTATTTCGCCGATTTCCATGAACGGCTGGGTTCGCTGATGCGCGGGCCGGAACTGCTGGGGCGGAGCGCCGAGCTGTTCGGCGCCGAGGGCATCTTGTTCAAGGAAAAGATCAATTTCAAGCTTCCCGGCGGCCAGGGCTTCGCGCCGCACCAGGACGCCCAGGCCGGCTGGCAGGACTATGGCGATCTGCACATGACCGCCATGATCACCATCGATAAGGCGAGCGAGGAGAACGGCTGCCTGGAGATCGCCGCCGGCCAGCATAAGCGCGGCCTGATCGGCGAGCTATGGAAGCCGATGACCGAGGAGCAGCTTGGCGGGATCGACTTCGTGAAACTGCCGACCGAGCCGGGAGACGCGGTGTTCTTCGATTCCCTGGCGCCGCACCGCTCGGCGCCGAACCGTTCGGACCAGCGCCGGCGTGTCCTCTACATCACCTACGCCAAGGCCGCCGATGGCGATCACCGCGAACGGTATTTCGCCGACAAGCGGCGCAACTATCCGCCCGATATCGAACGCCAGCCGGGCAAGAGTTACGAGTACAAGGTTTAGGGCATTATCCCGGGCCTTGCGGCCGTTTTCCCTAACCTACCCCGCCGTCCGCTCCTCGCCGCCAGGGATGTTTTTAGCCGGTTCCTCGATGCGCTCGATGAAAAGCGCGCGCACCCTTTCCGCCGTCGCCGTCATCTCGTCCTTGAGGGCCGCGAAGCTCAAAGCGCCGGCCGCCCTGGCGAGAGTCGTCTTCAGGCCCACCGGCGCCTCCGCCTCGTCGAAGGTCCCGGCGACGGTGAGGCGCAGCACGCCCTGGACGTTGCGCCATAGCCGGTCCGCGCCGATCAGGAACCGGGTGCTGTCGGGTTCGAGGAACCCCGCCCGGCCGAGCCGCTCCAACGCGCCAACGGTGGAGGTGGAGAGCACGCCCGGATCCTCGTGGGCATGGCGCAGCTGCAGATATTGGGCGATGAACTCGACGTCGATCAGGCCGCCCCTGAGATATTTGACGTCCCAAACCGGACCGGGAGGATGGCCCCGTTCCAGCCGCTCGCGCATATCGGCGACGTCGACGACGAGTTGGGCGTCGTCGCGGCGCGCCGTCAGGATTTCGCCGATGGCGGCCTCGAGGCGCGCGGTCAACCCTTCACTGCCCGTGATCACCCGCGCCCGGGTCAGCGCCATGTGCTCCCACGTCCAGGCGGCCTCGCGCTGATAGTTCCCGAAGCCCTCGAAGCTCGAGGCGATGGGACCGGCGTTGCCCGCCGGGCGCAGGCGCATGTCGACCTCGTAAAGCTTGCCCTCGCTGGTCAAGGCCGAAAGGGCGCTGATCAGGCGCTGGGACAGGCGGGCGAAATACTGGCTTACCGCCAGCGGCCTTTGGCCGTCGGAGTGCTCGAGCCCTTGCGGGTTGTCGTAAACGAACAGGAGATCGAGGTCCGAGTTCTCGGTCAACTCCCGGCCACCCCATTTGCCGAGCCCCACCACGGCCATGGCGCCGTCGCCGAGGAGGCCGTGGTGGCCGGCGAATTCTTCCCGGACGATGGCGAAAAGCCTGGAGAGCACCGTATCGGCGATATCGGCGAGCGCCCGGCCGGCGCCGTCGGCATCGAGATTGTTCCGCATGATCTGCACGCCGACCTGGAACTTGCGGTCGTTGGCCCAGCGCCGGGAAATCTCCAGCACGTCCTCGTAGTCCCGGGCCTGTTCGAGGGCGCTCGCGAGATAGCCCGAGAGGACCTCGCCACCCGGCGGGACCTCGAAGAACCCGGCGCTGAGGACGCCATCGAGCAGCGAGGGGTTGGCGGTCAGATAAGCCGCTAGGCGGGGTGCGCTGCCGGTGATCTCGGCCAGCAGGTCGAGCAATCCCGGATTGGCTTTCAACAGGGACAGGAGTTGCACCCCCGCGGACTGGCCCTTGAGGAAAGCGTCGAAGTTCATGAACGCCGCATCGGGGTTGGCGGTCTTGCCCAACGTGTCGAGCAGCGCCGGCATCAGTTCGGTCAGCAGTTCGCGCGCCCGCGCGCTTCGCGTCGCCCGGTAGCGGCCGTGGTGCCAGCCGCGGATCGCGGCGGAGACGGCGGAGCCGTCGGTGAAGCCCATTTTGGCCAGGGTGTCCAGCGTGTCGGGGTCGTCCTCGGTGCCGGTGAACACGAGGTTGCCGGGACCGGCAAGGGAGGGGGCCTCCGCGAACAGGGCGCCGTAATGTTTCTCGACGCGGCCTATGTTAACCACCAACGCATCGGTGAAAGCGTGAGCGTCCGCATAGCCGAGGAAGACGGCCAAGGCCTCGAACCGGCGATGGTCCGCCGGCAGGGTGTGGGTCTGGCGATCCTCGGTCATCTGCAGGCGATGCTCGACGGTGCGCAGGAACCGATAGGATGCCGTCAGCTCCTCCACCTCCTCCGGCGCGATCCGTCCGGCGTCACGGAGCGCTTCGAGTACTTCCGTGGTCCGCCTTCCGCGCAGCGACGGCTCGCGCCCGCCCCAGATCAGCTGCTGGGTCTGGGCGAAGAACTCGATCTCGCGGATGCCGCCGCGCCCGAGTTTGATGTTGTAGCCGGGCGCGTCGATGCGCTGACCGCCCCGATGGGCGTCGATCTGGCGCTTGATCGAATGGATGTCCTGGATGGCGGCGAAGTCGAGGGATTTGCGCCACAGGAACGGGCGCAGGTGCCCCAGGAACTCCTCGCCCGCCGGCAGATCGCCGGCCACCGGGCGCGCCTTTATCATCGCCGCGCGTTCCCAGTTCTGACCCATGCTCTCGTAATAG
Organism: Pseudomonadota bacterium; assembly: GCA_022545545.1. Lineage (GTDB taxonomy): Bacteria > Pseudomonadota > Alphaproteobacteria > SMXQ01 > SMXQ01 > JACZQV01. The sequence goes on from JACZQV010000037.1 coordinate 7,273, forward strand.
GTCTCGGCCGCCAGCGTCGATATGGCGAGTGGCGTGGCGCCGGGATCGGGCCTGAGGCGCAGATCGGTCCGGAACACATAGCCCTCGCCGGTGCGCTCCTCCATCATGCGCACCAGCTCCCTGGCGAGCCTGACGAAGCACTGTTGCGGGCTCTGGCTTCCGGTATAGGGGGCTTTTTCGTGGTCATAGAGCACGATGAGATCGACGTCGCTCGAATAGTTGAGTTCGTCGGCGCCGAGTTTGCCGAGGCCAAGCACGATGAAGCCGGAGTCCCGTTCGGGATCGTCGGGATGGGAGAGCCTGATCTCTCCCGACGCGGCGCTTTGGCGAAGCAGATGGGCGGTGACGATGGAGAGGGCCTGTCCGGCGAAGGCGCTCAAGGCTTCGGTGACCTGCTCGAGCGACCAGGCGCCGGTGATGTCGGCAAGCGCGATCAAGAGCGCCGCGCGGGACTTGGCGACGCGAAGGGCGGCCATGATACGCACCGTTTCCCCGCCGCCCTGGCCCGCCGGAGAGGTTTCATCCGCGAGCCCCTGACTGAGCGCCCGGAACGTGGCGTCCGGCCCGTCGCCGAGCAGCCGGCGGAAGAAACCCGGGTCGAGGAGGATGGCCTGGGTGAGGTACGGGCTGTTGCCGAAAACGGCTTCCAGCAGGGCCCGGCCGCCGGCATCATGGGCCAGGCCTTCGGCGAACTCGGCCAGGCCCGGCTCATCGGCGCCGGCCGCGGCCTCCCGCCAACGCTCGATGCCGAGAGCGGCGCGCTCACCATCGGCCGGTTTCGGCAGGCTGGTGGGATCGGCTAAAAAGTGCGACTGTTCCATTTCCTGGCGCCGGGATTCGCCGCACACTGGGCGAAGTCGGGGTAGGGGTCAAGCACGGGAAAGGGTGCGAGGGAAGTGATCCGCCGAACGTCGAAATTGCTGCTCGAATTCCTGGCGCTGGTCGTCGCCGGCATCACCGTTATCGCCGTGCTCGTGGGGCTGCGCCTCGCCAGCGGGCCGGTGCGGCTCGACTTCCTGACGCCCCATATCGAGCAGGCCTTGAGCGCCCCGGACGGGTCTTACAGGGTCCGGCTCGATCGAACCGTCCTGATCTGGGGGGGATGGGAACGAACCCTCGACCTTCGGGCCCGCGGGGTGCGCATGATAGGCGCCGACGGCGCCGAGCGCGCTTCCGTGCCCGAGTTGTCCCTGCGGCTCTCTCTGCGGGCCATGATGAGAGGCTTGTTGGCGCCGGCAAGCCTGGAACTCATCGGTCCCAAGTTCGCGATCATGCAGACCGAGAAGGGCGATTTCAGGCTCGGCGCCGGCCGCGATGCGGGCGATGGCGGGGGCGGACAGGACAGCACCGCCGATATGCTGGAGCAATTGCTCGCCGGTCTGCTGAAGCCCCCGAACCCGTCCGATGCCCTCGGCTATCTCACCAGCGTCAGTATCCTCGGCGCCGACGTTGCCTTCGAGGATCGCCGTCACGGCCTTTCCTGGCGGGGGCTGCCGGTGGACGTCACCATGTTTCGCGACGATATCGGGATCGGCGGGGTCGCCTCCCTCGATCTCGATGTCGGCGGGACCAAGGCCCATTTCGAGGTCACCGGCGAATATGACAACGAACAGGGAACCATAGATCTCGAGGCCCGCTTCGCCGATACCGAATTGGTCCGATTCGCCGGCAAGGCGCCGGTGCTCCGCCCCTTGTCCGCCCTTCACGCGCCGGTCAGCGGAACCGTGGGTCTGACCATCGGTCTCGACGGGCGCGTCCACGGCCTGCGGTTCGATTTTACCGCCGGAAAGGGCACGGTTTCCCTGCCAGGGCTCTATGCCAATCCTCTCGGGTTCAGGAAAATCAGGGCCCGTGGGCGGATCGGGGACAATTTTTCGAAGCTCACCATGGAGAAGATGGAAGTCGATTTCGGCGGGCCGATACTGTCGATAACGGGTGGCGTTAGCCGTAAAGACGGCGCCTTCGCGGTGACGGCGGATGCGAAGCTTAACAACCTCCCCAGCGGCGATCTGGTTCGGTATTGGCCGGTATCCCTGGCGACCAACGCGCGCAGCTGGGTCGAGGCGAATATCGACGAAGGCCTGATCGACGACATCCGGCTCTCGGTCGAGGCGCGGGGCGAGGGGGCCGATATCGCCGCCTACGAGATCGGCACGCTCGCCGGTTCCTTCCAATTTTCCGGCCTGTCCGTTCACTATTTCCGGCCCTTGCCGCCGGTAAGGAACCTCAGGGGCACCGCCCGGTTCACCGGTGAGCGGCTCGACTTCACCATCGCCAAGGGAGAGCACGAGGGCCTGAGTATCGATGATGGCACCGTTCATATCACCGGTCTTGATCTGGCGGATCAGCATCTCGAGGTCGAAACGGTGCTCCGGGGGCCTCTGAGGAACGCCCTCAAGGTCCTCGATCACCCGCGCCTCGGTTATATAAGCGCGCTCGGGATTTCGCCCGGCATGGTCGACGGAAAATCGGCGATACGGTTGGTGGCGCAATTCCCGCTGTTCAGGGACCTCAGGTTCGATCAGGTCGGAATCGCCGCGGCGGCCAGCTTGCGCGAGGTCCGGCTGCCGCGCGCGTTCGGCGGGCTCGATTTATCGGACGGGGCGTTGACCCTACAACTCGACAAAAGTGTGATGAAGGTGAAGGGCGACGTTCGGCTCGCCGGCGTGCCGGCGAAATTGGCATGGACCGAGAACTTCTACCAGGGTGCGGGGTTTCGCCGCCGCTATCGGGTGCAAATGACGGCCGACGACCGGGTACGGGCCCGCACCGGCCTCGATCTTGGCGCGCGCCTTCGGGGCCCGGTGGCCGCCGATCTGATATTCACCGAGATCGACGACAAGATAAGCGACCTTTCGCTGGCGTTGAATCTGAGCCGCGCCGCCATCTCCCTTCCGGAAATCGGCTGGTCCAAGGCCCCCGGCAAGGATGGTCTCGCGCGCCTATCGGTATCTTTCACCCAAGGCGCCGCGACCAGGATCAGGGACTTCACGATCACGGCGGGCGATCTCAAGGCCACCGGCAACGCCGTCCTTGCCGCCGGCGGCACAGGGATCAAGCGCATCCACTTCACCCGCCTCGCATTCGCCAATAACGATATCAGCGCCACTCTCGCCGCCGCTCCCGGCGGCGGCTACGAGATTAATATCAAAGGCCTGGTGCTCGACGCGGAGCCCTACATCGGGGTCGACAAAGGCGCCGACTTCCCTCCCTTCAAGCTCGTCTTCGATCTCAAGCGCCTGAGGCTCGGTGCGGACCGCCACCTGTCCGAGGTAAGCGGCACCCTGATCCATGACGGTGAAATATCCCGTTCCCTGTCGTTGAGGGCGGGCCTCGGGAAGGGCAAGCGGTTCCGGGTGCGTCTGCGGCCGGAAGGCAAGGGGCGCGAGCTTCTGATCCAATCGGACGACGCCGGGAGCACGTTGCGCGCCTTCGACATTACGAACAACGTCATGGGCGGGCGACTCCAGGTCAAGGCAACCTACGATGACAGCCTGCCCGATCGGCCGCTCAAGGGCCGGGTCCTGATCAATGGATACCGCTTGACCAAGGCGCCGGTTCTGGCCGAACTGCTAGCGGTCGCGTCGGTGACCGGGATTCCCGACCTGTTGTCTGGACCGGGCATCGGATTCAGTCGATTCGTGGCGCCCTTTACCCTTACCGGCGACATCGTGGAATTCAAGGAGGCCAGGACCTACGGGTCGGCGCTGGGCTTTACCGCCGAGGGAAAGATAAATCTGAAACGCGACGAGTTGGATCTGAGAGGCACTATTGTTCCCGCCTACTCGGTCAACAGCATCATCGGCAACATCCCCATTCTCGGCACCCTTTTGACCGGCGCCAAGGGGGGCGGTGTCTTTGCCGCCACCTACAAGATGACCGGTCCGCTGGCGGATCCGAAAATCAGCGTCAATCCCCTGGCGGCGCTGACGCCCGGCTTCCTGCGCAACCTGTTCGGGGTATTCGAAGGCGGCCCCCGCGACCCGGTCGACCCGGAGGACGTCATGGAAGATTTCGGCGACGATTAGCCCCCACGCCTGGCGCGCAATTCACTTCCCCGCCTAGAGCCACCCACGGGATCGTAGGCCATGGCCGGCCGGTTGGGGGGAGCCGATCGGGGCACGCCCCGGGCGCCCGGCGCCTCGGCCCCGCCCTCATTGCGCCCGGATCAGGGCGTGGCGCTTCTTGCCGGCGGCGAGCTTGATGACGCCGTCCTCGTTGATGTCGTCCAGCGTCACCAGCCGTGTCTCCTCCTCGATCACGGCGTCGTTGATGCGCGCGCCGCCGCCCTTGATCAGGCGGCGCGCCTCGCTGTTGCTCGCCGCCAGGCCCGCCAGTTTGAGGAGTTCGAAGGCGGGCACGCCGGCGGCCAATTCGGACTGGCGAAACTCGATCGTCGGCAGCGCCTCGCCGGCGGTTCCCTGTTCGAAGGTCTGACGCGCCGTCTCGCCCGCCTCCCGCGCCGCCTCGGCGCCATGGGCAAGCGCCGTCGCCTCATGGGCCAACACCTTCTTGGCCTCGTTGATTTCGTTGCCTTGAAGGGCCTCGAGAAGGGCGATCTCGTCCAGCGGCAGCTCGGTGAACAGGCGCAGGAACCGGCCGACGTCGGTATCGGCGGTGTTGCGCCAATATTGCCAGTACTCGTAGGGCGAGAGCGCCTCTTCGGTCAGCCACACCGAGCCCCGCGCCGTCTTCCCCATCTTCTCGCCGCCGGCGGTCGTGATCAGCGGCGAGGTCAGACCGAACAGGGTCAGGTTCTCGGCCCTGCGCCCGAGCTCGATGCCGTTGACGATGTTGCCCCATTGATCCGACCCGCCCATCTGCAGCCGGCAACCGTAACGCCGGGCCAACTCGATGAAGTCGTAGGCCTGCAGCACCATGTAGTTGAATTCGAGGAAGGAGAGGGGCTGGTCTCGGTCGAGGCGCAATTTGACCGATTCGAACCCCAGCATGCGGTTGACCGAGAAATGCCGGCCGTAGTCGCGCAGGAACGAAATGTAGCCGAGCCCGTCGAGCCAGTCGGCGTTGTTCACCATGACGGCGTCGCCGGCGCCATCGCCGAAGGTAAGGAAATTGGCGAAAATCTTCTCGATGCCCGCCATGTTCCGGGCGATCTCGGAATCGGACAGAAGCTTGCGGTTTTCTTCCTTGCCCGAGGGATCGCCGACCTTGGTCGTGCCCGCGCCCATGAGCACGATCGGCTTATGGCCGGTGTTCTGTAAAAGGCGGAGCAGCATGATGGGCACCAGGGAGCCGACATGGAGGCTGGTCGCGGTGCAGTCGAAGCCGATATAGGCGGTCACCGGCCCTTCGCCGGCAAGGGCGTCGTCGAGTCCATCGAGATCCGTGCACTGGTGCACGAAGCCGCGCGCCTCGGCCTGGCGCAGGAATTCTGATTTGGCTGTGGTCATGGGCGCGGGCGGCGTCGGTTGGCGGGATGGTAACGGTGGAGCAGGGGCTTGAACGGCCTTCGCGGTTGCCCCGGCAAGTGGCTGGCACCTTTAGCACAACCGCTTGCGGCGCACAACGCCACGGGCCAGGGGGTGTTTACCGCCCACGGTTACGGCCGGGTCGCGGGCAAAAGGGTTGTACAAACTTCGGCTCCATGGGGAGTATAAAGGGCGCCAAGGGCGCCTCGGCGGCCGGCGCGAACACGGGCTTCATAAGGCCCAATTTTAGGTTGGAGGAGCATCGGGCTTTGGCGTTTGAGCCTCTCTGGGCGCTCGGCATGATGAGCGGGACCTCGCTCGACGGCATCGATGCCGCCTTGATCCGTACCGACGGCGAGAGGGTCGATGAATGCGGCCCGGCGTTGACGGTGCCTTACGAGGAAGCGCTGAGACGCCGGATTCGCGGCGTCCTTGGCGGTGAGGCGGCGCCCGGCACGATCGACGCGGTGGCGGACGAGCTTACCGCCGCCCATGGCCAGGCGGTCCGATCGCTGCTGGACAAAGCGGGCTTCACCCGCACCGACATCGGCATCATCGGCTTCCACGGTCATACCATCTTGCACCGGCCGGCCGAGCGGCGCACATGGCAGATCGGCGACGGCAAGCGGCTGGCGGCGCTCACCGGTTGCGAGGTCATCGACGATTTTCGCGGCGCCGACGTCGCGGCGGGGGGCGAAGGCGCGCCGCTGGCGCCGCTCTATCACGCGGCGCTCAGCGGCGGTCTCGAACGTCCGCTCGCGGTGCTGAATATCGGCGGCGTCGCCAACGTCACCTGGATCGGGGCCGATGGCGAACTCACGGCCTTCGACACCGGGCCGGGAAACGCCTTGCTCGATGATTGGACCCTGGAACGGACGGGCCGGCCCTATGACGCCGACGGCGCCCTGGCGCGGAAGGGCCGGGCCGATGAGGGGATCCTGGCTAAGATGTTGGATCATCCCTATTTCGCCGCTCTCCCCCCGAAGTCCCTCGACCGGGCGGCGTTCGACGCCGGGGCGTTGTCCGGCCTCTCGGCGGCGGACGGGGCGGCGACGCTGGTCGGCTTCACGGCCGGCGCCGTTGCGCTGGCCGCGGCCCACTTCCCGGCGCCGGTCGGGCGCTGGCTGGTGTCCGGAGGTGGACGGCGGAATTCGGCCCTGATGGCGGCGCTCGACGGCGCCCTCGACGGCCGGGTCGAAGCGGTCGAAGCGCTGGGGTGGGACGGTGACGCGCTCGAGGCTCAGGCCTTCGGCTTCCTCGCCGTGCGCTCCCTCCGCGGCCTTCCCCTGAGCCTGCCGGGCACCACCGGCGTCGGCCAACCGACGGGCGGCGGCAGGCTGCATCGTCCGTGACGCGTGTGACCGGAGCGCGCGGTCATTAAACCGGCGGCGGCGATGAAACCTGGGATGGGCGCGCGCCGGGCTCACCGGGCGGCGCCCCGTCAGCTCGCCTTCGCCACCTTCTTCGGCGCCAGCGCCCGGTCGAGATAGACATCGGTACAGGCGATCAGTTCCGCCAGCTTGTCGTGGAAGAAGTGGTTGGCGCCCGCGACCACCTGGTAGTCGATGGTGATGTCGCGCTGATGGGCCAGCCTTTGGGCGAGCTTGGCGACCTCCGGTTCGGGAACCAGTTCGTCCTGGCCGCCCTGGAGGATCAGCCCCGAGGCTGGACAGGGAGCGAGAAACGAGAAATCGCAGTTGCTGGCCGGAGGCGAGACCGAGATGAACCCCTCGATCTCCGGGCGGCGCATCAAAAGCTGCATGCCGACCCAGGCGCCGAAGGAAAAGCCGGCGATCCAGCAGCGCGAAGCATCGGCGTTATGGCTCTGCAGCCAGTCGAGAGCCGCCGCGGCGTCGCTGAGCTCGCCCAGACCGTGATCGAAACTGCCTTGGGAGCGCCCGACACCCCGGAAATTGAACCGCAGGGTCGAAAATCCGCGCCGTGCGAAAGCCTGGAACAAGGCATAGACGACCTTGTTGTTCATCGCCCCGCCATGCTGGGGATGGGGGTGAAGCAATAGAGCGATCGGCGCCGCGTCCTCTACGTTGTGCCGGTAGCGGCCCTCGATCCTGCCGCCCGGTCCATTGAAGATCACATCGGGCATGGACAGGCCTGAAATTCCGGCCGGGTGGAACCGGGTTCGCCCAAAATAACCGACTTAGAGGCTGGGTCTATTGCAAAAGGCAAGGTCTTACGCCACTCTCAATACTTGATCACGCTACTCAGGCTTTATATATATAATGACCGGTGATGCGGCCAATTTGGCTGCCCTCCAGGGCCCTTTGCGGTGGCCGCTGGCGCGGCGGTCACCCCGTCGTCGGCGATAACCACTTGATGGAAAAAGGTTATCATTGGCAACGAACAGTGCTATTGGATGAAAACGGCCTACCAAACATCGTAAATACTACCACAGACAGCACCATGATATTCAAGGCTCTTTCTGAGGAATTTGATTCCATTATTGCGCGGGACCCGGCGGCGCGTTCCTGGCTCGAGGTAATGCTGTGCTATCCGGGGTTCCACGCCATATTGATCTATCGCCTGGCCCACGGCCTCTGGCGGCGCAAATGGTACCTTCTGGGCCGGTTCCTTTCCCATATCGGGCGGTTCCTCACCGGTATCGAGATTCATCCCGGCGCGGTCATCGGAAAGCGTTTCTTCATCGACCATGCCATGGGCGTGGTCGTTGGCGAGACCTCGATCATCGGCGACGACGTGACCCTCTACCAGGGCGTGACGCTCGGCGGTATCTCACGCGATAAAGGCAAGCGTCATCCGACGCTCGAGGACGGCGTCGTCGTCGGCGCCGGCGCCCAGGTCCTCGGACCCATCACCATTGGCGCCGGCGCGCGTATCGGCGCCAACGCCGTCGTTCTCAAGGATGTCGAGCCGGGGACGACGATGGTCGGAATCCCGGCGCGGGTGGCGGGCCCGCGGGAAAAGCCGAAGGAGCCCGAGTTCTGGGCCTATGGGACGCCGACCACCGATCTGCCCGATCCGGTGGCTCGCGCCATCGACGGGTTGCTGGCGCAGGTGAACGGCATGGGCGCCCGCATCCAGGAGTTGGAGCGGCGGCTCGATAAATCGGAAGCGGTGCTCGGCGCCGACGACTACGAATCGGATTCGGCGCCCGAAGACGAACCGAGGCGTCCGGCGACGGCCAAGAATTAGTTTGGGCGCTTGGCTTGGTGTTTACGGCCGGGCGTCAGTTGCATCGAATGCGCTTGAAATGCGCTTAAGGGGAGAACAAAAGTGAGGTTGAGCACGAAGGGGCGCTACGCCGTTATGGCGATGGTCGATCTCGCCACCCACGGCCATGGCAAGCCGGTCGCCCTTGCCGAAATAGCCGACCGCCAAGCCATTTCGCTTTCCTATCTCGAACAGCTTTTCGCCAAGCTCCGCAGGGGCGGGCTCGTCGGTTCCGTCCGCGGCCCGGGTGGCGGCTATCTTCTGGCCCACGCCGCGGATGCGACGCGGATCTCCGACATCATTCTCGCCGTCGACGAGCCGATCCGGGCGACCCGCTGCATGCCGGGATCGCCGAAGGGCTGTACCGGGGACACCAGCCGGTGCATGACCCACGATCTCTGGGAGGAACTCGGCAATCACATCCACCTGTTCCTCAGCTCGGTGACCCTCTATGATGTCTGCGAGAAGCGCGTCCTTGGTATGTCCGGCGTGATTTACCGCAAGGCCGTGATGGCCGCGGAATAGTCGAGTCGCCTCCGCCGGCATGAAACACGCCGTTTACATGGATTACAACGCCACGGCGCCGCTCCGGCCCGCCGTCGGCGATGCCATGGCCGAGGCTTTGGAGATCACCGGCAACCCTTCGTCCGTGCATCGCTTCGGCCGCCTTGCCCGGCGCGTCATCGAGGAGGCCCGGAGGCGAGTGGCGTCCCTCGTCGGGGCCGAGGCGAACGAGGTCATCTTCACCTCGGGCGGCACCGAGGCCAACAACCTGGCGCTTGGCTCGTTCGATGGCGCCGGCATCGTCGTCTCGGCGGCGGAGCATGACTCCGTGCTTGGCGCCGCGCCCGGCGCCACCATCGCGCCGGTCGACGGCCACGGCGTCCTCGATCTCGAGGCCCTGGAACGCATTCTCCAAGAAGGTCCGAAAGCGCCGCCGGCGCTGGTATCGGTGATGTTGGCGAACAACGAGACCGGCGTCATCGGCCCGGTGGCGGCGGCGGCCGAGATCGCCCACGCCGACGGCGCACTATTGCATTGCGACGCGGTCCAGGCGGCGGGCCGGATCGCCATCGACATGGCGTCGCTTGGCGCCGACCTTCTGACCCTTTCGGCCCACAAGATGGGTGGGCCCCAAGGCGCCGGGGCGCTGGTGGCGCGGGGCGGCGTGACGGTCGTGCCGGTGCAGCTCGGCGGCGGCCAGGAACGGGGCTTTCGGGCGGGCACGGAGAACGTCGCCGCCATCGCCGGTTTCGGCGCCGCCTGTGATCTCGCCCGTGATGACATTGCCGATCAGTCCCGCCTCGCCCGTTGGCGCGACGATCTGGAGGGGCGCATCGGCGCACTGGCGCCGGACGCCAAGGTGTTCGGCGCCGGCGCCGACCGACTCGGGAATACGTCGTGCTTCACCATGCCGGGCGTGGCCAGCGAGACCCAGGTGATGGCGCTCGATCTCGCCGGCATCGCGGTCAGCGCCGGCGCCGCCTGCTCTTCGGGCAAGGTCGGCGTCTCCCACGTGTTGAAGGCCATGGGCGCGAGCGAGGCGGAGGCGTCGAGCGCCATCCGCGTCAGCCTCGGCTGGCAGAGCCACGCCGGCGATATCGACCAATTGATCGAGGCCTGGCGCGCCCTTCATGCCCGCGCCGGGGCGAAGGCGGCGGCGGTGGCGCCGGCGGCCTGAGAGAGCGGGGTGCGGTCATGACCAAACAGCCCGGCGCCGGCACCGATGCGGTCAAGACGCCGGTTTATCTCGACTATCAGGCGAGTACGCCGATGGACGGGCGGGTACTTGACGTCATGCTCCCTTATCTCTCGGAGAAGTTCGGCAATCCCCATTCGCGCAGCCACGCCTTCGGCTGGGAAGCGGAAGAGGCGGTGGAGGTGGCGCGGGAGCAGATCGCCGAGATTATCGGCGCCGATCCCAAGGAGGTGATCTTCACCTCGGGCGCGACCGAGTCCAACAACCTGGCGATCAAGGGCGTGGCCCATTTCTACAAGGCCAGGAAGGACCATGTCATCACCTGCGTCACCGAGCACAAATGCGTGCTCGAGAGCTGCCGAACGCTCGAGCGGGAGGGGTTCACGCTCACCTACCTGCCGGTGCGGCGGAACGGCCTTATCGATCTCGGCGAACTCTCCCGCGCCTTCACCGAGCGAACGGCGCTGGTCTCGATCATGGCGGTGAACAACGAGATCGGCGTCATCCAGCCCATCGCCGAGATCGGCGCCCTTTGCCGCGAGCACGGCGCCTTCTTCCACACCGACGCCGCCCAGGCGATCGGCAGGATCGACGTCGACGTCAACGAGATGGGCATCGATCTGATGAGTCTCACGGCGCACAAGGTTTACGGGCCGAAGGGCATCGGCGCGCTCTATGTGCGCCGGCGCCCGCGGGTGCGCCTGACGCCGCTTTTCGACGGCGGCGGGCAGGAGCGGGGCTTTCGTTCAGGCACCCTGCCGGCGCCCCTTTGCGTCGGCTTCGGCGAGGCCTGCCGGCTTGCCCGGCTGGAGATGGCCGATGAGGCGAAGCGCATAGGGGCGCTTAGGGACAGGCTCTATGACGGCATCACCACGAGGCTCGCGGGTGTTGCGCTCAACGGCGATGCCATGACGCGCATCCCCGGCAACCTGAATTTGAGCTTCGGCCATGTCGATGCCGAAGCCCTGATGGCGTCCCTCAAGGCCGTGGCCGTCTCCTCCGGATCGGCCTGCACCTCGGCGTCGCTCGAGCCTTCCTTCGTGCTCAAGGCGCTTGGCGTCGAGGACCGGCTGGCCCATGCGTCGATCCGTTTCAGCCTCGGCCGCTTCACCACCGAAGCGGAAATCGACTTCGTCATCGAGGAGGTGGCGAGGGAGGTCGCCGGGCTGCGCGAATCGGACCCCCGGGGCCAGGCCGCCGAATGATCGGCGTGGTGGAAAGGCGGCCCGGGTGGCGGAGCGGCTTTCGATGCCGAGGATGACCTTCATCGATCCCGACGGCACCCGTCACGAGGTCGAGGCCCCGGTCGGGGACACCGTCCTCGATATCGCCCATGCCAACGACATCGACATCGAAGGGGCGTGCGAGGGCTCGCTGTCGTGCTCGACCTGTCACGTCGTCGTCAACCTCGAGGATTACGAGCGCCTGGCGGAGCCTTCCGAGGACGAGGAGGACATGCTCGACCTCGCCTTCTGCCTGACCAAGACCTCCCGGCTCGGCTGCCAGATCGTCATGTGCGAGGAGCTCGACGGCCTGACGGTGACGCTGCCGGCCGATATCCACAACTTCCTGCTCGATGACTAGACGTGCCGGCGCTCTATTCCGAAACCTCTCTTTTCGCCCGCCTCAAGGCGGCGTGCGCCGATGACTGGCAGGCCTATGCCGGGCACGCCTTCGTAAAGCGCCTGGCCGACGGCACCCTGCCCGAGGCCTGTTTCCGCCACTATCTCGGCCAGGATTATCTCTTCCTCATCCATCTCGCCCGGGCCTATGCCCTTGGCGCCTATAAGTCGGACAGCCTCGCCGATTTGCGCGAGGCCGCCGCCATGCTCTCGGCCATCGTCGATGTCGAGATGGGGCTGCATGTCAAGTTCTGCGCCGGCTGGGGATTGACCGAGGCTGCGATGGCGGCGGCGCCGGAAGCGCCGGAAACCATGGCCTATACCCGCTACGTGCTGGAGCGGGGGACGAGCGGGGATATCCTCGATCTCCAGGTGGCGCTGGCCCCTTGCGTCGTCGGCTACGCCGAGATCGGCGCCAACCTCAAGGCCGATGCGGACACCAGGATCGAGGGCAACCCCTATGGCGAATGGATCGAGATGTACGCCGGGGAGGAGTATCAAGCGGTGGCGCGCGGCGAGGCCGCCCGGCTCGACCGCCTGGCGCTCATGCGCGCCGGCATCGGCGCCGGGGAGGAGGCGGGCGGCGAAGGGCGCTTCCCGGGCCTCGCCGCCACCTTCCGCCAGGCGACGGTGCTCGAGACCGCGTTCTGGGACATGGGCCTCGCCGCCGGGTGAGGGGGCCGGCGCCGGTGGTTGCAAGGCGGCCGGGACGGCCTATATTCGCCCCATGATCTCGACCCGTGAAGTGCCGCCAATGAGGCCCCTTCGATGCCGCCGGATCACCCGTCCATGACCGCGCCCGCCACCGGCGATCACGAGGCCCGGCCGATGGCTCACCGTTCGGCTTTCAATTCGCTCGGCATCGCCAAGGCCCCCGCCGACACCCGCGTCGTCGTCGCCATGTCGGGCGGCGTCGATTCATCCGTTACCGCCGCGCTGCTGGTCGAGCAGGGCTATGAGGTCATCGGCATCACCCTGCAGCTCTACGATTACGGCGCCGCCCGGGCCCGGCCGCGGGCGTGTTGCGCCGGCGAGGACGTCTACGACGCGCGGGCGGTGGCGGAGCGGCTCTCCATCCCCCATTACGTGCTCGATTACCAATCCCGCTTCCGCGCCGAGGTCATCGACGACTTCGCCGATGCCTATCTCCGCGGCGAGACCCCTATCCCTTGCATCCGCTGCAACCAGACGGTCAAGTTCCGCGATCTCCTGGCCACGGCGCGCGACCTCGGCGCCGATGCGCTGGCGACCGGGCATTACGTCCGCCGCGAGATCGGTTCGTCGGGGCCCGAGCTCCACCGCGCCGCCGATGCGGCCAGGGACCAGAGCTATTTCCTCTTCACCACCACCACGGCGCAGCTCGATCTGTTGCGCTTTCCGCTTGGTGGGATGGAGAGCAAGGCCGCGACGCGGGAACTCGCCGAACGCTTCGGCCTCGCCGTCGCCGAGAAGCCCGACAGCCAGGACATCTGCTTCGTCCCCGACGGCGATTATGCCGCCGTCATCGACAAGCTTAGGCCGGACGCCGCGCTTCCGGGCGATATCGTCGATCTCGGCGGCGCCGTGCTCGGGCGCCATGACGGTATTAGCCGCTACACCATCGGCCAGCGCCGGGGTTTGGGCGTCGGCGGCGGCGATGCGCTCTATGTCGTCAGGCTCGAGCCCGAGAGCCGCCGCGTCGTCGTCGGGCCGCGGGCGGCGCTGGCCAAGACCCGCGTGGCGCTTTACGGGGTCAACTGGCTGGGCGCCGGCGCGCTGGCGGAGGCCGGCTTCGCCTGCGCCGTCAAGCTGCGCTCGGCGCAAGCCCCGGTGGCGGCCGTGGTCCATGGCGGGCCCGAGGGCACGGCGGAGGTGGTGCTGGCCGAGCCCGAGCACGGCGTGGCGCCGGGCCAGGCCTGCGTCTTCTATGACGGCGAGAGGGTCATGGGCGGCGGCTGGATCCGGGGCGCCGATTAGGCCCCGGCGGCCCCGGCCCATGCCCCCGCAACGCCTTATTTAGAGCCATTCCAAGTCGCGATCGCATGGCTTCCGGGCGGTCCTTGACAACCGGGCCGGATGGGCCATAACGGGGGCGCCGGCGGCCATTACCGCGGGGCGGCAGGAAAGAGACAAAAACGAGGGAGCAGGGAGAGCGTATGAGCAACCGTGTCGAGAACATCACCATCGTCGGCGGCGGGTCGGCCGGCTGGCTGGCGGCGTCGATCCTGAGCGCGGCGCTGAATAGGCGCAATGACGGGCCCGACGTCGACATCACCCTCATCGAATCGCCTTCCATCCCGACGGTCGGCGTCGGCGAGGCGACGACGTTCTCCATGGAGGTCACCCTCGATCAACTGAAGATCGACGAGAAGGACTTCATCAAGCGCTGCAACGGCTCGTTCAAGGGGGCGGTGCGCTTCGTCGACTGGAACGTCGATCAGAACGGCGACGGGACGACGTTCTATCACCCCTTCGAGGCGCCGGGCTATCTCCACGGCTATCACCTCGCCTATTACTACAACAAGTACGCCAAGCGGGGCGGGCAGCCTTCCTTCATCCACTCGGTGGTGCCGAGCCTGGCGATGATCGAGCAGTTGAAGGCGCCGCGCGCCTTCGATTCGAGGGACTATCGGGGCTTCATCCCTTACGCCTATCACATGGACGCCAAGCTGCTGGCCGACTTCCTCACCGATTACGCCACCAGCCTCGGCGTCACCCACATACGCGACGACGTCGACGAGGTGAGGCTCGATGAGCGCGGCTTCGTCTCCTCCCTCAAGCTCAGGGAACACGGCGAGCACCCGATCGAGTTCGTCATCGATTGCACCGGATTCCGCGGCTTCATCATCAAGGAAGCGCTGGGCGAGCCCTTCATCCCCTACGGCGACTGGCTGCTCTGCGACCGGGCGCTGGCGCTGCAGATCCCCCATCCCGACGATGGCAAGATCGCGCCCTTCACCACCAGCCACGCGCTCGGCGCCGGCTGGGCGTGGAACGTGCCGCTCTATACGCGGCTCGGCACCGGTTACGTGTTCTCGTCCCAGTTCCGCACCGACGCCGAGGCCATCGACGAGTTCCTGGGCCATCTCGGGCTCGATGAGGAGGACGCCGAGCCCAAGGTGGTGCCCATGCGCATCGGCCGCTCACGCAGGAGTTGGGTCAAGAACTGCCTCGCCATCGGCCTTGCCGGCGGCTTCATCGAGCCGTTGGAATCGACGTCGCTTCACTTCACCCAGATGGCGATCCGCTGGTTCGTCGATCATTACCCCGACAAGGAGGTCAGCCCGGCGCTGTCGGGCGCCTATAACCGGCTGTCGGCGAACCTTTACGAGGAGATCCGCGACTTCATCACCATGCATTATTACACCTCGAACCGCACCGATACGGCGTTCTGGAAGGCGGCGCGGGAAGACGTCAAGGTGCCCGATACCCTGATCGAGAAGCTCGAGCTGTGGAAACACAAGATCCCCGGCATCGTCGACACCAATGAGCCCTATTCGATGTTCGAGAACTGGAACTACATCTGCATCCTCGCCGGCAAGGGCTATTTCGACGGCCGGACCTATCCCCTCGAGGGCGCGATTTCGGACCAGGATTACCTCGATTACCTCAAGAAGGTGATGGCCAGGCGCAACGATCTGCTCGCGCGCGCGCCGGACCATTACGAGTTGCTCACCCGCATCCGGAGCGAGGACTACGCCACCTGGTACAACCCCGATGTCAGCTTCGTCACCGGCTCCGCGATGGCGGCGGAAGCCAAGGCGGCGACGTCCTCGGCCATCGTCTGAGGTGGCCGGCAAGGGAAGTCGGGGGCGCCGGCGGGTTCTGGGCAGCCCGGGGACGGGCTCCGGGCGGCCGACGACGAGAGCGCCCCGTTGGTCCCTCGGCGTCGGGTCCGGACCCTGCGCGGGGCGGCCTTGACAGGTTTGGACCTATAGGCCCCTTTGCCTGAGGCCCTGCGCGGCCTATATATGAGGGCGTGATGCGGGCGTTTCGGGTGGCGGCCTTGGGCCCGCCCGGCGCCGGGTCGATCCTGGGGCGGAGTAGCTCAGCTGGTTTAGAGCAGCGGAATCATAATCCGCGTGTCGGGGGTTCGAGTCCCTCCTCCGCTACCAATAAACTCGATAACTTAGGCCCCTTCGGGGGCCATTTTTCCGCCAGCCGAACCGTCGGTTTCAGCCGTGTATGGAGTTCGTGGCCGACACTGGCGATGGACCCGCTACCAGTTGTTGCGAAGCGCGCGTAGACGCACGAACACCTCT